>NZ_JAIMBZ010000079.1:0-6882 GCF_025499445.1 Acidiphilium sp. AL
ACGCCCATCGCGCCTCACGCCCGTTATTTCCAGACCATGCGGTCCAATCCGCTCCATCATAAGTATCCACCTCCCGTAAGTGGACACCTATTCCCAGCAGCCCGCCACCCGGCCTAGGTGCGCCGAAATTCGCGCTTACTGTGCTTCAGCTTCCAGGCGGTGGTCTGCGTCACCCCGAGCCGGCGGCCAAGCTCGATGCTCGAGCCCCCCCTTTGCTCTGCGTCAGGTGATACATTGCGCGGAACCAGGTGAGCAACGGCAAATGGGTCTGCGCGAAAATCGTTCCCGCCGTCAGTGAGGTCTGCCGACCGCACCCCGTGCACTGGAACAATTGTCGAGGCTTCACCACGCAATGCCGCGTGTCCCCGTACACCGGACAGACGAAACCTTTCGCCCAGCGCCAGGAGTAAACGATCGCCCGGCAGGCTTCTTCCGTTCCTTAGAGCCGATCAAACTCCGCTTCGCTGAGACCTTTCTGAAACTGAACTTTGTTCCGTGCCATCCCACACTCCAGGAAATTCGTCCATTCGCAGCAGATCATACCGCCCGAAAATTCACGGATCAACATGCGTAATCAGGAAATCCGTTAATACCGATGGCAATCACATGCCGCACCGTTGTTTGGATGGCACTCGCGGAACCCATCTGGGCCAGCGGTCATAGCGCCGCATCAACAGGCCGGACACATGACCGCATTCGAACCAACATCAGATTCTGCAAAAAAACGACTTGAACCCAAAGGGCCGTCCACACATGGTATTAGATAGAGCTTTATCCGTGAGCCAAAGCGAACGGAAAATGCTCTAATCATCCGATCTTATCTTGAAGCGTGCCATTGCTACCCTCACTCCGCCGCCTCCGCGTAGTCCGAGAGTGGCGCGCAGGTGCAGACGAGGTTGCGGTCGCCATAGACGTTATCGACCCGCTTGACCGGCGGCCAGTACTTCGATCCGGCGACATAGGGCAGCGGAAACGCCGCCTGCTCGCGGCTATAGGCGTGGTTCCAGGTGGTCGCCATGACCTCGGACGCGGTATGCGGCGCGTTTTTCAGCATATTGTCGTCGCGCGGCAGCGTGCCCGCCGCGATGGCGACGATTTCCGCGCGGATCGCGATCATCGCATCGCAGAAGCGGTCGAGTTCGGCCTTGGTTTCGCTTTCGGTGGGTTCGATCATCAGCGTGCCCGGCACCGGCCAGGACATGGTGGGCGCGTGAAACCCGTAATCCTGTAGCCGTTTGGCGATATCCTCGACCTGAATGCCGGTATCGGCCTGGAAGCCCCGGCAGTCGATGATGCACTCATGGGCTACCATGCCGTTAGCGCCGGCATAGAGGATCGGATAATGGGCGCCGAGGCGATGGGCGATGTAGTTGGCGTTCAGGATGGCGATTTCGGTCGCCTCGCGCAGCCCCTCCGCCCCCATCATGCGGATATAGGCGTAGGGAATCGACAGGATCGAGGCGCTGCCGAATGGTGCGGCGCTGATCGGGCCATAGCCGGTGGCCGGCCCAGCGTCATCGCGCATCGGGTGATTGGGCAGATGCGGGGCAAGATGCGCCGCGACCGCAATCGGTCCGACGCCCGGTCCGCCGCCGCCATGCGGGATGCAGAAGGTTTTGTGCAGGTTGAGATGACACACATCCGCCCCGATCGCGGCGGGGCTGGTAAGGCCGACCTGCGCGTTCATGTTGGCGCCGTCCATATACACCTGGCCGCCGGCGCGGTGGATTTTGGCGCAAATCTCGCGGACCGTCGCTTCGAACACGCCATGGGTCGAGGGATAGGTGATCATCAGCGCGGCGATGCGACCGGCATGGGCGGCGATTTTCGCATCGAGATCGGCAAGGTCGATATTGCCGGCGCGGTCGCAGCCGACCACCACGACGCGATACCCGGCCATCGCCGCCGAGGCGGGGTTGGTGCCGTGCGCGGAGGACGGGATCAGGCAGATGTCGCGCGCAGCGTCGCCGCGCGATGCATGGAAGGCATGGATGCTGAGCAGCCCGGCATATTCGCCCTGCGCGCCGGAATTGGGTTGCAGCGAAACGGCGGCAAAGCCGGTAATGCGCGCGAGATCGGTCGCGAGCCGGTCGATCAGCGCGCGATAACCGCGCGTCTGGTCCGGCGGCGCAAAAGGATGGATATCGGCGAAACCGCGCCAGGTGATCGGGATCATCTCGGCGGTCGCGTTGAGTTTCATGGTGCAGGAACCGAGCGGAATCATGCTGCGGTTGAGCGCGATGTCCTTGTCTTCCAGGCGTTTCAGGTAGCGCAGCATCGCGTGTTCGGAGCGGTGCGCGTGGAACACCGGCGCGGTCATGAATTTCGTGTTCCGGGCCAGCGCCGCGAGCGGCGTCGGCATGGCCTCAGCGGCGCCGCCGAGGATGCCGGCGAGAATCGTCAGTTCCTGGTGCGTTACGGTTTCGTCGAGCGCGATGCCGAGCGTTTTCTCATCGATGCGACGGAAATTGAAGCCCGCATCGAGCGCGCGAGCGAGGATGGTATCGGTTTTTTCACCCGTTGTTAACGCGATCGTGTCAAAGAAAACATCGTGGCGGAGCGCGAAGCCGGCTTTGGTTGCGGCACCCGCGAGCAGGCGGGCGGCGAGATGCACGCGTTTCGCGATGCGGATCAGCCCTTCCGGCCCGTGCCAGACGCCATAGAATCCGGCGATGACCGCGAGCAGCACCTGCGCGGTGCAGATGTTGGAGGTCGCCTTTTCGCGGCGGATATGCTGCTCACGGGTTTGCAGGGCAAGGCGCAGCGCGGGCGCGCCGGCGGCATCGACCGAAACGCCGACCAGACGTCCGGCCATGTGGCGCTTGAGAGCGTCGCGTGTCGCGAAAAACGCGGCATGCGGGCCGCCGAAGCCCATCGGCACGCCAAAGCGCTGGGCCGAGCCGACCACGATATCCGCGCCCATCTCGCCGGGCGGCTTGAGCAGGGTGAGGGAGAGCGGGTCAGCACTCACGATGGCGAGCGCGCCCGCGTTATGCGCGGCGGTGATTTCCGCCGACAGATCGCGAACCACGCCGGTGGTTCCCGGATATTGCAGGACCAGGGCGAAGGGTTTGGCGGCCTCGATCGCTGCGGCATCGCCCGGTTCGATATCGGCGATGCTCCAGCCGAGTGGTGCCGCGCGGGTGGCGATGACGGCGCGGGTCTGCGGGTGGAGATCACGTGCGACGGCGATGGTCGTCGAACTCGCGCGATGCACCGCGCGGGCCAGCGCGACACCCTCGGCAGCGGCGGTCGCTTCGTCGAGCAGCGAGGCGTTGGCGATGTCCATGCCGGCGAGTCCCGCCATCATGGTCTGGAAATTCAGCAGGGCTTCGAGCCGGCCTTGGGCGATTTCCGCCTGATACGGCGTGTAGGCGGTGTACCAGCCGGGGCTTTCCAGCACGTTGCGCAGAATGACCGGCGGGGTGACGGTGCCATGGTAGCCGAGGCCGATCAGGCTGCGCTTGACCGCGTTCTCGCCCGCGTAGTGGCGCAGATCGTCGAGGATTTCACCCTCGGTCAGCGGTGTCGGAAGGTCGAGCTTTCGCTCCGCCAGGATCGCGCCGGGGACGGTGCGGGCGATCAGCGCGCCGATCGAGGGGATGCCGAGCTGGTGCAGCATCGCTGCCCGCTCGGCGGCATCGGGGCCGATATGGCGCGCGGCGAACCGATCTTCGGCGAGGATCGCATCGAATGCGGCGAGAGTATCCATGGCGGCGGCTCCGGTCAGAGCGATTGCACGAAAGTCTGGTAGTCGGCGGCGCTCAGCAGCGCGTCGAATCCGGCGCGGCCGGCGAGGCGCAGCTTGAAGAACCAGCCGCCGGCTTCGGCATCCTGGTTGGCGACGCCGGGATCGGCGGCGAGGGACGCGTTGTTTTCGGTGACGGTGCCGGCGAGCGGGGCATAGACGTCGGACGCGGCTTTCACGCTCTCGACCACGGCGCAGGCTTCGCCTTCGGCAACGGCGCGGCCGGGTTCCGGCAGTTCGACGAACACGATGTCACCGAGGGCGGATTGCGCGTGATCGGTGATGCCCACAGTGGCGATGTCGCCGTCGAGCCTCACCCATTCGTGGTCCTTGGTGTATCTGATTTCGGTCATGGCGGAGGTCCTTTCAGCGGGCGTAGCGGTGCGGAATGAAGGGCAGCGGGGCGACGCGCATGGTCACGGCGCGGCCGCGCAGTGCGGCGGCGAGGATGGTGCCGTCGCGGGCAAGATCGGCGCGGACATAGCCGAGCGCCGCCGGCGCATCGAGGCTGGGCGCGAAGGTGCCGGAGGTGACGATGCCGGCCGGCGCGCCCTTGGCGTCGGTCAGTTCGGCACCCGCCCGCACGGGTGCGCGGCCGTCGGCGCGCAGGCCGACTAGGCGGCGGGCGGGGCCGCTGTCGTGTATGGCGCGCACCGCGGCGCCGCCGGCGAAATTCCACGCCATTTTGCGGCGCTTGCCGATCGCGAAGCCGAGCCCGGCCTCGATCGGGTTGGTGGTTTCGTCGATATCGTTGCCGTAGAGCGGCAGCCCGGCTTCGAGGCGGAGCGAATCGCGCGCGCCGAGCCCGGCGGGTTTCACCCGCGCATCGGTGATCAGGGTGGTGGCGAGCGCGTCGGCGCGTTCGGCGGGCAGGCCGATCTCGAACCCGTCCTCGCCGGTATAGCCGGAGCGGGTGATGGTCATGCGCGCGCCTTCGAGCGTGGTCTCGATCGCGTCCATGAAGCGCAGCGCGGCGACCTCGGGCGCCAGTGAGGCGAGAACCGCGCCGGATTCGGGGCCTTGCAGGGCGAGCAGGGCGCGGCCGAAATGCGGGGTGAGGCTGACGGCATCGGGCAGATGGGCGCGGATATGGGCAAGATCGACATGCTTGCGCGCGGCGTTGAGGACGAGGAGATAATACCCGTCGAGATTGGCGACCATCAGATCGTCGACGATGCCGCCATCCGCGTTCATCAGCAGGGTGTAGCGCTGGCGCCCCGGTTGCAGCCCGGCGATGTCGCCGGTGACGACGCGTTCCAGCGCGGCGGCGGCACCGGGGCCGGACAGGATCGCCTGGCCCATATGCGAGACGTCGAACAAGGCGGCATGGGCGCGGCAATGCAGGTGTTCGGCGATGATGCCGTCATACTGCACCGGCATGGCGTAGCCGGCGAAGCCGACCATGCGCGCGCCCAGGCCGCGATGCATCGCATCGAGCGGAACGGTCAGCGTTTCGGCATCGGCCACAGGATTCTCCGCGTTCAGCGGACGGGTGCAGAACCGTCCAGGCTGACCCCCCTCTGTCGCGGAACCTGAGAGATTCGGGCAGGAGTTTCCCCGCCCTTACGCCTTCGGTGCGGCGCGCTGCGCCGGCTTTCCAGAGATCGTGTTCTCACGCGGTCCTTTTGCCTGAGCGTTTCCGGGGGCCGGTTGCGCCTTCGGCGGCGGCGTTCATGCCGCTCTCTCCCGCGCGGGAGTTCGATGGCTATGTCATGACCGACATCGGCGTTGAACGCAAGCGCCGGTGCGCAAATCGCGCCTGAGTGCGTTGGCCGGCTTGGCCGATGTCCCCGCATCGACCTGCGCCGGCCGCCTGCTCAGCCGCGATTTTCGCTCCCGACGCGAATCGCGCCGCCGTTTCCAGTGTTTCTGAGCGGAGATTTCGAACCGATTGAAGGGAGCGGATCGTTGCGCCCTGATCTTTCACTGACCATGGGGAAACGTGCGTCCGAATACGAGCACAAGATTCGGAGTGCCGCGACGCGGTGGCGTCGATACCTTTCTGTCGAATTGAAGGGGATGAGTTCGATGACGGTTAAGACCGCACCAGTGCCGGCGATGGGATGTAGAGAGTGGGTTATGCTGCTGGCCCTCGCTGCGCTGTGGGGCGGGTCGTTCTTTTTCTTTAAGGTGCTGGTCGCCGAACTGCCGCCCTTCACCGTGGTTCTCGGCCGCGTGGGTTTGGCCGCTGTTATTCTGAACCTGTGGCTTGGGTTGCGAGGTGACTTCATGCCGGCCTCGCCGCGTCTCTGGGCTGACTTCATCGTCATGGGCGTGCTCAACAACGTCATCCCCTTTTCGCTGATCGTATTCGGCGAAACCCGGATTTCGAGCGGGCTTGCCTCCATCCTCAACGCTACGACGCCGATGTTCACCGTGGTCGTCGCGCATATGCTGACCGCAAACGAGAAGCTGACCCGCAGCAAGTTTGTCGGTGTCGCGATCGGCTTTGCCGGTGTCGCTGTGCTCGTTGGGCCAGGAGCACTGGCGGGCATGGCCAAGGGGGGCATTCTTGGGGAAGTCGCCTGCCTGGGGGCGGCGCTGGTTTACGCCTTTGCCGGCATTTATGGTCGGCGATTCAAAGATATCTCGCCGATCAAGGTCGCGACCGGCCAAGTTACCGGCAGCACCCTCGTGCTGATCCCAGTGGTGGTTTTTGCCGATCGTCCTTGGACACTGCCGGCACCGGACGCGGAGACGTGGGGAGCGCTGATTGGGATCGCGCTTCTGTGCACCGTGCTTGCCTACATTCTCTATTTCCGCATTCTTGCTGCGGCGGGGGCGACCAATCTGCTGCTTGTCACATTCCTGATCCCGGTCAGCGCAATCCTGCTCGGTTCGTTTGTGTTGGGCGAGGCACTGCTGATCCGAGAGTTTGCAGGAATGGCCATGATCGGAGGCGGCCTGGCCTTCATTGATGGCAGGCTGCCGACGGCTTTTCTCCCTCGTCCAAAGCCGGTTCCGATGCCCACCGAAAAATCTTATGATTTTGAGATCTAGCCCGAAGTTTTCACTTTGAAACTGCTTGAACGCATTGGGTGGCTTGGGATAGCGCGGTTTTATATTTGAATGATGTGTCCATACATTGGGCTTGCGGCGCGACTCGAGTTGTGATTCCCTGGCGGCATGTTCAT
>NZ_JAIMBZ010000008.1:0-102749 GCF_025499445.1 Acidiphilium sp. AL
TGATCCTTGCCATGCTCCAGCACCATCCGCACCGCGCGTTCGCGGACCTCAGGTGAATATCTGTTCGATGTCTTCCGCTTTTCCATTGCTCCATCCTACTCAAGAGTTGGAGCCTCCAGGATTCCCGGCGCGGTTCACCTCCCTGCTGATCACCACGAATCTCGCCTTTGCCGATTGGCCGCAAGTTTTTGGCGACGCCAAGATGACCACCGCCATGCTCGACCGCCTGACCCACCATTGCGATATCATCGAAACCAGCAACGAAAGCTGGCGCTTCAAACACCGAAGCTGACCAAAAACCCTCCCCCAGACCCCCACCCGGCTTATCCACGTGGGTGCACAGGAACCCCCCACGCCCTCCGCCGCTTGCGCTCGATGGCGCGCGTCGAAGGCCGCGGGTCCCCCCTATGCACTACGTGGATAAGCCCCCTCCACTAACGCCATACCTAACGACGAAGGGGGTCGGAATTGGACGCGATTTTCGCCCCTCAAGGGGTCATTATTGCGCGCGATTTTACAATTTACGCGGCGCGCAACAAGGCAACCCCGCTCGCCTCATGGATCAACCGGCTGCTTGCCACGAAGCCGGCTCGGGTCGTGGCGATTGCAGTCGCCAACAAGCTGGCGCGTATCGCCTGGACCTTGATCCACAGCGGCCAGAAATTCCTGGCTGCCAAGGCATGTGTACCAGTCACAGGCGCTGCGGCATAATTGCCCAGTAGGGCCGGCGGTCAAAAAAAGGGTACGCGTTTGGTGAGGGCTGCAATGTCGTGATGACAAATCGGTCGAGCCGAGGATCGGGAAAGTCCAGGAAAGCCAGGTGCCTCCAAGCACGTTCCGCTGGTTGGATCCGGTCCGCGAATCTCATCAGGGCCGCGGCCATGAGAGCCGCTTCATTCAAGGCCGAACACATGGCTGCACCCAACCAAATGTCATCCCGAAAGAAAGCTCTTGCCAAAACGGCGCCGTCCACACATGGTATAATGCTGCGTTCAGGCCGTGACGCCCCGCAGGGCGCGCACGGCCACGATCATCGCCGCGAGGTCGGGCAGCAGTGCGACTTCGTGCGCCAGCGCCACGGCAGTCTCGGCCGGCCGGCCGATCGTGATGCGCAGATCTGCGGGGACACAGCCTCTGGTCAGGGTCGCCTCGACCAGATGGCTTTGCAATTCGTTGAGCTCATCCGCAAGCGACGCGGTGGCGCGTGCCGCCCAGCCGCCGGTGTTGGGCACGGCGGCCAGCGAGCTGCGCAACGCATCGATCGCAAAACTCTCGCCGGTCCCGATCCAGGCCGTGCGGACCGTCTTGATCTTGCATTGATGCCGGTTCGCCAGCCGAACCACGATCGGCGCGACCAGCAGATCAGGCAACGCTTGGGTGAAACAGGCGAGTTCTGGAGGGATGCCCTGCTCGGTCATGATGCGTACCTCATCCGTCCGGCGTAGCCGGTCGTAGGCGGCTTCGGTAAGGGCGGCGAGACCGGGACGGAGGGCGGCCACCTCAGCACCGATCGCGCCGAGCGACGGGCCGGCGAGCAGGATTCGTGCGGTGGCTTCCTGCAACCGCCGCACCGCCTGCAACATGCCAAGCCGTAGGGCGGCCGGCACCGCCATGCCGAGGTCTTCGATCGTGCGGCAGCGTTCCGGCAGGTCGAACGCGGCGCGGGCGATCAGGGCCGCGAGCGCGATCGCCGGGGCATCCTGCCCGGATTCGGCACCGATCCGCCCGAACGCGGCCGCCCCCATCCGGTTGATCAATTCATTGGTGATCGCGGTGCCGATCAGTTCGCGTTTCAGCCGGTGGCGCTCGATATCGGCGCGGAACCGCGATTGCAGGGTCGCCGGAAAATATTCGACCAATGCGGCGTCGAGCGCCGGATCATCGACCAAAGGCGAGACATCGATCGCCGCACCGAGATAGAGCTTGGCATGGGCCATCAGCGTGCAGTGTTCGGGCCGCGTCAGCGCCTGGCCTGCGGCGGCACGCGCCGCCATGGTGGATGCATCCGGCAACCCGGCTACGGCACGATCAAGAATGCGCGCCGCTTCCAACCGAGTCATCAGCGCGTTCTGCGCCGGCAGATCGGCCGCTCCGCCCAGCGCGTCGAGCGAAATCGCCTGGGATTGCTGGTGATTGTCGCACAGCACCAGTGCGGCCACCTCATCGGTCATCGAGCCGAGCAGATCGACCCGCTGATGCGCGGTCAGGCCGCCCGATTCGATGGCGCCAGCCAGCAAAATCTTGATATTGACCTCGTGGTCCGAGGTCGAGACACCCGCCGAATTGTCCAGCGCGTCAGTATTGATCAGCACGCCGGCCTGCGCCGCCTCAATCCGCCCGGCCTGGGTCACCGCGAGATTGGCCCCTTCGCCGATCACCCGCGCGCCGATCTGCCGTCCATCGACCCTGATGGCGTCGTTGGCCCGGTCGCCCGCGTCGGCCTGGGTCTCGGTGGCCGCTTTCACATAGGTGCCGATGCCGCCGAAATAGAGCAGATCGACTCGCATTGTCAGGATCGCCCGTAACACCCGGTCGGGTTCTTGGGGCTCCGGCTCAAGTCCCAGCATGGAAGCTGCCTGCGGCGTGAGGGGAATGGTCTTGGCCTGCCGCGGATAGACACCGCCGCCCGCGCTAATCCGGGCCGGATCGTAATCCGCCCAGGAAGAGCGTTTCAGCCCGAATAGCCGGCGGCGTTCCTCAAAGCTCGCCGCCGGATCGGGGTCGGGGTCGATGAACACGTGCCGATGGTCGAACGCGGCGAGCAGCTTGGTATGGCGGCTCACCAGCAGGCCGTTGCCGAACACGTCGCCCGACATGTCGCCCACGCCTGCACAGGTGAAGTCCTGGCTCTGGATGTCGTGGCCCAGCTCGTCGAAATGCCGCGCGATGTTCACCCAGGCGCCGCGCGCGGTGATGCCCATCGCCTTGTGATCGTACCCGACCGAGCCGCCCGAGGCGAAGGCATCGCCAAGCCAGAACCCGCGCGCCACCGCGATTTCATTCGCGATATCGCTGAAGGTCGCAGTGCCCTTGTCGGCGGCAACCACCAGATACGGATCGTCACCATCGCGCCGCATGATCCGCGCGGGCGGCTCCACCTCACCGCCTTTCAGATTGTCGGTGATGTCGAGCATGGCATTGATCAGCAGCCGATAGCAGGCGATGCCTTCGGCCATGAACGCCTCGCGATCGGCATTCGCATCGCCGGTGGGCGGGGGCGGGCATTTCAGAACGAAGCCGCCCTTCGCCCCGACCGGCACGATGACGACGTTCTTGACCATCTGGGCTTTCATCAGACCGAGAATTTCGGTGCGGAAATCGTCGCGCCGGTCCGACCAGCGTATCCCGCCGCGCGCGATCATGCCGCCGCGCAGATGGCAGCCCTCCATCCGCGCGCCGTGTACCCATATCTCGACCATCGGGCGCGGCAGCGGCATGTCCCCGGCCTTGGCGCTGTCGATCTTGAGCGCGATGAGAGGGCTGGTCCGGTCGTAGAAATTGGTTCGCAGCACAGAGTCCAGCAGCAGGTAGAGCCGGCGCAGGATACGGTCTTCATCTGGGTTGGTGACATCGTCGAGCAGCCGGACCCAGCGGGCGGCCAGTTCGGCCTCGGCCGCCGAATCGCGCGGGCGGTCGGGATCGAAGCGGGTATGAAACAGCGTGATCAGCAGCCGCGCTGCCGCTGGGTGCGCGGCCAGCGCGCTTTCCACCGCGCCCTGGCTGAACGGGGCGCGGACCTGACGGCACCACTTGAACAAGGCGCGCAGCAGCCAGGTTTCGCGCCAGTCCAGCCCGGAGCGCAGGATCAGGCGGTTGAACCCGTCGATCTCGCAGCGCTGGTCCGATTCCGCCTCGATCGCGTCGAGAACCGCGCCACCGCGCCCGGCCAGATTGAACGGCGCGCCATCGGCGGTTTCCAGGGTCAGGCGTTGCAGCATCACCACGCCGCCGCGCGCGACCAAGCGGTAAGGCACCTCCTCGATCACGCGCAGCCCGAGGGTTTCGATCAGTGGTACGATATCCGAAAGCGGCACTGGTTCGTCGGCCCGGAACAGCTTTAGAACCACCCGATGCTCCGGCACCCCGAACGGCCGCGACAGCGCAAGCCGGAACCGGCCAGCCGCACGGGCCGCCGCGGCGGTTTCGATATCCTGCACCGCGATGGTTGCCGGCGTGACGGCGGCATAATCGTCGGGAAACGCGCTGCCCCAATCGGCAAGGGTTGCGGCAGCGTTCACGCCGCCCTGTTCCATGGTGAGCGCTTCGCGGAGCCGTTCCCGAAAGCTCCGCGCCGCCTCGGTCATGGCCGCTTCGAGGGCGGCGACATCGAGCGCCCGCGCCCGCGCCGGTTCGGCCGCGATGATGAAATGCACTCGTGCGAGCGGTCCGTCGCCCATTGAAATCGCGTATCCGGCGAGTTCGCCCGCGGTGGCGCGATTGATCATGGCAGCAAGGTTGAGCCGGAGCGTGGTATCGAACCGGTCGCGCGGGACGAACACGATCGCGGAAAGATGCCGCCCGAACGGATCGCGCCGCACGAACAGGGCCAGTTCCGGGCGCACCTGCAGGCCCATCACCCGCATGGCGGCGGTGAGGATTTCTCCGGGAATGCCCTGGAACAAATCATCCCGCGGCCAGGTATCGAGAATATGGCGCAGGGCGCGGCCATCATGCCCGGCCGGATCGACGCCGGACGCATGGAGAATGCGATCGACCTTGTCGCGCAGCATGGGGATGCTTCGTGGGTTGCGGTTATAGGAATCCGCAACGAACAGACCGGCAAACAACGTTAGCCCGATCGGCGCGCCCTCTGCACTGTGGCGTTTGACCACGACGACATCGTAGAGTTGCGCTCGATGGACGCGGCTGCGGCTGTCGGCCTTCGCCACCGCAATATGATCGAACCGGCCCAGCGCCTCGTGCGCGATCACGCGCCAGGTTTCAGCGTCGCGCAGGACATCGAACACGATGTTGGCATGGTCGCGCAGCACACCCAGCGACGGGGCCACCCCGGCCCGGCTGGCGGCTTCCGGCGAAAGGATGCTCAGGTCCGGCCCCATGCGGACATCGCGAATGCCGAGAAGGATGAAATTGTCCTGGCCGATCCAGTTCAGAAAATCGCGTTCAGAACCCTCGGGCATCGTTTCGATCGTCGCGTGCAGGGCCGTGCGCATGGGCTCGGTATCGGCCACAGCGGCCGACAAATCGGCCATCGCCAGCCTGAGGCTTCCAGCGATCGCGTCGATCCGCGCGGCATCGGCCTCCGGGCCGAAGGCGATCTGGATCATCGATTCAGGTTTGCCGGTGCCAATCGCCTGCAAAAGCCCGGCCCCGTCGCGGGTGACGGGCAACACGGGATGAATCAGGGCATGAACCGGCTGCTCGAAGGACTGGAGCACTGCGAGTGCGGACTCGACGAGAAAGGGCTTGTCGTCGTTGATCAGTTCTAGCACGGCATTCGCGTTGCCCCAGCCGGCCCCACTGCCACGCGGGTTGAACACCCGCAGACTATTGGTGCCGGGCTTGCGTTCCTGCGCAAAGGACCATAGCGAAAGCGACGCAGCGGCGATGTCCTCCGCCGAGCGAGTCGCGAGATCGGTGGTTGCCATACCTGCCGTATATTGCAACAGAAAACGGCACGCCGCATCGCCCGCCGATCCCTGAAGGCTGCGCCGGATCGCGCCCGCGATCTGGCCGATCAGCGCATCGCGCCCCGGGCGTTGGCCGCCGATCTCGCTGTCACCTTGTATGCGGTCCGCTTGGGTCTTGATGGTCATGGTGGCGTGCCTCGTCCTATGTCGGCAAATATCCGGGATACCGGTACTTCGCTGTGGCGTCTGCGTATCTATCAGGTCTGGGTGACAGCGCAGAGCCATCACAGGATCGTTATGTGATCGATCAGTAATCCGGTAACGACACGGCGACGATGGTGCTCGGTTGTTGTTCCATGATCGGTGAACTGAACCATGCTGACCTTCCCTGCCGGCAGAACGCCCGCCTGATGTATTTAGAGCCATATGGCGTTTGACGGAATCGCGGAGCGATCCGGCAAAGCCATGAAATTGCTCGCCAAACAAAGAGATTGAGTGTGATGAGCCTAAACTCATCATACCCTAATCTTCCTCCATCCCGTCCTGGCGCAACCTGCTCGGCAGCAGTTCGCCCTTGCCCTCAAGCACGGGGTATGCCGCCGCCGCGACAAGGTGGGCGTTCACCCGCTTGAGGTCGCGCAGCGTGTCGAGATACAGCGAGCTGGTCTCGGCCATATCGACCCGCCCGGCCCGCAACCATTCGAAATGCACGGACGTGGCGTGAGCCTCGATATCCCGGAACGCCTCCTTCTCGGCGGCGAGCAGGCGGGCCGCGCGCGCATCCTCGGTCACGAACAAAGCCGCCGCCGTCCGCACGTTCGCGATCAATCGATCGATGACGCCGAGCAATTCGGCCTGACCCTCCCGTGGGAGAACCAGGCCGCGCTTGATCTTCTTGGCCGCGAGCCCGAGCAGGTTCCGGTCCACCACATCCCCGGCGTGTTCCATGTTCAGGGCGAAGGTCAGGATTTCCGCCACCCGGCGATGATCGGCCTCGGCCATCGCCTCCGGGTCGAGCCCGGTAAGATAGGTCTTGATCGCGGTGTTGAGCGTGTCGAGCACGTTGTCGAGGTGCCTGGTCTCGGCGAGCTGCCGGCGATCGCCGCGCTCGAAAACGTCCCTGAGCCCGACCAGCATGGATTCCAGCACGTCCGCGAGCCGCAGCGCCTCGCGCGCCGCCCCGCCGAGTGCCACGACCGGCGTCTCGCGCGCCAGAGGATCGAGATACATCACCCGCGACGGATCGGCCGGATCGACCCGCGCCGGCAGCAGGCGCCGCAGCAGGACAGCATAGGGCGTCAGCAGCGGGAAGGACACCGCCGCCAGCACCAGATTGAACAGGGTGTGGAAATCGGCCACCGCGCGTGCGCCGTTCGGCTCGATCGCCGCCATCAGCCGCCCGATATACGGCAGCAGAGCCAGCGCGACCGCGACGCCGATCACCCGGTTGAGCAGATTGCCGATCGGCAGCCGCCTGGCCGCCCTGTCGTCGCCGGCGCCGCTCTCCAGCACCGGGTTGAACGCGGTGCCCAGATTGGCACCCAGAACCAGCGCGAAAGCGGCGTCCGGTGGCACGGTGCCGTTCGCCGCGAAGGACATGATCAGCAGAACGACGGCAACCGAAGAATGCGCGGCCCAGGTGAAAATCGCGGCAAGAACGACGTCCAGAACCGGCTGGGCCGCGACCGCGCCGAGCAGAAGACGCAGGAAGGGCACGTTCTCATAGGGGGCGAGCACGCCCACGAACTGGTGCAGGGCCATCAGCACGAGACCGAGGCCGATCAGCACCCGGCCGAAGTCGCGCGGGCCCGCCGTCGCGCGGCGGAACAGCAGAACCCCGGCCAGGATCAGCGCCGGGGCGATCGCCGCCACGTCGAACGAAAGAACCTGCACGATCAGCGTGGTGCCGACATTGGCCCCCAGCATGACCGCGAGCGCCGGCACCAGGTCCACCAGCCCCTCCGCGACAAAGCCGGTCACCATCAGGCCGGTCGCAGTGCTGCTCTGCATGATGGCGGTGATGCCCATGCCGGCCAGAAAGGCGGTGAGCCGATTGCGCAGCGCGCCGCCGAGAAAGCCACGCAACCGGGCGCCGAACGCCCGCTGCACGCCGGTCTGCACCATGCGCACGCCCCAGAGCAGCAGCGCGACCGCCCCCGCGAGATCGAGAAATGTCAGCGTTACCGTCACTCGCATCCCCCCCCCCGCCGGGCAGTTCCGCAGCATTCAGTTCGATATGAGCCAATTTCGCAGCGGTCCAATGCGCCGGCAGCAGGCCAGCCCGCTTCACCCCAGGCCTGGATATGGCATCCATTTATGACAATTATGACAACACAAAAACGGGCTTCTGCCATGAAAAGAGGAGACGGATGGCGAAAATCTCTGACATGATGGAATTGCGAACCCCTCTTTTGGCAGAGTCCGGCATCGGCTCCTGCCGGTGACGCCGTCTCTCACCGCGGGCCCCGTCGTCTTCGCCGCACTGCTCGCAGCAGCGGCGATGCATGCCGGCTGGAACGCTTTCCTCAAGGTGCGCCTCGAACCCATCCTGGCGATGACCCTGATCACCGCGGGCGCCGGCCTGATCGGCCTGCCGTTCATGCTGATCCTCGGCCCCCCGAAGGCGGCGGCCTGGCCATGGCTGCTCGGTTCGATTGCACTTCATCTCGGCTACAATCTGGCGCTGACCGAAGCTTACCGGCGCGGGGAGATGAGCCAGATTTACCCGATCGCGCGGGGCGGCGCGCCCCTGCTGACCGCCTTGGCCTCGTTTGCCCTGGTCGCCGAGCCGATCGGTGCACAGGCGACAATTGGCGTGGTGGTGCTCGGCCTGGGCGTGATCCTGCTGTCGCTGAGCGGACGATGGAATGTCGCGACCAATCGTGGCGCTATCGGCTTCGCGCTGCTCACCGCGCTGATCATTTCCTTCTATACCTTGACGGATGGAATCGGCGCGCGCGCCGCCGGAAATCCCAGCGCCTACGCCGCCACTTTGTTCGTCCTCGACGGATTGCCGCTGCCGATCATCGTCCTCTGGCGCCGCGGCGCGTCCTCGTTCATGAAACTGCTGCGCCACACGCGCCAGGGGCTGGCGGGTGGTGCGATGTCGCTCGCCTCCTACTGGATCGCGATCTGGGCGATGACGGTGGCGCCGATCGCGGTCGTCGCCGCCTTGCGCGGCACCAGCGTGCTGTTTTCGGTCGCGATCGCCACTTTCGTCCTGAAAGAGCGGTTCCGGCCGGTCCGCTGCGTCGCCGCACTGCTCGTCATGGGCGGCATCCTGCTCATCCGCTAACCCGTTCAGGGAAGAACCCGATGTCCAACTGGAAAACCGCTTTCCGTTCGCTCTACTACCAGAACGCCCCGGAGCCGCCGGACCCGGCGCTCGGGCGCGACAAGGTCGCGCTGCTCGTCATCGACGTGCAGAACACCTATCTCGAACGCCCGGACATCGCGACGCTGCACGGCAGGGATCTCGACGCCTATCACGCGTGGGACGGATTTCACACGCGCATGCACGGCCTGGTCCTACCGACCATCGCGCGCCTCCTCGCGCGGTTCCGCGCCGGCGGGCTGGAGGTGCTCTTCGCCCGGATCGCCTGCCAGACCCTTGACGGGCGCGATCGCTCGCTCAGCCAGAAAATGCCGGGATGGAACAATCTCCTGCTGCCCCGCGACAGCGACGCCGCGCGGATCGTTCCGGCGATCGCGCCTGTGGGCGACGAGATCGTGGTCACCAAAACCACCGATTCCGCGCTGACCGGCACGAATCTGCGCCTCATCCTGCATAATCTCGGAGTCAGCCAGGTCATCTGCACCGGTATTTTCACCGACCAATGCGTTTCCTCGACGGTCCGCAGCCTCGCCGATGAGAGCTTCGAGGTCATCGTCATCGAGGACGCCTGTGCCGCCGCGAGCGACGACCTTCACCGGAAGGAACTCGAGATCATCAACATGATCTACTGCCACGTCATGAGCGCCGACGAGCTTCTGGGCTATCTGCCCGCGTAGCTCCGGTTGGTTCCGGTGCCGTTCTTCACGGCAGGTTTTCCGGGACCGCCGAAGGCGCGTAACCCACCCCGCGGCGGCCGAGATAGAGGCCGTAATAGATAAGCCCGGCCACGAAAATCGCCACGACGGTCAGGATATCCTGATAGGTCTGCTCATAGAGCGTCACCGCCGAACCGATCAGGGCGATGAGCGGCGGGACCGGCCAGAACGGCATTCTGAACGGCGTCGCCTCGCCACGGGAGCGGACGCGATGGACGATCGCCGAAATCGCGACCAGCGCATACAGCACGACGAGCAGAACCGACGTGAAGGTAACGACGCTGACCAGGGTGAACTGATAGGCGAGGATGGTGGCGCAGATGCCGACCAAAAGCGTTGCAACCCACGGTGAATGAAAACGCCGGCTCACTTTGCCCAACGCCCGGTTGACCGGCATCGGCCACGCCTGATCGCGGGCGCTGGCCCAGACGATTCGGGAAAACTGCAGCGTGATCGCGAGCGTCGCGTTGACGATCGCGGCGATCGCGCCGACGAGCACGAGGCTCGCGATCAGGGTCCCGAAAACCTGCTCGATCACCCAGGTCAGCGGCGTCTGCGACGCAAGATAGGCCTTGAGATCGGGCGCGCCGAAAACGCTGGCCACGAACGGGATGATTTCGAAAACCACCCCGACCGAGCAGGCGATGATGACGGCACGGCCGATATTGGCTGCCGGCCCTTTGGTCTCCTCGGAAAAATTGATGGCGCTGTCATAGCCGTTGACCGAAAACAAGGCAGCCGCCAGGGCGGCCAGGATCGCGTCGACCGTCACCGGATGCAGTGCGCCGGAAGCCGTCGCGGTCTGGCCGACCAGCAGGACCGGGTGCAGCAGAATGCCGATCGGCTGGGTGACATGGATCAGGCCGCCGACGGTCATGAAGGTCAGCACGCCGATTTCGATGACGAGGAAGACGCTGACGAAAATCGCATTGGCGGTGATGCGGGCGATCGCGAGCAGGGTGATCAGCGCCATGGCGATTGCTGAGGATATGTTTTCGGGAATCGCGGCGTCGAGCGCATGAAGATAGGTGCCGATCCCGATCGCGATGCTGGCCGGCAAAAAGATCGCCTGACCGATATAGTCGAGCAGGGCGAGGAAGCCGATCGGCCGGCCCAGAACTTTGGTGACGATCGAATACAACCCCCCGGCAACCGGGAAGACCGAGCCGAGTTCGCCCATGCACAGCGCGATATTGATCGCGACGAATCCCGCGAGCAGATAGGCGATAACGGCGCCCGAGCCGGCCGTGCTCAACACCACCGGCGCGATGACGAGCAGCGACGCCATCGGCGTGATGTCCGACAGCACCAGGGCTATGTTCTCGATGAGATTCAGGCCTCGGGCCAGTTCCTGAGGATACCCTGATTTTCCAGGATTGCTCCGGTTCGTTTCGAACATGTCCGGCTCCAAATCAACCTCCTCGGCCTTTGCAGAGCTGCGCGATAATCGGAATCAGTTCTTGAGCGTAGCATTTTCTGCGGCATCGTTCACCAGAAATAATCGGCGGCGCATCGCGGCAGAGACGGCCGCGCTATCGCGGAAAATCAGCCGCCAAGCCCATAGAACCGCACGGCATTGCCGCCGAATACCAAAGCCTCGGCCTCGGGCAGTTCCTGCCGGACCAGCGCTTGCGCCGCCGCACGCCATGCCCCGTAATCGCCCGCGAGGGTGAGCACCGGCCAGTCGCTGCCCCAGATCAGCCGGTCCGGGCCGAAGGCGCGGATCGCGTGACGCGCATAGGGCGCGATAGCGTCCAGCCTGGCATCGCCCGCCGCCTCGGTGACCAGCCCGGAGAGTTTGCACGCTATCCTTGTCTCGCCGGCCACGGCACCGATCACGTCGGCCCAGGAAGCAAAGGCACCGTCCGCGATGTCGGGTTTCGCGCAATGGTCGATCGCCATGGCAAGACCGGGATGGCGCCGCGCCAGCGCCACGCAATGCGGCAGATGCGCCGGCCGGATCAGCAGGTCGAGCGCGAGCCCAGCCTTCACCATCGCATCCAGCCCGCGCGCCACGTCGCCGCGCAAAATCCAGCCGGGATCGGCGATGTCCTGGAGCATCGGTCGCAATCCCCTGAGCAGGGGATCGCGGGCCAGTGCGGCGATCCGCTTGGGCGCATCCCCTGCCGCGAGGTCGGTCCAACCGACGACGCCGCGCACGAATCCATCCGAGTTTCTTGCAATCTCCAGGAGAAAATGCGTTTCCGCCTCGGTGGGTGCCGCCTGCACCAGCACCACGCCTTCGATTCCCGTGGCTACCTCACGCGCATCGGCGAGATCGTAATCGCGATGGATCGGCAAATCCGGCGTCAGCCAGCCATAATCGCCGCGCGCCACAAGCCAGAGATGCATATGCGCGTCGATGCGCATCACGTCATGCCCGGATCACGCCTTTCGTGACGATGACATTGGCATAAAGCCGCCGGTCACCGGTCTGCACGATCGCGAACGCCTCGCGCGTCAGGCGGTAGAACTCATGGCGCTCGACGCTGCCCATTCCCGCCTCGCCCGCGATCATGCGAAATTCGGCCACCGCCGGGGGCACCGCGTCCGGGTCGCCCACCACCTGCATCGTGGTCAGCGGGTGGGCGATGAAATCGTCCACCGGCAGCACGCTCAGAATCGCGCGCAGCATGGCGCTGGCGTCGCAGCCCGGCAGCACCACCAGCCGGCGGGTGTTCGCGGTCGCCGGAAAATTCGCATCGACAATCGCAATGGCGTCACCATGCCCCATGGCGCGCAGCGCATGAAGCAGATCGGCGGTGAGCAGCGGATCGATCCCTAACAGCATTCAGTCATTCCCCTCATTTAGCGGTGATCGTCTGGGTCGATCACCTCTACTCTCATTTTGGCGAGCAAGTTGGCAGATTTTGATTGAACGCAATGGTTCAATCAAAATCTGCCTTGCTCTAATGCCCGGTCGAGATGGACATAGCCGCCATCGACGACATGCCATTGCCCGGTACTATGCGATGCGGCGTCCGACAACAGAAACACCGCGCTCGCCGCGATCTCCTCGGGCCGGGTCATCCGCGCGCCGAGCGGAATCCGCCTGACGATCGCGTCGCGCCGTGCGGCGGGATCGGGAAAACCGGCCAGCCACGCCCGGTACATCGGCGTATCGACCTCGGCCGGCACGACCGCGTTCACCCTGATGCCATCGCCGGCGAGTTCCGCCGCCCATTCCCGCGTCAGCGCCAGTTGGCCGCCTTTCGCCGCCGCATAGCCGCTGGTGCGCCCCTGCCCGGTCAGCGCCACTTTCGAGGCGATATTCACCACGGCACCGCGCGAAGCGCGCAGATGCGGCAGACAGAAATGCATCATCGTGTAGTAATGCACCAGATTGCGTTCCAGCGATGCGCGGAACGCACCCACCCCGGCATCCAGCCCGGCGCCGTCATTCACGCCGGCGTTATTCACCAGCCCGTCAATCCTGCCGTGCCGCGCCACCACGCGCCGCACCGCCTCGCCGCAGGCATCAACATCGGTTAGATCGACGGCGCAAAAATCAATGCTGCCCGGCGCATCTTCCGGCGGCGCGCGGTCAAAAACCACCGGCACCGCACCTTCGCCAATCAGCACGCGCGTGATCGCCTCGCCGATCCCGGCGGAACCGCCGGTCACGATCACCACCCGGCCCGACAACCCGAGTTCCATCACACTCCCCCGTCGAACCGATAATCGCGCAGGGATTGGGGCTTCATCGCGATCGAATAGCCCGGCGCCTCGGGCGGCATGTAAGCGGCGTCGCTGATCACGCAGGGATCGATGAAATGCTCGTGCAGATGATCGACATATTCGATCACCCGATCCGCCATCGTCCCCGAGATCGCCAGATAGTCGATCATCGAGATATGCTGCACATATTCGCACAACCCGACGCCGCCGGCATGGGGCCATACCGGCAATTCGTGCTTCGCCGCCATCAGCAGCACCGCCAGCACCTCGTTCAGCCCGCCCAGCCGGCAGGCATCGACCTGCACCACGTCGATCGCGCCGCGCATGATGAACTGCTTGAACATCACCCGGTTCTGGCACATCTCGCCGGTCGCGACCTTGACCGGCGCCACCGCCGCGCGGATCGCCCGATGCCCCTCCACGTCGTCCGGGCAGGTCGGCTCCTCGATGAACCACGGATCGGCGAAAGTCAGGCGCTTCACCCAGTCGATCGCCTGGCCGACCTCCCAGACCTGATTGGCGTCGATCATGAACCGGCAATCCGCCCCGGCGATCTCGCGCGCGATCGTCAGCCGGCGGATATCGTCGTCGATATTCTGCCCAACCTTGAACTTGAGATAGCGGAACCCCGACGCCATCGCCTCGCCGATCAGCCGGCGCAGCTTTTCATCGTCGTAACCGAGCCATCCCACCGAGGTGGTATAGCAGGGATAACCGCCCGCCAGCAGCGTGCGCAGCCGTTCAGCCTTGCCGCGCGCGGCATCGCGCAGAAAATCGAGCGCCTCTTCCGGCGTGACGCAGTCGGTGATGTAACGAAAATCGATCGCCCGGACGATCTCCTCCGGGCTCATCTCGCCAACCAGCCGCCACACCGGCTTGCCCTCAGCCTTCGCCCATAAATCCCACACCGCGTTGACGATGGCGGCGGTGGCGAGATGGAGCGCGCCCTTGTCCGGCCCGATCCAGCGCAATTGCGAATCGCCGGTCAGATGCCGCCAGAACCGCGCCGGATTTTCCCTGATCCAGTCAAGCTCCAGCCCCACCGCGCGCGGCGCCAGCGCGCGGATCGCGGCGACGCAAATCTCGGTTCCGCGCCCGATCGTGAAGGTCAGCCCGTGGCCGGCGAGCCCGTCCTGATCGGTGCGCAGGATCACATAGGCGGCGGAATAATCCGGGTCCGGGTTCATCGCGTCCGACCCGTCGCGCTGGCGCGAGGTCGGGAACCGCAAATCATAGGCATCGAATCCCGTGATACGGGTCATCGGAAGCGTCCCCTCATCTGGTCACTGGATCAATGGCCGGACCAATGCTAAGCAACCAGTATCAAGCCATTTTGCGTCACGCAAGCCAGCCAGGAGGGCGAAACCAGGAATGGCACTGGAACCGATCCGCAATCGCCGGATCTACAGCCAGATCGCGGATCAGATTCGCGACCTGATCGCGAGCGGCGTCTATAGGCCGGGCAGCTACCTGCCGCCGGAGCGCGATCTAGCCACCTCCCTGGGTGTCAGCCGGTCCTCGGTGCGCGAGGCGCTGATCGCGCTCGAAGTGCTCGGCCTCGTCGATGTCAGGGTGGGTGACGGGGTTCTGGTCCGCGCGATCCCGCCCGCCGAGGCGCAAGGCGATTCGCTGATGCGCCGGGTGATGCGCCTCACCCGTCCCGGCCCCGATCCCGAATTGCCGGTCGCGCTCGATCTCGATGTCGAAATCCCGCCTTTCGCGCTGCTCCAGGCGCGCCGCCTGGTCGAACCCGAGGCCGCCGCCCTTGCCGCACGGCGCGCCACCTCGGCCGATATTGCGGCGATCGAAGCCGCCTTCGCCCAGAATGTCGCCGATAATCGCGCGCGCTCCACCACCCATCCCGGCGATCGGATGTTCCATATCCGCATTGCCCAGGCCAGCGGCAACGCTGCGTTCGAGCAGTTCATGATCCTGCTGCTCGGTCACGCCTATGGCGGCATGTTCCGCCGGCTGCAATCGCTTTACACAACCGCCGAGATGATCACGAATTCAGAATCCCAGCATGCTGCCATCCTCGACTCGATCCGCGCCGGATCGGAGGCCGGCGCGCGCGACGCGATGATCGTCCATCTCGACATGGTGATCGATGTTTTTCTCCGCGAATAATGCTATCGGTTTAGCTTGTCATGCCTGTCGTTTATTGGTAATTGAACCCAGCGAATGGTCCGGCCTTTAGGCCAATTAGTCCGGTGCCGGAGGAAACAAAGATGAGGCGGCTTGTCCGAACGACCGCGCAGATTACTTTGCTCCTTGGCCGCCTTCAAACGCCGGACTCGCGCGCATGACCATCCCTGCCCTCGAAGTCGCCGGCATCGACAAGCATTTCGGTGCGGTCGAGGTGCTGCGCGGCGTATCGATGCAGGTCGCTCCCGGCGAGGTGCTCGGCGTAGTCGGCGACAACGGCGCCGGCAAATCGACGCTGATGAAAGTGATTTCCGGCGTCCATCGGGCCGATGCCGGCACGATCCGGCTGGCCGGTGCCGAAGTCGCCTTCCGCACGCCGCGCGATGCGCGCAACGCCGGCATCGAGACGATCTATCAGGATCTCGCCTTGGCCGATCATCTCGATGTCGGCGCGAACATCTTTCTCGGCCGCGAGCCGGTGCGCCGCCTCGCCGGCCTGATTCCGATGCTTGACGAGGCGAAAATCCACGGCGAGGTCGCATCCCTCCTCGCCCGCATCGAAAGCCACATCCCCGATCCGTCGGCGCGGGTGCTCGACCTGTCCGGCGGGCAGCGCCAGGCGGTGGCGATCGCACGCGCCATCTACTGGAAGGCGAAAATCGTCATCATGGACGAACCCACCGCGGCGCTCGCGGTGATGGAGACCGAAAACGTCCTGAAAATGGCGCGGCAACTGGCGAGCGAGGGAATCGGCGTCTTGTTCATCGGTCATAACCTGGTCGAGATCCTGAAAGTCTGCGACCGGGTGATGGTCATGTATCGCGGTCGCGCGGTGTTCGACGCGCGATCGAACCAGACCTCGCAGACCGAACTGATCCGCTACATGACCGGCTATGCCGATGCGGAAACCAACAACTGAAAAGGGAGAGACTCATGCTAACGACACGTTTGATGCTTGCCGGTCTCGGCGCCGCGGCGCTGACCGCCGGCGCGACACTCACCGCGCCCCAGGCCGATGCCGCGACACCGAGCGCCACTGTCGCCGCGCTGGCGACGCCGGCCAAACCCGCGAAGCATTATCATTTCGAGTTGATCACCAAATCCAACGCATCGCCCTACTGGCTCGCGGTGCGCGACGGCGCCGACGCGGCGGCGAAGAAATTCGGCGTCACGGTGAATTTCGAAGCGCCCGCCAGCGGCCTTGACCTCGCCGGCCAGATCGCGATGGTCAATAACGCGGTGACCGCCGGCACCGACGGCATCATCCTCGCCGCGCAGAACCCGCAGGCGCTGCTCAAGCCGGTCAAATCCGCCCTCGCCCATCGCATCCCGGTGGTGACGGTGGATTCCGGCCTGTCGCCCAACATCGCCGATTGCTTCCTCGCCACCTCGAATGTCGGCGCCGCCTCGGCACTCGCGAAATATACCGCCGAACACCTGATGAACCGCAAGGGCCAATATGCGATCGTCGATTTCAACCACACCGCCTCCACCGGCATCGCGCGGCCCAAGGGATTCATGCTCGGGATGAAATCCTATTCCGCCATCAAGCGGATGGGGCCGATCCAGTATTCGCAGAACAGCGTCAGCAAGGGGCTGCGCATCGCGACCACCATGCTGACCCAATATCCGCATCTCGACGTGATTTTCGGCGCCAACGACCGTGCCGCTCTCGGCCCGGCCGAGGCGGTGCAGCGCGCCCACGCGAAGGTGAAGGTCGTCGGGTTCGATGCCGATCTCGGCGAGATCGCCTATGTCAAATCGGGAATCATCCAGGCGTCGATCCTGCAATCGCCCTACGACATGGGCTATTACGCGGTCGTCGCGATGCTCGACAAGCTCGCCGGAAAAACCCTGCCGAAGCGCATCAATACGCCGTACTTTCTGCTGACTCCGAAAAATCTGAGCAGCGCGAAAGCGACGGCGGCGATCCGCCAATACGCGCCAAACTATAAGCCGGGCAGCTGACCGGAGCAAAGCGGACGATGGATCAGCAAACCCAGCCCCTCATCCAGGTCGAGACGATTCCGCGCGGCCGGGCGCTGCTTCGCTTCGTCCGCCAGCTCGCCTTCGCGCTGATCAGCATCGCGGTCCTGGTCGTCGTCTTCGGCTTCCTCAATCCGCGCTTCCTCAGCCCGGTCAACTGGTTCCATATCGCCCAGCAGGTCGCGGTAATCGCCATCCTCGCGATCGCCCAGACCTTTATCATCGCGACGGCGGGGATCGACATCTCGCAAGGCTCCGTCGTCGCTTTATCCTCGATGATCTGCGCCATCGTGATCGTCGATACCCATCTCGGCATCGTTCTAGGCATTCTACTCACCCTGCTGCTCGGCGCGCTGGTGGGCGCGATCATCGGCGGTTCGGTCGTCGTGCTCGGCGTGCCGCCCTTCATCGCGACGCTGGGGATGCTGGCGATCGCGCTCGGCGCCGCCCTGCTCACCACCAACGGCACGCCGGTCTTCGGCCTGCCGGAAAGCTTCCAGAACATCGCGCAGGGCACCATCGCGGGATTTCCCAATATGGGCTGGATCGCGATCGTGCTCGCGCTGATCTCGGCGTTCGTTCTCAATAAAACCCGGTTCGGCCGCTACACCCTGGCGATCGGCAGCAACCCCGAAGCGGCGCGCCGGGTCGGCATCAACGTGCCGCGCCATCTGATGCTGATCTACATCCTCGGCGGCGTCATCTCGTCGCTCGCGGGCATCGTCTATCTCGCCTACACCGCCGCCGCGCAGCCGACATCGGGGGCCAATTACGAACTCTACGCCATCGCCGCGGTGGTGATCGGCGGCGGCTCGCTGTTCGGCGGCGTCGGCACCATCCTGGGCAGCGTGCTCGGTGCTTTGCTCATGACCATCCTGAAGAACGGCACCCAGCTCGCCGGCATTTCCTCCTATGTCGAACAGGTCATCCTTGGCATCGTCGTGATCGGCGCGGTCTATATCGACAATCTGCGTCGCCGCCTGCGTTAGCGAGCAACCGTGCCGGCATCCCCCGCCCCCCGTTGGCCCATCGGTAACGGGACGCCAACCATGGTATCCTGCCGCGCTTGCCGCTCGGATTCGCCGTTGATCTCGGCCCCGAACAGCACGACGAACGCCGACAGCCACATCCAGGTCAGCAGAATCCCCAGCGCACCCAATACGCCGTAGGTCGTGTTGTAACTGTCGAAGTGATAAACATAGACGGTGAACAGGACCGAACCGATAATCCACAAAATCGTGGCCGCGATCGTGCCGGGCGAAGTCCATTTCCATTCCGGTTCGTCCCCGTCCGGCCCGTAGCGGTAGATCAGCGCCAGCATTCCGATGACGAACACGATCAGAACCGGCCATTCGACGACCAGACCGATCCAGCGCGCCGGACCGAGCGCACCCGCTCCGTTCAGCATCACAGGCAGGCCTGCGACGAGCGCCAGGGCGATCAACCCGCCGACGATAACCACGACGGCCAGCAGCAGGGCGGTTGCGTTGAACCAGATGAATCCCCGTCGCTCCGGCTGATCGTAGGCGATGCCGAGCGCCGTCATCATGCCGCTCATCCCGCGCATGCTGCTCCAGAGCGCGATCACGATGCCAACAACCGCACCAAAGCCCAGGCTCCCGCGCGGCGCGGTGACGAATTGGTGCAGTTCGCTGGCGATCAGTGTCGAGGTCGAGGGCGGAAGCACGCCGGACAGCGACTGCACGATTTTCGTCACCTCCGCCGGGTTTCCGACCAGACCATAGACCGAAATAAGCGCGGCCAGAGCGGGGAACAGCGCCAGCAGCACGTAATAGGTCACCCCGCCCGCAACGAGCGACAGGTTCTTCTTGCCGGTTTCCTTCCAGGCCCGGCCCAGGATATCCATCCAACCGCGCACCGGGATCTGCCACGGCGCATCCGCTTCGTGCCCGCGGTCTCGCCGCATCCTGTTCAACTCCCTTGGATGAAGGCCACCATAGTGCAATGCGGCTTCGCGCCGGATGGACATACCCATAAATCTTGGTTCATCGGGTGGCCGTCGAGTGGTTTCAGGTCGAGGAACCGGCTGCAACCCCAATCACATTCGATTTTTTCCCCCAATCGGGGTCATTGCCAGGCTCTCGCCGCCAAAGGCCGCTGGGGCACGATCCTGTTGGATGTGCGTCTGCGATTATCCCGTCGCGCTGCGCAACGCCTCGATCGCATCGCGGCGGGGCAGCGAGGGCTGCGCGCCCGATATCGTCGCCGCCAGCGCGCCAGCGGCGTTGCCATCGGCGACCGCCTCACCCACCGAAACACCCCGTTCGATCGCCGCCGCAAAAGCACCGGCGAAAGCATCGCCGCAAGCGGTGGTATCCACCACATCAATCCGGTGTCCCGGCACACGCCCTTGCTCGCCGCCCGCGCACCAGACGGCGCCGGCAGCGCCCAGTGTGATCACCGCCCCCCGCCGCCCTTCGGCAAGTCGGCGCGCCGCATCGGAAGAATTGCCCTCGGAGACCGCAATGCCCAGCAACTCCGCCGCCTCGGTCTCGTTGACCAGCACGATGTCGGCGACAGCGAGCAGCCGCGCGCGCGTCCCGGCATCGAGCCCCGCGATCGGCGAGACGTTCAAAATCACCACCCCGCCGACGGCGCGCACCCGCATCGCGGCGGCAAGAACGGTCTCGACCGGGATTTCGAGCTGCATCAGAAGCACCGAACCGGACGGCACATCGCCGACCAGATCGGCCGGCGCAAAACCATGATTGGCACCCGGCACCACGATGATCCGGTTCTGCCCGCCCGCCTCAACGATGACGAACGCAACCCCGGTCGGCGCCGCGACCCGTCTTGTCGTGCCGAGATCGATTCTCTCGGCAACAAGCGCCGCGACAAGCTGGTCTCCATAGGCGTCGTCGCCAATGCAGCCGGCGAAACCGACCTCGGCTCCGGCCCGCCGCGCGGCCACCGCCTGGTTGGCACCCTTGCCGCCCGGATAGAGCGCATAATCGCGGCCGATAATCGTCTCGCCAGCATCCGGCGCGCGGGATGTGCGCACCACGATATCCATGTTGGCGCTGCCGGCGACGATCATGCCGCCCGCGCCGTATGTTGCCTCGTGGTCCCACGTTCGACGACTTCGACCGGCAGTAGATGATGCTGCGCTGGTCCGTCCCGCCCGGCGATGCGGTCCAGCAAAGCTGCCACCGCACGGTCACCGAGTTCGGCCACCGGCTGGCGGATCGTGGTCAGCGGCGGCTCGGTCAGCGCCGCCCAGGGAATGTCGTCGAACCCGATCAGCGACACCGCGCCCGGCACCGCGCAGCCAAGGCCGCGCAGCACCCGAAGCGCCCCGATCGCGACGACGTCGTTGGCCGCCACGACGACATCGATCCGCGGATCGGCAAGCACGGCGGCGGCAGACTCCGGCAGGTCCAATGTGAACATCACCTCCTGCCGCCAGACGATTTCGAGTCCTTCGGCATGATCGAGAAATCCAGCGCACCGGCTCTGCGCGCTGGGCGAGGTTGCCGGGCCGGCCAGCAGCCCGATCCGCCGATGGCCGAGCCTTTGCACCAACGCCGCCACCGCCGCGCCTCCGGCATAGTGATCGGCGCTGATACTGTCATAGGCGATCAGCGCCGGGCTCGGCCGGTCGAGCACCACGGCCGGGCGCGTGGGCAGGCGCGTCGGTGCGATGCCGCCGGGAATCCAGATGATCCCGTCGGCGCGTTCCTCCAACGCAGCCAGCGCCTCGGCTTCCTCGGCCGGATCGGCGCGGCTGCTCGCGAACACGATCGCATGGCCGCGCGCCCAGGCGCTTTCGGTCACCGCCTGCGCCAGCAACGGGAAAAACGGATTGGCGAGATCGGGCAGCAGCAGCCCGATCGCATGGTGCCGCCCGGTGCGCAGCGCGCGCGCCGAAGGGCTCATGCGATAATCGAGCGCCGCCAGCGCGCGTTCCACCTTCGCCCTGGTTGCGGCGGCGACCGGCTTGGTGTCGTTCAGCACGAAGGAGACGGTCGCGGTCGAAACGCCGGCGCGTTCGGCAACGTCCCGCAAGGTCGGCCCACGCGATTTCGTCATTCCCTAACCCTCGGCGCCGGCGATCGCCGCGACAATCCGGGTCCGATCGACCTCCCTGGTGCGCCACCGGGCGATGGTGCGGCCCCTTCGCATCACCCACACACTGTCGGAAATCCGCATCACCTGCTCCAGATCGTGGCTGATCACGAGCTGCGCCACACCCTCGCCGCGCAGCCGGCCGATCAGCGCCTCCACCGCTCCGCGCTCGCGCACGCCCAGCGCCGCCGTCGGCTCGTCCATGATGACCAGTGCGGAACCCCAGCTCGCCGCACGGCCGATCGCGATCGACTGCCGCTGCCCACCGGACAGCCGCCGCACCTTGGCGCGCACCGGCGGCATGTTGACCAGCAGCCGTTCCAGCTTCGCCTCGGTCTCCGCGATCATCCGCCGCCGGTCGAGCCAGCGGAACGGCCCGATTCCGTGCTCGACCTCGCGGTTGAGATACATGTTCTGCCAGACCGTCAAATCCTCGACCAGCGCAAGGTCCTGGTACACCGTCTCGATACCCAGTGCCCGCGCCTCGGTCGGCGATGCGAAGCCGATCGGCGCGCCCTTGAACGCGATCGCGCCGCCATCCGGCGGATAAACCCCGGTAATGCAGCGAATCAGCGTCGACTTGCCCGCTCCGTTATCGCCCACCAGAGCCGTCACCTCGCCGGCTGGGCAGATCAGTTCGGCGCCGACCAGCGCATCCACCGCGCCGAAGGATTTGCGCAGGCCGCGAACCTCCAGAACCGGCATCGCCTCGCTCATCGCTGCAACCTGCTGAGCACCGCCGCCGCGATCACCACGATCCCCACCGCCATCGGCTGATAGAATTCGGAAACCTGCAGCAGGGTAAATCCGTTCAACAGCGTGGTCAGCACCAGCGCGCCGGCCACCGTGCCCAGCACCGCCGCGCGCCCGCCGAACAGGCTGCTGCCGCCCAGCACCACCGAGGCGATCGAGCTGAGCAACTGCGAAGTCTGCAGCGACGGATCGGAACCACCGGTGCGCGCGACCAGCAAGATCGCCGCAAGCCCCACCAACGCGCCGTTGATCACATACACCGCGATCCGCATCCGATCGACCGGAATCCCCATGTTGCGCGCGGCATCCCGGTTGCCGCCGGTCGCCAGAACATGGGTGCCGAACGCGGTGCGGGTGAACAGAAAATGCGCGGCGAGCGCGATGACGATCGCAATCAGGTAGAAATACCGGATCGGCCCGATCGAACCCAACGCGAGCGCCTGCAGGAACGGGCTGCTGACGCTGAACGACTGGCCGTCGCTAACGATCAGCGCCACACCGTTCATCACGCCCAGCATCCCCAGCGTCGCGATGAAATCGTTCACCCGCAGCTTGGCGATGATCAACCCATTGACCACGCCGACGATCATCCCCGCGGCGATCGCCGCAACGATTGCCGCCGGAATCCCGAACCCACCGGTATAGACCAGGCCGAACACCACCGCCGCCCAGGGCAGATTGGCGGCGATCGACAGATCGATCCCGGCGGTCACGATCGCGAATTGCTGCGCCGTCGCCAGCACCACCAGAATCGAGGCCGAAACCAGCAGATCGCTGATATTGCCCCATGTCAGGAAGAACGGCGTCAGCAGAGAAAACGCGACGCCGATCACCAGCAGCCCGATCACCGCCGCGTTATCGCCCCAGAATCCCGGATCGCGCAGCACGGCTTCTATTCCTGTCGGCACCCGCGAGGCCGCGGCCCCGGCGGGCATCATGTCTTTCGGCACGGTATTACGGCGCGCCGAACGGATCGTTGAACGCGAAGAACGGGCGCGGGAACGCCTTGAGCGCGCGCGCCGCATTCTGCGGCGTGATCAGCTTGATCGGCGAGGTGATATGCGCCGGAATCGGCTGCTTCCGCGCCAGTCTTTCGCAAGCCTGCACCGCCATCTCGCCTTCCGCGTAGGGGTATTGCGAGACGGTTCCAGCCAGTTTGCCCGACTTCACTGCACCCAGCGCTTCCTTCACACCGTCGATGCTGACGACGCGGATCGTCCTGGTCTTGCCCGCGTTGGCGATCGCCTGCGCCGCACCCAGCCCCATCTCGTCATTGGCGGCGAAAATACCGTTCAGATCATGATGCACGCGCAGCATTGCCTCGGCATCGGTCAGCGCCCGGCTGCGCTCGTAATCGGCGGCCTCCGCCTGCACCACGGTCAGCTTGCCCGCCGTCGTCTTACGGAACGCGGTCTCGCGATTGATCCCGTTCTGTTCGCCCGGAATCCCTTCCAGAATCGCAACCTTGCCCTTGTCATGCAACAGTTTCAACATGTAGTTCGCGGCGATCTGGCCGGCATGGTAATTGTCCGAACCGATGAAGCTGGTGATCTTGAGCCCCGCCGCGGCCACCGCCTTCGGATCGAGCCCGGTATCGAGGTTGATGATCGGGATGTTCTTGCGCGACACCGGAATCAGCGGCGTGATGATATTCGTCGCGTTCACCGGCACCACGCCGAAACAGGTGAAATTCTCGTTCGCCATGGTGGAAATCTTGGCGTTCTCGCCGATCGAATCGGTCTCGCTCGATCCCGCCTGCACGCTCACCGGCACGTGGAGCTTCTTGCCTTCGGCGACCGCGCCGTCGCGCAGCGCCCGCCAATACGGATTGCCGAAATCGCGCACCACGATGGCGACGCGCGCCTTGCCAGCGGCGGCATGAGCCGCCGGAACCGGCACGGCCGCGAACAGGCCGACAACCCCCGCCGAAGCCAGGCCGGCCAGTACCCGGCGCAATGAACGATTCATCGTCTCCTCCTTGATATTTGCAAATTTCCCTGACGCAACCCGATCGGGTTAATCGATTTATATCGTCGCGCGATTCACCTGTAAAGCAATTTTCCCGCCTTGTCGGGAGTCGATAGTCAGCGCATCATCGCCAGCGCGCGCGTGAAAAAATCGCGTCCACCGAAATTGCCCGATTTCAACGCGAACAGCATCACCTCGCCGCCCACGCCGCGCAGCAGCGGCACGCCGGGCGCGATCTCGGCGCCGATCCGCAGCGCCGCGACGCCAAGCCGGTCGATCACCGCACCCGATGTCTCGCCGCCGGCGACGATCAACCGCCTGACGCCGCGCGCCACCAAACCAGCGGCAATTTCGGCCAAACCCCCTTCGATCCGCGCACCCACCGCCTCGCCATGCGCCGATTTCAGAGCCGCCACCCCGTCCGGCGCTTCACTGCTCGCGAGCAGCACCGGCCCATCCCCAAGCTTCGCCACGGCCCAGGCGACGGTCTCGGCAACACAAGCATCGCTTCCGATCAGCCTGCTAACATCGAGGCGCCGCACCGGAATCCTCCCATCCACCGCCGCGATCTGGTCCAGCGTCGCCGCCGAGCAGCTTCCGGCGATGATCGCCGCCGAACCCCCGACATCAGGCCAGGCTTCATCCGCAGCGCCATGCACCACAAGCCCAGCCGCGATCGCGGCGCGCGCCAGGCCGAGCCCGAGCCCCGAGGCTCCGGCCGAAACCTTCATCCCGAACGCCACTTCGCCGAGTGCCGTCAGATGCCGCTCGGCAACCGCATCGACAATCGCCGCGCGATATCCTTCGCCGACAAGCGCTAACAGGGATTCAGCGATCGCCGCCGCACCGTCTTCGACCACATCGAGCGGCACCAGCCCGACCCGACCCACGCTTTGCCGCGCCAGCACCCGCACCAGATCGGAATCGCGCATCGGGTTGAGCGGATGGTCCTTCAGCGGGCTCTCATGCAGCGGCCGACTGCCGACAAACAGATGCCCCTGGAACACCGTCCGCCCGGTCTCGGGAAACGCCGGTGTCACCGGCACGATAGCAGCGCCGCACGCACCCGCCAGCGCCTCGGTCACCGGCCCGATATTGCCGGCATCGGTCGAATCGAAGGTCGAGCAGATCTTGAACATCACATGCGCTGCACCGCGCCCGCGCAGCCAGTCCGCTGCCGCCAAAACCCGCGCCACCGCCTCACCCGGCGGCACCGAACGCGTTTTCAGCGCAACCACGACCGCATCGACCTCGGGCAACACAAATCCCTCGCGCGGCAAGCCGATCGTCTGCACGACGCGCAGCCCCTGCCGTGCCAGTGTATTCGCGAGATCCGACGCACCCGTGTAATCGTCGGCGATGCAGCCGAGAACGAGTTTCATCCGGCTCATCTCCCCGGCAAGGAAATATCGGCGATGCGCGCGAACAGTTTCGCCACGGCGGCATCATCCTCGCGCGCCATCCCGGCGGACGCCGTCATCAGGAACAATTGCAGTGCCGAGCCCGCCATCGGTACCGGCAGCGGCGTTGCGCGCGCCATATCGAGCACGATGCCGAGATCCTTGGTGAAAATATTCACCGCACTGCGCGGCGCATAATCGGCATCCAGAATATGCGGCACCCGGTTCTCGAACATCCAGCTATTGCCGGCCGATCCGGTGATCACCTCATAAACCCGGCGCAGATCCAGCCCCATCGACGCGGCGAACGCGACCGCCTCGCACGCCGCCGCGATATGCACCCCCGCCAGCAACTGGTTGACCATCTTGAAGCCGGCGCCAATTCCCGCCTCGTCGCCCAATTCGTGCAGCGTGCCCGCCATCGCCTTCAGCGCCGGCCGTGCCGCGTCGAACGCCGTCTTGCTGCCCGATGCAAGAATCGTCAGCCTGCCCTCCGCGGCGCGCGCCGCCCCGCCGCTGATCGGCGCATCCAGATAATGCCGCCCGCTGCCTTCAAGTTTCGCCGCAAGACCGCGCACCGCATCCGGCGCCATCGTGGCGCAGGAAATGAACACCGCCCCCGGCGGCATCACGCCGGCGCATCCATCAGCCCCGAACAGGATCGCTTCCGTCTGCGCCGCATTCACCACCACACTGACAACGGCTCCCGCACCCCGCGCCGCCTCGGCGGCCGACGCGGCGACCTCTCCGCCGATCCCGGCAAGCGGCGCCGCATTCTCCGCGATCACGTCGAAACCGGCCACATCAAAGCCCGCACGCATTAGCGCCGACGCCATGCCGAACCCCATCGAGCCCAGTCCGATCACCGCGATGCGCGGCCGCGCGGTCTTGGTCTTCCGCTTTATCGTCATGTGCTCTCCCGCACTTCCAGCCTGAAGCCGACATCGAACCGCCGCCGCGCCGGACGCTCGCCCGCGATGCGCGCAAGCAAAAGCTCGGCGGCACGCCGCCCGATCAGCTTGCGCGGCGAAATAATCGTCGTCAGCGCGGGCGTGACCAGCGCGCTCATCGGCAGTCCATTGAATCCCGCGATCGCGATGCGGCCCGGCACCGCGATTCCATCGCGCTGCGCGCGCAATATCGCCCCCACCGCCATTTCGTCATTGGCGAAAAACAGCGCATCGATCACGGGCCGCATCGCCAGCACATCGCCGAGCGCCCGCCAGCCGATGTCCTGGCCGACACCGCCGGAATAATCGAACAGAACGTCCTCCGCTCCGCCCACCTCAAGAATCCGGCGATGCATCCCCTCATAGCGCTGGCACGCGCGATAATCGTCGCGCACCCGCACCCCGACAAACCCGATCCGCCGATAACCGCGCGTCAGCAAATGCTCCGCCATCGCCGCCCCCGCACGGTAATGCGACAGCCCGACATTCATGTCGATGCAGCGCGCGCCATGCTCCATGAACTCGACCACCGGCACGCCGGCATTCCGCAGCAGAGTCGCGGTACGTGGCAAATGGCGCAATCCGGCGATCAGCATTCCGGGCGGTGCCCAGCCGAGCAATGTCGCCGCCAGCGCCGCCTCGCGATCGAGATCGTAATCGGTGCTGCCCAGCAGCATCTGATACCCGCGCGTCTCGATCGTTTCCTGAATTCCCTCGATCACCTCGACGAACACCACGTTGGACAGCGACGGCACGATCACCGGGATAACGCCGGTTTTCGCCGAAGCGAGCGCGCCGGCCATCCGGTTCGGCACATAGCCGAGTGTGTCGATCGCGGCGCGGATGCGCGCGCGCAGCGCGTCAGAAACGCTCTCGGGGCGGTTGATCGCGCGCGACACGGTAATCGGCGCAACCTCCGCCGCCGCCGCGACATCGCTCAGCGTGACCGCGCCGCGCCCCGCGCGCTTCGCGGCCCGCGCGCGCGCCGTTGGGGAGGGTTTATCCATGGGTGACGGCTCACTCCTGGCTCGGCCGCTCATATCCCGATTCGGACGTTCGTCAGTGTTGGCAAAGGCATCCTACGAACGTCCGAAATCGATCAGGACACTAGCAAGCATTTGATTCTAGTGTGGTTTATGGTTCTGAAATTCTAAAACCGCTCCCTCAGGCACGTCGGAATTTCAAAACCACCACACTAGCCGGTTTTTTCAATGTCGCGCTTCGGAAGTATCGCGAATTTTCCTCCACCGCGCAAGATGGTAGCGCTGTCAAATCCTGGTTGCGCGACCACAGACCTGCCTCTATACCGGCCGCACCAATCGCCCGGAGGACACCATCATGACCACGGAAAAAATCGGCTTCATCGGCGTGGGCCTGATGGGTCATGGCATGGCGAAAAACATCGTCGCGGCGGGATATCCCACCACCATCCTCGGTCACCGCAACCGCAAACCCGTCGAAGACCTGCTCGGACGCGGCGCCACCGAGGCTAGGTCGGCAAAAGTCCTGGCGGAAGCTTCGGATATCGTGTTCCTCTGCGTCACCGGCAGCGAACAGGTGGTCTCCGTCATCGAAGGCGAAAACGGCCTCGCCGCCGCCGGCAAACCGCTTCTCATCGTCGATTGCTCGACCTCCGATCCATCCGTCACCACCCGCCTCGCGGCCGATCTCGCCGCAAAAAAAATCACCCTGATCGACGCCCCGCTCAGCCGCACCCCGAAAGACGCTTGGGACGGCACGCTCGATGTCATGATCGGCGGCGATCCAGCCGATGTCGCGCGCGTCCGCCCGATCATCGAACGTTTCGCGCAGCGCATCGTTCCTACCGGCCCCACCGGCACCGGCCACACCATGAAGCTGCTCAACAATTTCCTGGCACTCGGCTATGGCGCGCTCTATGCCGAGGCGCTGATGCTCGGCGCCAAATCCGGCCTCAAGGCCGAGGTGTTCGATCAGGTCATTCGTGGCGGCAGGATGGATTGCGGATTTTACCAGACATTTTTCAAATACGTGCTCGACCGCGACCGCGACGCCCATAAATTTTCGCTCCGCAACGCGCTGAAGGACACCAGCTACCTGGCGGCCTTCGCGCAGGCATCTTGTGCCGCGAACCCTATCGCCGCCGCCGTGCGCAATTCCTATGCGCTGGCGGTCGGCACCGGCCATGGCGACGATTACGTGCCGATGCTGTCCGATGTCGTCGCGAAACTCAACGGTATCGAGACCGCATCATGACCGACACCGCCCGCTTCGATGCCAAAATCGCCGTCGTCACTGGCGGCGCCGCCGGAATCGGGCTCGCGGTCACCGCCCGGATCGTCGCCGAAGCCGGCCGTGTCGCGATCTGGGACCGCGATCAGTCACAAATCGATGCGGCAAAAGCGAGATTCGGGGCAAAAATCCTCGGCATCGCCGTCGATGTCGCCGACTGGGACGCGGTCGAGCAGGCGGCGTCGCGCACCGCCGCCAGCTTCGGCGGCATCGACATCCTGGTCGCGAGCGCCGGCATCACCGGCCCGAACGCCACGACCTGGACCTATCCGGTCGCGGACTGGCACCGGGTGATCGCGGTCAATCTCAACGGCGTGTTCCACTGCAACCGGGCGGTGGTGCCGTTCATGATGCAGCGCAAGGATGGCCGCATCGTCAACATCGCCTCGATCGCCGGCAAGGAAGGCAATCCGAACGCGCCGGCCTATAGCGCATCGAAAGCGGCGGTGATCGGCCTGACCAAATCGCTCGGCAAGGAATTGGCCAGAACCGGAATCACGGTCAACTGCGTCACCCCCGCCGCCGTGCGCACCGCGATTTTCGAGCAGATGACCCAGGAGCATATCGACTTCATGCTGTCGAAAATCCCGATGGGCAGGTTCGGCACCATCGACGAAATCGCCGCCCTGATCTGCTGGCTGGCCTCCGAGGAATGCTCGTTCACCACCGGCGGCGTCTTCGATATTTCGGGCGGCCGGGCGACCTACTGACCACCCACTATCACGCCTCGGCGGCGGTGCGTGCGGCGGCGCGCTCGCGCGCGGCGGCGACCAGCGGCCCGTTCTCGTCATAGGCATGGCACGAATTGAGCAGCGCCGTCGGAATATCCCATCTGTCCTCGGTCTCGCCGCCCTCGCGCGCCGCCTTGTGGGCGCGCACGCTGAACATGGTCTGGATCGCCACGGTCGCCACCTGCTGCAGCAATTCGCGCAGATGGGTGCAGCCCTGGGTGCCGCCGACGCGCTCCATCGCCCCCTTGAGGAAGCCGCGCCCGATGGTCAGCCCTTCGAGCCGGGCGAAATTCGGCGCGACACCAGGGCAGATCGCATGCGGCGTCGCGTCCATCGCAGCCTCCGCCCCGCGCACCGTCAGTCCCTGATCGACGGTGACGCGCAGCGACATTCCATGGAGCGGCTCGCCGGCGCCGATCCGCCCGCGATCGCGGTTGGCGAAACCATAGGTTTTCGTGTCGGTCAGCCGCGCCTCGATATCGAGCATCCCGTCCTTGCGCAGATAGCCGCGCAGCGCGATGTCTCGCAGATGCAGGAGTTCGCGGGAGTCGGCGGGGCTGAGCGGCATGTCGCAGTCTTTCGTGATGAAGAATATTTACGCATACGTTAAGTCACCAAGCCACCCGGTGCAAATCCGCCCCCCATGCATGTCAGCCTTGCTGCGCCATATTTATAGCTGTCAAGCGGTTGCCCGATCACACGCGCGGGACGATCATCGGGCGATTGGAACCGGACTTCATGGAATATACCCATCAGCAGCGGCTTCAGGTCATCAGCGGAATCATCCTGTGCATGCTGCTCGCCGCGATCGACCAGACCGTGGTGATCCCGGCGGTACCGGCGATCGCCGCCGATCTGCACGGCTTCTCGCATGTTTCCTGGGTGGTCACCGCCTATCTCCTCACCTCGACCGCGACCACCCCGCTCTACGGCCGCCTGTCCGATCAGTTCGGCCGCCGAAAAACCCTGATCCCCTCGATCGTTTTGTTCGTCATTGCCTCCTGCGTCTGCGCCCTCGCCCAAACCCTGCCGCAATTGATCGCGGGGCGCGCGCTTCAGGGTGTCGGCGGCGGTGGTTTGCTCGCGATTTCCCAGGCCGCGATCGCCGACGTGGTTTCGCCGCGCGAACGCGGCAAATACCAGGGCTACATGGCCGGCACCTGGGGTGTCGCCTCCACCGCCGGGCCGGTCGTGGGCGGCTGGGTCACCGATCATCTTTCCTGGCACTGGATCTTCTGGTTCAACCTGCCGCTCGGCATCGCCGCCCTGGTACTCAGCCAGATCGGCCTGCGCCAGTTGCGCGTGGTGAAACGCGACGGGCGGATCGACTATCCCGGCGCCGCGCTGCTCACCGGCGCGGTCACCGCCTTCCTGCTCGGCCTGTCCTGGGGCGGCCACACCTATCCCTGGATTTCTGCTCCGGTCCTCGGCGTATTTCTCGGAGGCGCTGCCCTGATCGGCCTCCTCTGGCAATGGGAACGTCGCGTGCCGATGCCGCTTCTGCCGATGCGGCTGTTCGCGTCCGGTTCGTTCAACCGGCTGGTCGCGATCGGGTTTTTCATCGCGCTGGTGATGTTCTCGGCGATTTTTCTGCTTCCCTTGCTGTTCCAACTGGTGTTCCGAGCCAACGCCGCGCAATCGGGCTGGGACATCATGCCCTTCCTGATCGCGACCACGATCGGCTCCTACACCGCCGGCCAATGGGCGCGGCGGATCGGGCGTACGCGCGGGCTGCTGCTCGGCGGCCTCGCCGCCACCACCGCCGGTTTTCTGCTCCTCGGCCTGCTGCCGGCGACCACGCCGCTGCCTCTGGTGGTGCTGACCTGCTTTGCCGTGGGTGTGGGCATCGGGTTCGTTCTGCCGTCCAGCCTGGTCGCCATCCAGAACGCTGCGTCGCGCGCCGATGTCGGCGCCGCGACCGCGACTTTGCTTCTGCTGCGCGCGATGGGCGGCGCGTTTGGTGCCACTCTCGCCGGCGCCGTCCTGGCGCTCCGGCTAGGCAGCGGAATCAACGCTCTCGGCCGCGCGCGCGGCGCCGCCGCCAATCCGGCCCTCCCCGCCGCGTTTCACCTCGCCTTCCTCATCGCCGCCGGTTTCGCCGGACTCGCCCTGGTCATCGGCCTCAAGGTGGAGGATGTCCTGCTGCGCGAAACCCTGGAACCGGAACCCGAACTCATCGGCCATTGACGCTGCATATTTTTGCGCGTTTCACTCCCGGCCAGGAGCAAGACAATGGCGTTGCCGATCGGAGCCCGCACCAATATCGACGAGGAATTGACGCGCCTGAAGCGCGGCGTCGCCCGCAAGCTCGTCTATGCCGGCCTCGCCGACGTGCTGCTGCTATGGGGTGCGATTTTTCTGTTCAACGACGCGGTGATCAGCTTCCTCAGCCCGTTCGATTTTCTCACCTGGGCGTCCGGGCTCTGCGGGCTCTTCGGCACCTGGGCGATCACTCAGGTCCGCGCGCGCGCGCCTGCCCATGCCGAGAACGCACGCCGCCTGTTCTGGAGCTTCGTCGTGTTCTGCGCCGAACTGATGATCTGGCAGGCGCTCGGCATTCCGACCCCGATCGCCGGTCTTTCGCTCGCTCAGCAGAATGCCGGGGTAGTGTTCCAACTGACCTTCAACATGATGGGATTGGTCATTCTCGGCATCTGGGTGGGATGGGAAATGATCGCGCTCGGTTGCGGCGTATCGGCGATCATCACCGCCGATTACCTGCTCGGCCCGGCCGATCTGTTCATCGGAACCTCGATCCTGCTCACTGCCCTTGCCCTGCTCGCTGCCGGGTTCTGGATGCGCGTCTCCGCGCGCGATATCAGCGCCGATCCGTTCGCGATCAGTAGATAATCAATCCAATCTTGGTTCGATTCGTCGCGGCGGTGGCGGCGATGAAGACCGGGACGGCGGCGCCGAAGGCCGCGACCGGCCCAGAGGCTCGCGCGCAGCCTCCGGCGCGGGCGGAATCGCCAGCGGCGGCTGGGTATCCGGCTCGCGCGCATAGCGCGGTGCCGACGCGCGCGGCAGCGGGTCGTAGGGCGATTCGTCGATCGCAACGCCGCGCAGCGGTTCGGGCAGGCGCATCGTGAGAATGCGCAACTCCTCCTGCACCGCGTCCAACTGCGTCTCGATCGCCTCGAGCCGCGATTTCACTCCGAATACCGAGAACGGCATCGCCAGCAGCGCCAGCGCATAGAGCAGCGCGACCAGAAGCAGCACGAGGCCGAGCCACGCGGGCATCCAATCCGGCAGGGAGAACGGCAAGGTCATGGACCTATCTACCGGCCCCGGCACCCGGCAGGCAAGCCTTGCGTTTCGACTGCCGCAGTGGACATAACATGCCGGCCAAACGGGGGGAGTGTTCATGGCTTCCGATCTCGACATCGCGCGCGCCGCGAAACTGCGTCCCATCGCGGAGATCGCCGCCACCGCCGGTATCCCCCCTGGCTCGCTGATCCCCTATGGCCACCACAAGGGTAAGATCGATTTCCGCTTCATCGAGAGCCTGCGCGACCGGCCGGACGGTGCGCTTGTCCTGGTCGCCGGCATCAGCCCCACCCCGGCCGGCGAAGGCAAGACCACCACCACGATCGGCCTGGCCGACGCGCTGCGCGAAGCGGGCGCGCGCACGATGATCGCGCTGCGCGAACCGAGCCTCGGCCCCTGTTTCGGCCAGAAGGGCGGCGCCACCGGCGGCGGCCATGCGCAGGTCGCGCCGATGGACGAGATCAACCTGCATTTCACCGGGGACTTCCACGCGATCACCAGTGCGAACAACCTGCTCGGCGCGATGCTCGACAATCATCTCTACTGGGGCAATGCACTGGGGATCGACCCGCGCCGCATCCAGCATCGCCGGTCGATCGACATCAACGACCGCAGCCTGCGCGACGCGGTGATCGGCCTCGGCGGCGTCGCGCACGGCATCCCGCGCGAGGACGGGTTCGACATCACCGTCGCCTCGGAAGTCATGGCGATTTTCTGCCTCGCGCGCGACCTGGATGATCTTCAGGCGCGGCTCGCCCGCATGATCGTCGCCGAACGGCGGGATGGTTCCGCGATCACCCCTGCCGACCTCAATGCGGTGGGCGCGATGGCGGCCCTGCTGCGCGACGCGCTGCAGCCCAATCTGGTGCAGACCCTGGCCGGAACCCCCGCTCTGGTGCATGGCGGACCGTTCGCCAATATCGCTCATGGCTGCAACTCGGTGATGGCGACCAGGACGGCGCTGAAACTCGCCGATATCGTCATCACCGAAGCCGGATTCGGCGCCGATCTCGGCGGCGAGAAATTCCTCGACATCAAGTGCCGCCAGGCCGGTCTGGCGCCGTCCTGCGTGGTGGTGGTCGCGACCATCCGGGCGCTGAAAATGCATGGCGGCGTCGCCAAGGCGGATCTCGGGGCGGAAAACCCGCGCGCCGTCACCGCGGGGGCGGACAATCTGCGCCGCCATGTCGCGGCGATGCGCGCCTTCGGCCTGCCGGCGATCGTCGCGGTCAACGGTTTTCTCTCCGACACCGAAGCCGAGCGCGAAGCCCTGAATGAAGCCCTGGAACCGGATGAAATCGCGCCGATTTTCTGCACCCATTGGGCCGATGGCGCGGACGGTGCCGACGGGCTGGCCGAAACCGTGCTCGCCACGATTGCGGCAAAATCCGCGCGATTCGCGCCGCTCTATCCCCACACCATGCCGATTGCCGAAAAACTTCGCACCGTGGTCCGGCGCGCCTATGGCGGCGATGACATCGTGTTATCGCCCAAAGCGGCGAAACAGATCGCGCGCATCGAGCAGCGTGGTTTTTCTCATTTGCCGGTTTGCATAGCAAAAACCCAGTACAGCTTCACCGCCGACCCCAATTTGCGCGGCGCGCCCAGCGGTTTCACCATCCCGATCCGCGATATCCGGCTTTCCGCCGGTGCCGGCTTCGTGGTGGCGCTGGCCGGCGACATTCTGACCATGCCCGGCCTGCCGCGCGTGCCCGCCGCCGAAGCCATCGGCCTCGACGCCGCGGGCGAGATCAGCGGGCTTTTCTAACATTAGGTTAGTAATACTGCCATATGTTTCACGTGAAACAAAGGACCGGTTTGATACCTTTTTTGACCGGATAGACCCGCTTGGCGGCGAGGGTGATTCGCACCGATTTGGAGCCGCGCAGCAGGCTGGCGGGAATGCGACCCTAGGTTTCACGGAATGTCTGCGCGAAATCGGGGTGGAGCAGCAGTGCCGCTCCGCCATTCTCGAAGGCGTCGCGATTGCCGGTTTCCAGATAGGATTCGGCCGGCGTGCCCTCGGCATAAAGGATCGCGTGGTGGGGGAGTTCGATGTGGTAATAGGTGACCGCATGGCGCTCGACCTGACGAATCGTTTTGACATCCGCTTACGAGATCTATGATTCCTTGCCTTGGAATACCCCTCTTGCGCCCCGGCTCACGATCCAGATTCCCATCATATGATTTTTGACGCGCTCCGGGAGAATTCCGCCACCCATACTCGCATCGGGTCTATTCACGGCAGTTCGTGCCTCATTATCCGATTCGCGGCGCGTCCGGGCCAATCGTGACGCCGTCATCCTCAATCCGAAGGAGCCGATTGCCCGTTCACGCATGGGAAATATCGGTAAAAATTCGAGAAAATCGGGAATCCGATTTGCCCCAAGGAAAGTGATGCGGTGATGGCGTGAGGCCCTGGCGGCCGGCTCGCCTGGCGGATTGGTTCTCACCCGAGATGAGTTGGTATATTATCGTCCCTTCACAAAGACCAATCATCCCGTGAGGCTCGTCGATTACGCCAATCCCGCGAGACGAGAAACGGGTAACATGGGGGTATCATGACCGACATCGCGGTTTGCGTCGTACGGGTTCCCAAGGCCAGCTATCATGCCCAAGGCGGCTACAGCGCCGGGGATCTGGGCCAGCTTGTCGATCAAGCCAATAGCTTCATGGGCCGGCTGGTGAACCAGGCTCAGGGGCTGCACATGGTCGTCGCGCCCGAATATTTTTTCAGTCCGGTCGGGCCGATCGGCAGGCTGCGAAACCTGGGATCGCAGCCGATGACCAGAACCGAGAAGCATGACCTCTATGGCGATCTCGAGAAAGTCTCGCGCCGGGCCGGGAGCACCATCATCGTCGCCGGCTCGATTTTCTATCGCAAGGGCAATGGCGCCGGTGCGCGGGGGCTGAATGTCTGCCCCGTGCTGCGGCGCGGCAAGATCATCTACAAATACTACAAGAAATTCGACGATGGCGTTCTCGGCAAGAACGATCCCGCCGCGACCTATGACCACAAGGATACCAAGCCCTATTTCAAAACCGGAGGAGTCCGGTTCGGCATCGAAGTGTGCGGCGATCACACGAATAACGGGAACAACCTGGCATCCTGGCTTGCCACGAACCCGCGCACGATCGACGTCCAGTTGCTGATTTCCGACGGCAACGCGCCGTTCGCGCCGAACATGGCCGCGCGGGTCGGCGGCTATTTCATTCATTGCGATCTCAATGGAGAAGCGGACGCGGCGGTACGCGTCTATACCACCGCCGGCACCTGGCAACAGGCGAGCCGCACCACCGTCGATCCGCGCATCATCGTCGATTCAGGGCTTCCGGGCGTGGAACTGCGTTTCTTTTTGCTGAGGAATGTCTGAAGGAGGCAAACGAAAATCGCCGGCATTCATGCCGGCGATTTTGTGGGTGGTGCGGAGAAAAATTATCTGCCGAGCGACTGGGCGATTTCCTCGGTCATTTTCTTCGCATCGCCGAACAGCATCATCGTGTTGTCGCGGAAGAACAGCTCGTTATCGACGCCGGCGTAGCCCGACGCCATTGAGCGCTTGACGAACAGCACGGTTTTCGCCTTGTCCACCTCCAGGATCGGCATGCCGTAGATCGGCGAGGCGGAGTTGGTCTTCGCCGCCGGGTTGGTCACGTCGTTCGCGCCGATGACATAGACGACATCGGCGGTGGAGAACTCGTTGTTGATGACTTCGAGTTCGAACACCTCGTCATACGGCACGTTGGCCTCGGCCAGCAGCACGTTCATGTGGCCGGGCATCCGCCCGGCGACCGGGTGAATGGCGTATTTGACCTCGACGCCTTCTTCCTTCAGCAGATCGGCCATTTCGCGCAGCGCGTGCTGCGCCTGCGCCACCGCCATGCCGTAGCCGGGCACGATGATGACTTTCGACGCGTTGCTCATGATGAAGGCGGCATCCTCGGCGGAGCCGGATTTGACCGAGCGATCGCCAGTGACGCCGGCCGGTCCGGCGGTGCTGCTGTCGGTGCCGAAGCCGCCGAGCAGCACGTTGACGATCGAGCGGTTCATGCCCTTGCACATGATGTAGGACAGGATGGCGCCCGAGGAGCCGACCAGTGCGCCGGTGACGATCAGCGCGATGTTACTGATGGTGAAGCCGATGCCCGCCGCGGCCCAGCCGGAATAGGAGTTCAGCATCGAGATCACCACCGGCATGTCCGCCCCGCCAATCGGGATGATGAGCAGAATGCCGAGTGCCAGCGCCAGGGCCGCGATGATCCAGAACAGCACCTGCGCGCCGCCGGAAGCGACGAAGGCGACGATCAGGATGAAAATGAGAATCCCGAGCCCGAGATTGAGCTTGTGCTGGCCGGGAAAGCTGATGGGCGCGCCGCTCATCAGCGCCTGGAGCTTGGCGAAGGCGATGACCGCGCCGGTGAAGGTGATCGCGCCGATCGACAGGCCGATCGACATTTCGATCAGGCTTTCGACGTGCAGATGGCCGGGCGTGCCGATGCCGAAACTCTGCGGCGCGTTCAGCGCGGACGCCGCGACGAACACCGCCCCGAGCCCGACCAGCGAGTGGAACGCGGCGACCAGTTGCGGCAGCGCCGTCATGTTGACGCGCTGGGCGACCACCGCGCCGACCGCGCCGCCGATGATGAGGCCAAGAACGATCAGCCCGACGCCGGACAGAAGCATGCCGGGATGGCTGAAGGTGGCGAGGATGGCGATGGCCATGCCGGCCATGCCCATCAGATTGCCGCGCCGCGAGGTGGTCGGGTGGGACAGGCCGCGCAATGCCAGGATGAACAGGACGGCGGAGACCAGGTAGGCGAGCGTGATGCCCGGTTCGGTTGCGTAATTCATGTGTGTGAGCCGCCCTTACTTCGTCTTTTTCTTGAACATCGACAGCATGCGCTGGGTGACCAGGAACCCGCCGAAAATATTCACGCTGACCAGCGTGACCGCGATGAACCCGAAGGCGTGGGCAGCGAAGTCGCCGTGCAGCCCGGTCGCCAGCATGGCGCCGACGATGATGACCGAGGAAATCGCGTTGGTGACGGCGAGCAGCGGCGAATGCAGCGCGGGGGTGACGCTCCAGATCACGTAATAGCCGACGAATACCGCCATCACGAAAATCGCGAACAGGTCGATCAGCGGAGCGCCGTGCGGCGCGTGAGCGGCCGCCTGGGCGGCGAAGCCGGCGGCGTTCTGCGCGAGCACCGCGGCTTTATGGGCAAGGCTCGCCGCCTGGCCCGCGAGGTCTGCTGGGGTCATGCTGAGGGTCCTCTCACGCCGCCGCTTGCGGCTGGAAATTCGGGTGGATGACGGCGCCCGCCCTGGTCAGCAGCACGCCCTTGACGATGTCGTCCTCGGCCGGGAGTTTTGGCGCCCGCGCATCCATGTCCCAGAAACTGCTCAGAAAGGTCAGCAGGTTGCGGGCATAGAGGCTGCTTGCCGCCACGCCGATGCGCGCCGGCCAGTTGCGGTAGCCGAGCACGGCGACGCCGTTTTCGGTGACGATGCGTTCGCCCGGCACGGTGGCCGCGCAATTGCCGCCGGCATCGGCCGCGATATCGACGATCACGCTGCCCATGCGCATCGCGGCGACCGCCTCGGCGGTGACGATGGTGGGCGCGCGGCGGCCCTGCACCAGAGCGGTGCAGATGACGATGTCGTTCTTGGCGACGGTTTCGGCGATCAGCGCGGCCTGCTTGGCGCGGAACTCGGCGCTCATTTCGCGGGCGTAGGCGCCGGTCTGGCTCGCACTTTCCTCATCCTCGACGCCGATGAAGGAGGCACCGAGGGATTTGATTTCCTCCTTGGCGGCGGGGCGCACATCGGTCGCCGAGACGATGGCGCCGAGCCGGCGCGCCGTGGCGATCGCCTGCAAGCCGGCCACGCCGGCGCCGACGACGAAGACGCGCGCGGGCGGCACCGTGCCGGCGGCTGTCATCATCATCGCGAAGCCGCGCGGGAAGGCTTCCGCCGCCTCGATCACCGCGCGATAGCCGGCGAGATTCGCCTGGCTGGACAGAACGTCCATCGACTGGGCGCGGGTGATCCGCGGCAACAGCTCCATCGAACACGCATCGATCCCGGCCTTGGCGAGATCGGCCACCAGATCGGGGTTGGCGAGCGGCGCCAGCGTGCCGACCAGCAGGGCGCCGCGCGGGATGGCGGCGATGGTCGCCGGATCCGGCGGCTGGACGGTGAACACCACGCCCGCGCCGGCGAGTGCGGTGGCGGCATCGGGCGCGATTTCGGCGCCGGCTTCGCGGAACGCCGCATCGGCGATCGCGGCCGCCTCGCCCGCGCCGGACTCGACAGCCACGGTGAGGCCGAGCGCTGTGAGTTTTTTCACCGAATCGGGCACCGCGGCAACCCTGGTTTCGCCCGGCAGACGCTCCTTCAACACGGCTAGACGCATCCTATCGTATCCCTTCCCTTCGAACCTTGCGGCGGACGGATGTATCGCCATCCGCTCGATGTGTCGAATATTGTGGCGTCCCCCTTCCGCACGACATAAAATGCCATGCTCCGGTGGTATACAAAGTTATCTCGCACCATGAGCGGGGCGCGGTGTCAAGACGGTATCGCGCGCAGGGCTGGTGTGGCGGAGTTGCGCAAGGTTCCGGCGATCCGAAGGATCGCGGGAAACGCAACGGAGGTGGCAGCGCGCAAACCGGAAGGATACCAGCGGCCCGACAAAGATTGAACGAATCAGTTATTCAGGCCGCTGGTATAAAAGCTCGTCTCGACAGCGCGCGACGCATCCACCACAATGGGCGGAACATTTCATGGAGCGACGCATGATACGCGATGACCGGAACTGGACCGAAGCGCGCGACGATGAGGAAGAACCGGAGACGGAAACGCCGGAGACCGCGAAGCAGGAGCCGAAGGCGCCGGCCAGCGAGCTGGAGAACCGACTGTTCAAGCAGCGCAAGGTGCTGATTTTCGGCGAAATCAACGACCGGGTGGCGCGCGCGGTGACCGGCCAGCTGCTCGCCTTATCGGGTGCCGACGATGCGCCGATCGACGTATTCGTCAATTCGCCGGGCGGGCATGTCGAGAGCGGTGATACGATCCACGACGTGATCCGCTTCGTCGATGCGACCTCGCCGGTGCGGATGATCGGCACCGGCTGGGTGGCGAGCGCGGGGGCGCTGATTTTCCTGGCGGGCCACAAGGATCGGCGGTTCTGCCTGCCGAATACGCGGTTTCTGCTGCACCAGCCGATGGGCGGGGTGCGCGGGCCTGCCACCGATATCGATATCGAGGCTCGGGAAATCATCAAGATGCGCGAGCGGATCAACCGGATCATCGCGCGCGAGACCGGCCAGAGCTATGAGCGGGTCGAGCGCGATACCGACCGCAACTACTGGATGAGTGCCGACGAGGCGATCACCTACGGCATGGTGGCGAAAGTGGTCACCAGCGCGACGGCGCTCGACGCGGGCTGAGCGCGGGATTCACGGCGAAAACATAACAGGACATCAGCCGCGACCGGCCGGTTTTCGGCGTGCCGGTCGCCGGGCGGAATAATCCGGGCAATGCGGCGTCAAAGTCAGGGACGGTGATGCGTCAACCTGACCTGCTGCGCACGCATCATGAATTGGCCGGGGGATATCATGCCACGCTACACGCTTGTGGCGATCATCCTGCACTGGATCATCGCATTCGACATCATACTGCTCGTTGTCCTGGGCGTCGTCATGGTTCAGCTCCCGATGTCGCTCGAGACCAGATTCGCTCTGTTCCAGCTTCACAAATCGATCGGGATCACCGTTCTGTTTCTGGTATTGCTGCGGATTGCCTGGCGCATCTTTCATCCGGCACCGCCTTTGCCGGCGCGAATCCCGCGCGCGCAACGGCTCGCGGCGCATGGTATGCATTACCTGCTTTACGCGCTGATGTTCTGGATTCCCCTGACCGGCTGGCTGGTGCTTTCGGTCTCCAGCCTGAAATTGCCGTTCCGGCTCTACGGCATCGTCGATTGGCCGGACCTGCCCGTGTTCGGCCTGCTGAAGCGCGGGCATGCGGCGGAAAGCGCAGTGGCGGTTCTCCACGTCTATGGCGCATGGATCATCGTCGCCGCCGTGGGACTTCACGTGCTTGCGGCGCTTCGCCATCAATTCGTCGAGCGCGACGAGGTCTTGCAGCGGATGCTGCCGGCATGGCCCGTGCTGAAACGGACGACGGATCGCCCGGCCGTGCCGGAGCCCGATGCGGCGGCATCGATTGATCCCCGGTGCCATAGAGAGTTCGGCAAGCCACCTTCCGACGGAAGCGCCCATGCAAAACGGCAATGATCCAGACGATTCCGCAGCCTGCCGCGACGGGCTTCGCGATCTGGAAGCCTGCATTCCCGCGTTGCGGCGCTATGCGCGCCTGCTGCTCAAAAGCCAGCAGGATGCCGACGACCTGGTGCATGACAGCCTGGTTCTGGCACTCGGCCGGCTTCACACGCTGCAGGAGGAATCGCGGATGCGCCCCTGGCTGTTCGCCATTATCCATAACCTGTTCGTCAGCCGAATGAGGCGGCGGCAGCGACAGGGCGAGACGGTTCCCCTCGAGCTGATCGATGAGGAGAAAATGAGCATCACGGCGGTTCAGGAAGAGGGGTTGCGGCAACGCGACGTCTTGCGGGAGCTGGAGAAGCTGCCCGAAGATCAGCGGCTGGTGATCGTTCTGGTCAGCGTGGAGGAACTTTCCTACGCCGAGGTCGGACAGGTGCTCGGCATTCCGATCGGTACGGTGATGTCGCGACTGTCGCGGGGACGGGAGCGGCTCAGACAGGCGATGAACGGCGAGGAGCGCCCCACGCTTCGGAGAGTGAAATGAACGAGATCGAACGCGCGATCACTGAAGATGAGCTCCATGCCTTCGTGGACGGCCAACTGGACTCGGCGCGGCGCCCTGCGCTCGAGCGCCATCTCGAGCAGGACCAATCGGCCGCGAAGCGGGTTGCCGCATACAAGATGCAGCGCGCCGCCTTGCGCGCGGCCCTGGCCGATCATTTGGCCGAACCGATACCGCCGCTGCTCGATCCGCGCAGATTGATGAAGCTGCGCGAGGCCCGGCGCCGTATCGCTTGGCAGATGGCCGCCGCGATCCTTTTCGCGTTTCTGGCCGGAAGCGGCGCGGGCTGGCTGGTGCGCGGGCGATTGCCAGATGGTTCGCCGGCGGGCATCCCCGCTTTGGCGCAGGAGGCGCTGATCATTCACGCGGTCTACGCCACGGATCGCGGTCCGCCAGCCGAATCCGGCGCGGCACGGCAAAACGCGATCTACCAATGGCTGTCGAGCGAGCTGAAGCATCCGCTCATCATGGTGAATTTGACCGCCATCGGCTATCGTTTCGTCGGCGGCAGGCTGGCCGCGACCGACCATGGACCGGCCGCGATGCTGCTCTACGAGGACGCCGGCGGCACCAGGCTCACCGTCTTCGTTCGGCCGATGCCCGACCGGAAACGGGATACCAGGACCGTCCATGTCGGGGCAGGCGATGTCGACGGATATGCGTGGATCTGCGACGGGCTGGGATATGCCGTGCTCGCCACGGCACCAACGAAGGATCTTCACGATATCGCGGTCATGGTGCGCCACCAGGTGGACCCGACCTGAGAGTCAGCCAAGCCACGCATGCCCGAGCACGACACCGACCGCAACTACTGGATGGGCGCGGACGAGGCGATCGCGCCTACGGCATGGTCGCGAAAGTGGTCACCAGCGCGAAGGCGCTCGACGCGGGCTGAGCGCCCGCCCGCCGGGCCGGCCGGTCAGGCGGCGCGAACCCGGCCGCCGCTGCCGTCCAGCTTGAAGACGCGCACCGGGATGGATTTCGCGGCGGGAACCTTGCTGCCTTCCGCGTGATGCCACAGGGGGATCAGCGCGTTTGCCTCGGGGTAGTAGGCGCCGACGCAGCCATCGGGAATGTCGTAAGCGGTGACGCGAAAGCCGGTCATTTCGCGGGTCCGGTCGTCGGCGACGGTGGCGAGGCCGACGGTTTCGCCGTCCACCAGGTCGAGCCGCGCGATGTCGTTGCCGTTCATCAGCACCACCATGCGGGTGCCCTTGATGCCGCGAAACCGGTCGTTATAGCCGTAGATCGTGGTGTTAAACTGATCGTTGCTGCGCATCGTCATCATCATCAGCACGTCGGTGCCTTTTTCGGGCATGTCCGGGTCTTCGGCGAGACTTTGCGGGTCGATGAAATGGGCGCGCTTGGTGTCGGTGTTCCAGATGCGCTGGCGTGCCGGGATGGCGCGGTAAAATCCGCCGGGCTCCCACATCCGGGTTTCCATGTTCTCGAAATCGGGATAGATCGCGCCGATTTCGGTGCGGATCAGCGCGTAGTCGCCGACCCAGGCGTCCCAGTCGATGCGCGGGTTGGGATCGAGCGCCGCCTTGGCGATTTCGGCGACGATTTTCGGCTCCGACAACAGATGCGCGCTGGCCGGCGGGCGCACGCCGCGCGAGCCGTGGACGCAGGCGGTGCTGTCTTCGACCGAGACCGCCTGATCGCCGGTGGCCTGGCGGTCTTTTTCGATCCGGCCGAGACAGGGCAGGAGATAGGAAATCTCGCCATGAACCAGATGGCTGCGGTTCAGCTTGGTGGCGACGTTCACCGTGAGGCGCATCCCGCTCCAGGCCGCTTCCATCGCCTCGCGCTCGGGCACCGCGCGCACGAAATTACCGCCGAGCATCAGGAAAGCCTTGATTTTACCGGCGATGATCGCTTCACAGGCTTCGACTGTGTTCAGGCCGGCGTTGCGCGGCGGCTCGAAGCCGTAGCGTTCGGCGTATTTGTCGAGCGGGACCAGTTCGGGTTTTTCGCTGATGCCCATGGTGCGCTGGCCCTGCACGTTGGAATGGCCGCGCACCGGGCAGATGCCCGCGCCGACCTTGCCGATATTGCCGCGCAGGAGCAGAAGATTGACGAGCATCTGGACGCCTTCGACGCCTTCGCGATGCTGGGTGATCCCCATGCCGTAGACCACCATGGTTTTCTGCGCGCGGCCATAGACGGCGGCGGTCGCTTCCATCGCGTTGCGCGACAGGCCGGACCTCGCCTCCAGGGTTTGCCAGGAGATTTTGCGTGCCGCTTCGGCGAAAGCGTCGAACCCATCGGTCTGTTCGGCGATGAACCCGTGATCGAGGAGCCCGACGCGGCCGGAATTGCGCGCCGCGTCGTCGGCGGCGATCAGTGCCTTTGAAATTCCCATGATCGCCGCGATATCCCCGCCGAGCCTGACCTGATGGTATTGCGTGCTGATCGGGGTGGGCGAGGTCACTAACATCTCGGTCGGCGATTGCGGGTTGGTGAAGCTCAGCAGCCCCGGCTCGCGGATCGGGTTGAAGGTGATGATCGGCACGCCGCGGCGATGCGCATCCTGCAGCGGATGCAGGGCGCGCGGCGAGTTCGAGCCGGGATTCTGCCCGAAGAAGATGATGCAGTCGGTTTTTTCCATGTCCTCGAGCGTGGTGGTGCCGACCGGAACGCCGATGCTCTGCGTCAGCCCGACCGACGTGCTTTCGTGGCACATGTTGGAACTGTCGGGCAGGTTGTTGGTGCCGTAAAGCCTTGCCGCGAGCGCGTAGATGAAGGAGGTTTCGAGCGAGGCCCGGCCGGAAGAATACCAGACCGTTTCGTCCGGCTGCATCGCGCGCAATTCGCGGCCGATTTCCTCGAAGGCCGATTGCCAGGACACCGGAAGATATTTGTCGGTCGCCGCATCCCATCGCATCGGCTGGGTCAGTCGGCCCTGCTGCTCCAGATCGTAATCGGACCAGCGGCGCAATGCGTCCACCGTATGCTTGGCAAAAAATTCGGGCGTGGTGCGCCGGCTGGTGATTTCCCACGCGGTCGCCTTGGCGCCGTTTTCACAATATTCGAAGGCATGGGGCTTGGCCGGTTTCGGCCAGGCGCAACTGACGCACGCGAAGCCATCCGGCTTGTTCTGCGCCATCAGGATTTTCGCGCCGTCGAGCGGGATGCGCTCGCGCAGCAGGATCTCGGCGAGCGATTTCATCGAGCCCCAACCGCCGGCGGGCGAGGTGTAGCGTATGATTCTCGGCTTGCGTTTCATCCCAGATGTCTCCTGCGCAATGGTATAGATGCTATCTTGGGTGAACGGTGCGGGATAGTCACGATCATAACCATAGTTTCATCTGCGGGAGCATCGAAATTCGGCTGCCGGCGACTGAGATAGGGTGAGTTGGCGGCAACCCCCAACGAACCAACGAAGGAAACGCAGATGAGCAGCTTCGATCCCACCACGCCGCCGCGAACTGGCACGACGGCCGGCGACATATCGCTGAGCGAAACGCCGAGCATGATCGCCGCCAGCAAGGTGAACGGCACCAATGTCTATAACCAACTGGGCGACTCGATCGGCTCGATCTATGACCTGATGATCGACAAGCGCAGCGGCCGGGTGCATTACGCAATCATGTCGTTCGGCGGTTTTCTCGGCCTGGGCGAGCATTATCACCCGTTGCCGTGGCAATTGCTGAAATACGACGAACGGCAAGGCGGCTACATCGTCAATCTCGACCGCGACCGGCTGGAGCGGGGCCCGGCCTATGCCACCAGCGCGACACCCGACTGGTCGAACGGAATCTATGGCCACGAAGTCGACCAATACTATGGGATTACGCCAGGAACCGCGGATCGGTAGGCGGCATTACTTCGGGAGCGCGGATTTCAGAAGCCGGATTTATTGTCCTTCCTGGTCCGCGCCGCCTGTTTCGCGCTTGCCTGACTCTCCGTCCTGGGGCGTGACGCAGCGGCTTTGCCGCCGGTTTTTCCGCCCTTGCGCGATGCGGCATGGCTTTCCGGCTTGCCGACGCCGGAGCCGCTTTTATTGCCGCCCCCGCTTTCCTTGTTGACCGTGGCCCAGGCCCGGCGTTCCGCTTCCGGCGCGGCGACGCCACGACTTTCGTAGCTCTCCTCGATATGGTCGGCCTTGCGTTTCTGTTTGTCGGTATAGGCGGATTTGTCGCCGCGCGGCATGGCATCCTCCTTGGATTGACTATCGCTTGATGATGGTCCGGGGCGGCGCGGATTGCCTTTCATTCGTTTGTCCCGCCGATGAACAATGGGCAATTTGCCTGGAACGGCCTTGAGAATGCCCGCCGCCGCCCAGAGATTCCCAAACCCGTGACCCCACGCCCTGACAAGGAGAATGACCATGGCCATCGAGCGGCTCTGGAAAGCCAAACCGGACATCTTCAACGTCCAGCCCAACCATCACATGCTGGGACTAAACACCTAGCCGATGCGAAACCCAGGAGTTCGACGCGCTGATGCTGCCGGGCGGTGTCGCCAATCCCGATCAGTTGCGCACGCTGTCGAAGGCGGTCGCGTTCGTCGAGCATTTCGCGAAGCAGAGAAAGCCGATCGCGGTGGTTTGCCATGGTCCGTGGACATTAATCGAGGCCGACGCGGTGCGTGGCCGCACCATGACCTCCTGGCCGTCGCTGCAGACCGATCTGCGCAATGCCGGCGCCCATTGGGTCGATCAGGCTACGGTATGCACACATCTCTTTGCGGCAAAGAATCAACCCGAAAAAATTTCGCCGAAGCCAGATTAAAGTACATGATCTGAAGTGCTCATAATAGAGAACACATAACGGGATCAAATCGGAATATCGGTTACAATCCGTTGATTTACATACATTTTATGAAATGTGTGAATCCCGTAGGTCGATCAGGAGGTGGTGACCGACGGCAACATGGTGTCGTCGCGCAAGCCGGACGATCTGCCGGCTTTCAACAAAGCCTTCATCGCCCTTCTGGAACAGTCGGGCGCGCGGCATGCGACTTGAGCGCGGTTGGAACAAAGGCCTGAAATCCATGAGATTTTCCGTTTTTATTGTCGAAGCCAAATGTTTCCGAAGCCTCGACTTGAAACGACTCTCCACGATGTCACCCGCCGCATAGGTATTTCCGCTTGGTCAAAGGAGTGACGTGTGCCGCGATCGACGGCATCGCCGCCGAAGCGAAGGAGGTGATGAGCGATATCGCCGATCCGAGCGTGCTCGATGTCGGGATGGCCTCGTCCGCGCAGGCGGTCGAGCATTACGAGATCAGCCGGTACGGCACGCTGATCGCGCTGGCCAGGCGTTGGGCCACACCGACTGCGTGAGCCTGTTCCAGCAGACCCTGGAAGAGGAAAAAGCGGCCGGATTCTGGGGCACGAAAACTTCGGCCGGGTGATCGAAATTGGCAGCGCGGTCGATCGGGTGAAGGTAGGCGACTGGGTATGCCTGCCGTTCAATATCGGTTGCGGGTTCTGCGAGAATTGCGAGCGCGGGCTGACCGGCTTCTGCCTCACCTGCAATCCGGGAACCGCCGGCGCGGCCTATGGGTTTGCCGGCATGGGTCCGTACAGCGGCGGTCAGGCGGAGTTGCTGCGGGTGCCGTATGGCGATTTCAACTGTTTGGTGCTGCCGAAGGACACCGAGGAGAAACAGCTCGACTATGTGATGCTCAGCGATATCTGGCCGACCGGCTGGCACGCGACCGAGCTTTCCGGGCTGAAGCCGGGCGAGTCGATCGTGATCTATGGCGCCGGACCGGTCGGATTGATAGCAGCGTATTCGGCGATGGTCAAAGGCGCGTCGCAGGTGATGGTGGTCGACCGGCACCCCGATCGGCTGAAGCTTGTCGAGCAGATCGGCGCCATCCCGATCGATGATTCCGACGAGCAGGCCGTCGAGAAGGTTCTGCAGCAGACCAATGGCGCGGGGGCCGACCGGGGCTGCGAATGCGTCGGCTATCAGTGTCACGATCATCACGGGCGTGAATGCAATCACCTGACGATGAACGCACTGGTGGAGTCGGTGCGCGCCAGCGGCGGGATCGGGGTGGTCGGCGTGTTCGTGCCGAGCGATCCGAAAGCGCCGACCAAGCTGGAACAGAGCGGCAAGATGGCGTTCGATTTCGGCAAGTTCTGGTTCAAGGGCCAGAAGCTCGGCACCGGACAGGCCAACGTGAAAGCCTATAATCGCTATCTGGCCCGATCGATCGAGCGGAATCGGGCCAAGCCGTCATTCCTGATCTCGCACGAATTGCCGTTGAGCGAGGCGCCGACCGCCTACAAGCATTTCGACAACCGCGATGACGGCTGGACCAAGGTGGTTCTCAGAGCGGCGTGATCTACGATCCATCCCCTCCTGCCGCCGGTGAGTTCGTACCTCGCCGGCGGTACCTCATCTTTGTCCGAAGGAGCGGGGATGTCATAAGACAAGCGTGATCGACTGAAAGTCAATCACGCTCTATGACTCACGCCAGCGCTGCTCGCGCAGCACGGGCACCGGCCCCAGGGCGATCCGTTCCGTCGCGCCGAGCGCCAGCCATTGCCGCGCATGCCCGAGCACGGCACGCGTTACGAAGGCAAGATCGAGTTCGAGCGCCTCCTCGATCCCGTAATAGCGGAGTTCTTTGAGTTCGCCCGAGCCGGCGATCGTGCCGGTGACACGAATTGCCGGAACGGTGAAGAAAAACGCATCGAACCGCACCGGCGAGGCGGGCGGCGTGATCGCGCGATAGATATAGTCGAGCGCGTCCAGACGGGGCGGCACGCCCAGGGAAAGCCCCGTCTCCTCATGCAGTTCACGCGTACCCGCGATTGCGAGCGCCCTGGCGAGTCCCGCGCCAACATGCAACCGAAGGCGGTCGAATACATGTGGAGAAAGCTCGCTCTCCGCCGGAGCGGACGTGTCGCCGGGATCGACAGCGCCTCCGGGAAACACGAGCCGGTTCGGCATGAAGCGATGGTTTGCGCTCCGCCTTCCCATCAGAACCTCCGCGCCGGCCGCACCGCCGCGCAACACGAGCAGGCTCGCGGCGGAACGAGGCGTGACGGGCGCGATTCCGGTGGTATGGTGGGCAATGGTCACGACTGAATCCGGTTCGTTCCGGTTGCCGCTTCACATGGACCGCAGGCTGACCGGTGCCGCCTGACGCGCGGGCAATTCAACTTCGCCGAACAGCGAGCGAACCCGCCGCGCTTCAGTGTCCGCATGGGGAAACAAATAGGCACAGGCGAGATAGATGGCGAGATTTGCCAGCAGCGCAACGAACCCCGATGTCACGCCCCAGAGCGGTCCGATGAATTCGGGATATTGCAGCGTGAGAGCGACCGCGAGAACGAACCCGACGATCGTACCCGCATAGGCACCCTGCCTATTCCCCCTCATCCAGAAAATGCCGAGGAATTGCGGAACGGCGAGCTGGATGATCCCCTGGTAGCCGATCACCGCGACATTGAAGAGCTGGGGCAGTTTCAGCGTCGCGATCCACGCTCCGAGCAGCGTGATCGCGATCATGCTGATCTTCGCGATCACCACTTTCGATGTCTCGCTAAGCTCGACGTAGTTGCCGAAAATGTCATTGGCGACCTGCGCGCCGGTGGATTGGATGTTGCCGTCGATATTGCCCATGGTCGATGCAAGGATGACGATTCCAGCAACCGAGAGCAGAACCAGACCGCCGGCTTGCTGATTCACGATGAACCAGATCGCATCGGGCGATTTGGTGACGGCGGGAAGATTTGCCGCAAGCATCGAGAGAACGATCAGCGCGCCGGCGAAGAAGAAGGAGATCGGCGCGGCGATGGCTGCCGCTTTCTTCATCGCATCGACGCTGTTGGCGGTGAACAGCCGAACGAAAATGCCGGGCCAGCACCAGCCCCCGAGCGCGCCGGTGAAGATCAGCGCAAAGAGATAGAGCGGCCCCTGTTTCGAGTGCTCGCCGGGAATTTCGAAAAGTCCCGCGTGAAGAGCGGCGAAGGAGGTGCCTTGCGAGAGCAGCAGCCAGCCGATCAATCCAAGGATCAGCAGCGTTCCGCCGATATAGGATACGACACCCTGCACCATGTCCGAGATAACGACGCCGCGCATGCCCATCTGCACGGTCCAGAATTGGCGGACGACGATCAGCACCACACCGAGAATGACGGCCACGGTGAAATCGATCCTCTTCAGCGCCATATAGTAGAACAGCATGCCCAGTGCCTTCATTCCAAGAATGATCCAGGGAAACTGGGAAACGATGCCGATGACGCCGATCAACAGGCGAATGTTCTTCGTCCCGTATCGGAGTGCGAAGAGGTCGGGTTGCGTGTATAGATTGAAACGCTTGCCCCAGAGCCAGACCCGGTTCGAGATCGCATACATCGCAACGATCGTGAGCAGGCTGTAGAGCAGAAGATAGAAGCTCAGCACGCCGGCCTGGACCGCAAGACCGCCGAAAGCGATGAAGATCGCGCCTGGATACCACGTGTTGAGAAACGACATCGACTGAAAGAACGCGCCGAAGGAACGGCCGCCGACCGCATACTCCGCGAAATTTTTGTCCTTCCTGTAGGAGAGCTGAAGGTAGATCACCACGACGGCGAAAAATGCCGCAAGGCCACCAAAGGTCACCAGCATCGGGACATTTCCTTTTTCAATTCCTTCTGCGTCCGATGGATTTTCACGCGCTCATCCGATACGCGGCGAGGATGCTCAATGTCACGAACAACCCGGCGAATAGAAAATATCCGACCGAAAGCGGCAGATTGGGCAGAGGACCGCGACCGCTGAAGGCAAGGTAGATCGGCGGAAAGCAGCAGACGATGAAATCGAATGCAAACCAGATCTTGATCGCGGTGGGCAGCGACCGTCTCAGCTCGGCTTCTTCCTCGATCATCCTGATCCTCATGTCGTTGACGTTCTGGGAAAAGTGGGGCGGAATAACTAACGCGATTCGGCGGATTCGAGACCGCACCATTCGGCGATGAAGAGAGCCATCGTCTTGGTGATCCGTTCGACGGAAGGCAGGCTGACGCTTTCGTCGGCCGCATGGATGCTGCGTGCGATCGGCCCGTAGCAGAGTGCCGGAACCTGATCGTAAAGCGCATAGACGCGCGTATCGAGGTAGCCGGCCGTCATGAAACTCTCGAGCGGTTTGCCGATGACCGTTTCATGCGCGCGGTCCAGAACCGCCTCGGCCTCCGATCCGGGCTGGAGAACATAGCCTTCGGAATAGAACCCGCCGAATGTCACCCGCGGCGGATTATTGGCCAGGAACCGATCAGAGCGCGCGAAATCGGCAACGCATTCGGCGATCTCGCGGGCGGCTTCCGCTGCGGTGATGCCGGGATAGATCGAGATGCGGCAACTGATCCGGCACCAGCTCGGCACCGACGAAGCCCAATCCCCGCCTTGGATTTTTCCGAGATTCAGGTTGATCGGATGGGGCTCATTCTCGAAATGAGGCCGTCCGGTTTTTTGGGCGTTCCAATCCGCTTCGATCGCCCGAAGCGCCGCCACGACGCGATAGGCTGCGTCGATCGCGTTGGTACCGTCGGACATTTCCCGCACATGCGCGGGCACGCCGCGGACTTCGACATCGAACCACAGAACACCGACATTCGCGCGGACGAGTTTTTCGTCCTCCGGTTCGGGAATCAGAACCGCATCGGCCTTGTATCCGCGAAGATGGGTCATCAAGGCGCCGTTGCCGGTCGATTCCTCTTCGACGACGGATTGCACGTAAACCGTTGCCGCGGGCTGAAGCCCTGCCCGGCGCAGAGCATCGAGCGCAAAGATATTCGCTGCGTGTCCGGCTTTCATGTCGCCGCTCCCGCGGCCAAACAACCAATCGCCCTCGATAACCGGGTCAAACGGTGGAGTGCGCCACATGTCCGATGGGCCGGTGGGGACGACATCGACATGGGCTTGGAGGATCAGGGACCGTCCGGTCTCCCGGCGGGGACGATGAATGCCGACGACGATCGGCGCGGTGGAATGCTGGTCCGAGAACGGCGCACCGCCGACATGCCGCCCAATCGCATCGGGCTCCATCGCGAACCGATCCATCGCATAGCCTCGGTCCCGCAGCGCGCCAAAGACGAAATCCTGGATCGTGTGCTCATTGCCGCGCGTCGAGGGGAAACGGATGAGCGATTTGGTGAATTCAATCTGCTCCGCAAACCCGGCATCGACCGAAGCGACGATGTGTCTCGCGAGTTCCCGATCCAATGCCATTCCAAACGATCCCTCATTCTCGGCGTTCACGGCTAGAACGCTTCGCCCGACCTGCTTTTGGCTCGGCTGTTGATCGGAACCATAAGGAGTGCCGCAAAGATATGTCAACTAATAATATGTTGTGTCAATAGATGACACGATATATAATCGAAGCATGAAAAACTCCGACCAGACGAAGCCGAACGTGCCACTCGTCCGAGCGGTGGAGCGGGCGATTCGCCTGTTGCGCGCCTTCAGTCCGGCGAAGCCGCGCCTGACGCTGAGCGAACTCGCCCGGTTGACTGACCTGGATAAGGGAACCGCCCGGCGTCTTCTGCAGACTTTGACTTTGAACGGTCTCGTTGAGCACGACGGGGAAACGCTGCGCTATGCATTGTCGGCGGCGGTGCTCGAACTCGGCGCCGCGGTCGAGACCGGGCGGGAACTCCGCAACGTCGCGGCACCGCAACTCGCCAGGGTCGCGATGAACACCGGCTGCACCACGTTTCTCTGGGTTTATCGCGAAGGAATGGCGCTTTGCATCGAGCGCGTGCGATCCGGCGATTTCAGCATCGATGTCGCCTGGACCAATGTCGGCAGCAGGACGACGCTGAATTGCGGTGCCGGCCCGCGCGCGCTTCTGGCCTTCATCTCGCCGGAGGAGCGGCGAGATGCGCTATCGGGCGATCTCACGAAGCGGACGCCGCTCAGTCAGGTCGATCCGGAGATTCTCACGGCCGAATCCGAGCGTATTCGCGGTCAGGGCTGGGAGCTCGCCATCGACGATTTCGTGCTCGGGCTCGCGGGACTCGGGGTACCGGTTTTCGACCGCGATGGTCAATTGCTAGGCACGATCAGCATTACCACCCTGACGCCCCGTCTCGCCGGTGCGGAAGAATCGAGATGCCTTGAGCTTCTCGTTGCCGCCGCGAAGGAAATCGGCGCCGTCATGCGGTGAACCGGCGATTGCTGGTCGGGTCGGGATTTCGGGCGTGATACGGAGACCCGCCCGGATGTAATCGGGGCAAAACCTGGGGAAGCGGCGATATTTGGCTTGCGCCGACGCGGCTGCGTACGATTCAGTGATTTCATGTCACCGCCCGCCGATCTGTCCGACCTATCCCGTGCCGAACTGGAAGCATTGCTGGTGGAACTGCTGGGCGATGTGTCTGAGCTGAAGTGGGGTTGTGGCGGCGCAGCGTGACCAGATCACACGGTTGAAGGGCCTGAAAGGCCGTCCGTGGATCAAGCCGGGCGGCACGGCTCGTTCGATCCTTTTTCAAAGCACCAATTGTCGCCTATATTACCGACTGATGAGTAAAATAATCGAGTGGGAATGAAACACATGACAAAACGAAAGCCGGGACGCCTGTTCTTCGCCAATCCGGGACCGACCAACATCCCCGATTCCGTGCTGCGCGCGATGAATCAAGCGACCGTCGATTTCATGGCCGATGATTTTCTGGACGTCTATGATGCCGCCATCGCCGGCCTGAAGCGCCTGCTGTTCACCGCGGGCGAGGTGTTCATCTACACCGCGAGCGGCCACGGCGCCTGGGAAGCGACGCTGCAAAACCTCTTCTGCTCGGGCGACCGTATTTTGATGCCCGATTGCGGCTATTTCTCCCGGACCTGGGGGGCGATGGCCAAGAATCTCGACCTTGCCGTCGAAATGCCGGAAACCGACTGGCGACGTGGTCCCGACATCGCGGCGATCGCCGATCGCCTCGCCGCCGACAAATCCCATGCAATCAAGGCCGTTTGCATCGTCCATAACGAAACCTCGACCGGCGTTAGTCTGCCGCTTCCCGAAATCCGCGCCGCGATCGATGCGGCGAATCATCCTGCCTTGTTCCTCGTCGATTCCATCTCCTCGTTCGGCTCGCTGGAATTCCGCATGGCGGATTGGGGAATCGACGCCGTGGTCGGTGGCAGCCAGAAAGGCCTGATGCTGCCGGCGGGTCTGGCATTCACCGCGGTCGGCGAAAAAGCCCTGCAAGCGCATGGCCGCGCGACCCTCCCGCGCTTTTATTTCGACTGGACGAAAATGCGCGCCCGCCGGCATCGCAGCTTCACCGGCACCGTGCCGATCGCTCCGTTCTATGGCATGCGCGAGGCGGTGCGGCTGATCGAAGCGGAAGGGATCGAACAGGTCTGGCGCCGCCATCATCGTCTTGCGGAAGCCACACGCCGGGCCGTGTCGGTCTGGAGCGGCAATGAAGGCGTCGCTTTCTTCTGCGCCGATCCGAAGCGCCGGTCGGATTCAGTGACCGCGGTGAAAATGCCCGATGGCCACGATGCCGAAGCGGTGCGCGCGATCGCCTATGATCGTTTCAACGTCTCGCTCGGCAGCGGTCTCGATCCGCTCGGCGGCAAGGTTTTTCGCATCGGTCATATGGGCGATCTCAACGAGCCGATGCTGCTCGGCACGCTCGGCGTGGTGGAAATGTCGCTTCGCCTCGCCGATATTCCCCATGCAAGCGGCGGGGTGGATTCGGCGATCGACTACCTCGCCACCGCCTGAATCCGCATCCGCCGGTTCGCCAGAATATACAGGACCGACGGCACGATCAGCCCGAGAATCCAACTGATATCGGCACCGCCGAGAGCCTTGGCGATCGGCCCTTCGTAGAGATCGGCATTCATGAACGGGATCTCGACCAGAATGCCGATCCCGTAGATCGCCATGGTGCGCCAGTTGATCGTGCCGTAAACCCCCGCAGGATCGTAGATCGCGTCGATGTCGTAGCTGCCGCGCCGCACCAGATAGAAATCGGTCAGATTGATCGCCGTCCATGGCACGAACACATAGAGCAGCAAGAGCAAGAAATTCGTCATCGCGCCGACGAAATTGCCGCTTGCGGAAATCGCCAGCGCACTGCCGATGATCGCGGCGAGTGCTCCGACCCCGATCCGCAGCGCCATGCCGTTCGCCAGAACCTTGCGGGTCAACCCGTTTTCTCCGGCCGAGGTCAGAATGGTCGCAGCCGACATCGCCGATCCATACAGGTTGAGCACATTCGCCGCCGTGATGCCGAGCAGAATCACCAGCAGCATCAGCCAGCGCCAGGACGAACCGAGCAGCCCGGCGAAATATAGCGTCGTATCGGCATTTGCCGCCTTGCTCGCGATCAGCCCGGCCACCAGCCCCAGCGCCATCATCCAGATCGAGGCGAGCACCGAGCCGAGATAGGTATAGGCCGAACTCGACAGAAACGAGGTTTTTGCCGGCAGATAGCGCGAATAGTCGGCGACATAAGGTGCGTAGGTGATCTGCCATGTCGCGAAAATCGAAATACCGAGCACGATCATCGCGACCGGCGCCGGCTTGCCGGCCGCCAGGACCGAGCGGTGATAGTCGCCGATCAGAACGACCGTAACGATCGCGAATACCAGCAGAAACAACAGCGCCACGATGCGTTCGTAGCGATGGATCAGATCGTAGCCGAAAATCAGCAGAACGAAGGCGGCGATATCGGCAATGACGATGCCCAGCGCGGGAGGGACGCCGAGCAATGCGCTCGCCGCCTCGCCGCCGAGAATGGCGCTCAGGGTGAAGAAGCCCAGATACAGGATGATCACCAGAAACACCGGCAGGTTCGCGCCGAGCACGCCGAACTGCGCGCGGGACTGGATCATTTGCGGAATGCCGAGTTTGGGTCCCTGCGCCGCGTGATAGGCCATGAAGACGCCGCCGAGCACATTGCCGAGCACGATGGCGACCATCCCCGAGGCAAGCCCCAGCCCCAGCGATCCGGCGACCAGCCCGGTCGCCACCGTCGTCATCTGCATATTGGCGGAAAACCACAGCGTGAACAGCGAAGCCGGACGGCCGTGGCGTTCGGTTTCGGGAATTCGATCGATGGCGCGTCGTTCAAACATCGGGTTGAGTCCTTTACGATTCGGCAACGCTATCAAGCACGATGACGCGCTGCACCGTCAATATCTATTTGCATGTCTATGCAATCCGGTCACAGCGCGGCGGCGAGCCGGCGCAACACGGGCCGGAACCGCGCCACCGCCGCCTCGCGGGCGACGTGCCGCCCCTGCTCCACGACAACGCGCCCGGCGGCATAGACCCGATCGATGAGCTTCGAGCCGCCGACGAATACAAACTGATCGAGCCAGAATCCCGGCGGCAGAGCGGCAAGATCGGTACCGTCGCGATCGAGCACGACGATATCCGCCCGCGCTCCCGGCGCGATCGCGCCGACAGGCAGATTCAGCGCCTGCGCACCGCCGCGCAGCGCGCCCGCATATAGTGCCGTGCCCGCCGAACCGTTCGGGCTCAGCACCACCCGGCGCCGGTCGCGCAGGCGTTGCGACCCGTCGAGCTGACGAAGCTCCGCCGCCGCATCGATGCGGATCAATGAATCGCTGCCGATTCCGAACCGTCCGCCGGATTCGAGAAACCGCGCGCCGTCGAAAATACCGTCGCCCAGATCGGCTTCGGTGAGCGGACAAAGCCCGGCGACCGCGCCCGACCGCGCCATCGCTTCGGTTTCGGACGCCCCCATATGCGTCGCATGGATCAGGCACCACCGCGCATCGACCCCGGCATGGTCCAGCAGCCACTCGACCGGCCGCGCGCCGAGAGCGGCGACGCAGTCATCCACCTCCGCCACCTGTTCCGCCGCATGACAATGGATCGGCCCGGCGGGAAACAGCGCCGCGATCCGCGCGACATCCTCGGGGCGCGCGGCGCGCAGCGAATGTGGCGCCACACCAAGCGCCGCACCGGGCATTTCGGACCTGAGCATCGACGCCGTTTCCTCATGCAACCGGCAGAACCCGTCGATACCGTTGATGAATCGCCGCTGCCCCGGCTCGGCGACACGCCCGATTCCGCCCGCGCTGTAGAGGCACGGCAGCAGGGTGAGCCCAATTCCGCTCGCCCGCGCTGCCGCGACGATCCGCCCGGCAAGTTCCACCCGGTTGGCATAGGGTGTGCCATCCTTGTCGTGGTGCAGATAATGGAACTCGGCAACCGCGGTGAATCCCGCTTCGAGCATCTCGACATAGGCCATGGCGGTAACCGCTTCGATCTCGTCGGGATCGAATTCGTTGGCGGTCCGGTACATCACATGCCGCCAGGACCAGAAATCCTCACCGGGGCGCTGGCCTCGCTCGGCCAGACCGGCCATCGCCCGCTGAAATCCGTGACTGTGCAGATTGGGCAATCCCGGCAGGGCAATTCCCGGCACGGCTTCGCTTCCTGCCGGAGAAACCCCGGTCTCGACCTCGGCAATCCGTCCCGCATCGTCGATCGCGACGGCGACATTCTCGCGCCAGTCTCCATCAAGCCACGCCCAGGCAAACCAGAGCCTCCGCACCATGTCCGCTTTCCTTCCCGCACCCGGTTGATCATTCGTCGGGTTCAGTTGTATATACAACTCACGCGACGCTGTCAGGAGGAAAAATTTGGAGTGCGATCGTTTGTGGACCAACGCCCGAATCGCCACCTGCGCGCCGGGCCGGGCCGGGCTCGGCATGATCGGCGACGGCGCAATCGCCACGGCGAACGGGCGCATCGTCTGGTGCGGCAGCCGCGCCGAGCAGCCGGCCGGACTTGTCGCCGGCGATACGATCGACTGCGCCGGACGCCTGATCACGCCGGGATTGATCGACTGCCACACCCATCTGATCTTCGCCGGCGATCGTTCCGGCGAATTCGCGCGCCGTCTGGCTGGCGAGACCTATGCGGAGATCGCGCGCGGCGGCGGCGGCATCGTGGCGAGCATGCGCGCCACCCGTGCTGCGACCGAAGCCGAACTGAAAAACTCCGCCGCGAAACGCCTGTCCGCCTGGAAGGCCGAAGGCGTCACCACCATTGAAATCAAATCCGGCTACGGGCTCGACGAGGCGACCGAACTCCGCATGCTCGCGGCCGCGCGCGCGCTGGAAGCCGAAGCGGCCATGCGCGTCCGCGCGACCTATCTCGGCGCCCACGCGATCCCGCCCGACCTCACCCGCGAAGCCTATCTCGGGTTGATCTGCGACCGCATGATCCCGCGTATCGCCGAGCAAAGCCTCGCCGATGCGGTCGACGGGTTTTGCGAATCCATTGCCTTCGCACCCGATGAGATCGCGCGCGTGTTCACTGCCGCCCAGGCCCATGGCCTGAAGGTGAAGCTGCACGCGGACCAGTTGAGCGATCTCGGCGGCGCCGCCCTCGCCGCGCGATTCGCCGCCCTGTCCGCCGATCATCTCGAATACGCCAGCGCCTCCGGCATCGCGACGATGGCAAGCGCCAACACCATCGCGGTCCTGCTGCCCGGCGCCTATTACGTTCTCCGCGAGACCAGAATGCCGCCAGTCGATGCGATGCGCAGCACAGGCTGCGCGATCGCCATCGGCAGCGATTGCAATCCCGGCACCTCGCCGATCCTCTCGCTGCGTCTGTCCGCCCATATGGCCTGCGTGTTTTTCGGTCTTACGCTCGAGGAAGCCTGGCTTGGCATCACGCGCAACGCCGCCATGGCCCTTGGCGTCTCCGCCGAAACCGGCACGATCGAAGCAGGCAAATCCTGCGACCTCGCAATCTGGGACGAAGACGATCCAGCCTCGGTCCTAGGGTGGATCGGCCCCGCTCCCCTGCATCGGCGCATCTTGAAAGGTTTCGACGCATGATCGTTCTAACGCCAGGCCAAATGCGCTATGCGGATTGGCGCGCCATCCTTGAAGGCGAAGCCGTCTCGCTCGATCCGTCCTGCCGCGCTTCCGTCGAAGCCGGCGCGGCGGCGGTGGCACGCATCGTCGCGCGCGACGATGCGGTCTACGGCATCAATACCGGCTTCGGACGGCTCGCCTCCACCCGGATCGACCGCGCCGATCTTGCCCAATTGCAGCGCAATCTCGTGCTGTCGCACGCATGCGGCGTCGGCAATCCCCTCCCTGCGCCGGTCGTTCGCCTGATCATCGCGCTGAAGGCGACGAGTCTTGCACATGGCGCCTCCGGCGTGCGCTCCGAAACGCTCGATGCGCTGATGGCGCTGCTCGATCACGACATAATGCCGGTCATCCCCGCGCAAGGCTCGGTCGGCGCGTCCGGTGATCTCGCACCGCTCGCCCATCTGACATGCGGTCTGTTAGGGATCGGCGATGTGGTCGCGCGCGGCGTACGCAAACCCGCCGCTCAGGCGCTGAACGAAGCCGGCCTCGCGCCCATCGTTCTCGGTCCGAAGGAAGGATTGGCCCTCCTCAACGGCACCCAGGTTTCGACTGGCATCGCACTCGCCGGGTTGTTTCGCGCAAAGCATCTCTGCGACAGCGCATTGATCACCGGCGCGCTCAGCACCGATGCCGCGCGCGGCTCGGATGCGCCGTTCGATGCACGCATCCACACCCTGCGCGGCCATGCCGGACAGATCGCGGTGGCTCGCCTTCTGCGCGACTACATGACCGGAAGTAACATTCGCGACTCTCATCGCATCGGCGATCCGCGCGTGCAGGACCCGTATTGCCTGCGCTGCCAGCCGCAGGTGATGGGCGCGGTATTCGACCTGCTCGCCAATGTCGCGCGCACGCTGACGATCGAGGCGAATGGCGTATCCGACAACCCACTGATTTTCGCAGACCAGAACGAGGTGATTTCCGGCGGCAATTTTCACGCCGAACCGATCGCCTTCGCCGCCGATATCCTGGCTCTCGCCATCGCCGAAGCCGGCTCGATCGCCGAGCGCCGCATCGCACTCCTGGTCGATCCCGCCCATTCCGGCCTGCCGGCGTTTCTGACGCCAAATCCGGGGCTGAATTCCGGCTACATGATCGCCCATGTCACCGCCGCCGCGCTCACCGCGGAAAATCGCATGTTGGCACATCCCGCCAGCGTCGATTCCATTCCGACCTCCGCCAACCAGGAAGATCACGTCTCGATGGCGACGCACGGCGCGCTGCGCACGCTGCGCATGGCGGACAATCTCGCCGCGATTCTCGGCATCGAATATCTGCTTGCCAGCCAGGGTCTCGATTGCCTGGCACCGTTGCAAACCAGCCAAACCCTCGCGCGCGCTCACGCCTTGCTGCGCGCCGATGTGCCGAAACTGGAGGACGACCGGCTCGCAGCCCCCGATATCGCTGCCGCCCAGGCACTGATCGAGAGAGGTGCGCTGGTCCGGGCGGTCGCCGGCGATTCCGTTATCGATCTGGAGCGCGATTTCCGATGACCGGCACCGATTTCATCACGGTCCGCCCAGGAAACTCCCGGCTGATCCTGAGTCTGCCGCATACCGGCACCGATATCCCGGACGATCTCGCGCCGCGTTTCGTCTCGCGCTGGCAAACGCTCGCCGACGCCGATTGGTGGCTCGAAAAACTCTACGATTTTGCTGAAGACCGCGACGTCACCATCATCCGCACCACGATGTCGCGCAGCGTGATCGACGTCAATCGCGTTCCCAGCGGCGTCTCGCTCTATCCCGGTATGGCGACCACCTCGCTCTGCCCGCTCACCGATTTCGATGGAGCGCCGCTCTACAATGAGGGCCAGGAACCGGACGACGCGGAAATCGCCCGCCGCCGCGTGCGCTATTTCGAACCGTATCACGCGATACTGGCGCGCGAGATCGCCCGCCTTCGCGATTCCCACGACCAGATCGTGCTGTTCGACGCCCATTCGATCCGCTCGCGGATTCCGCGCCTGTTCGACGGCTTGCTCCCGGTCTGCAATATCGGCACGAATGGCGGCGTCACTGCTTCGCCCGCGCTGGTCGCCGAAATCGTCGCTCTCTGCGCCGCCAGTCCGTTCGATCACATCGTGAACGGGCGTTTCAAGGGCGGCTACATCACCAGGCACTATGCCGCGCCGGAAGCCGGCGTTCACACCGTGCAGCTCGAACTCGCCTGCCGCGCCTATATCGACGAACCCGAAGACGCCATCACCGAATCCAACTGGCCGCCGCCCTATTCTTCAGACCGCGCCAGGACAATTCGCGACCTGCTCATCCCCATCATCGGCGCCTGTCTCGATTTCCCGATCGTCCGCCGACCCGGAGACACATCATGCTGACCCGAATCGACAATGCCCGCACCATCCGCGCGCCGCACGGCAACATTCTGAGCGCCAAATCCTGGCTCACCGAAGCGCCGCTGCGCATGTTGATGAATAATCTCGACCCCGATGTCGCCGAACGTCCCGAGGAACTCATCGTCTATGGCGGAATCGGCCGTGCGGCACGCGACTGGGAGAGCTACGACCGTATCACCGCCGCGCTCAAATCGCTCGAAGCCGACCAGACGCTGCTCGTCCAGTCAGGCAAACCGGTCGGCATCTTCCGCACTCATGCGGATGCGCCGCGCGTGCTGATCGCCAATTCGAATCTGGTGCCGCACTGGGCGACTTGGGACCATTTCAACGAACTCGATCGCAAAGGCCTGATGATGTACGGCCAGATGACGGCCGGGTCCTGGATCTATATCGGCTCGCAGGGCATCGTTCAGGGCACCTACGAAACCTTCGTCGAAGCCGGCCGCCAGCATTATGACGGCGATCTTTCGGGCCGCTGGATACTAACCGGCGGCCTGGGCGGCATGGGCGGCGCTCAGCCGCTCGCCGCGACCATGGCCGGCGCCTCGATGCTCGCCGTCGAATGCTCGCCCTCGCGCATCGAAATGCGCCTGCGCACCCGCTATCTCGACGTTCAGGCCAGCACGCTCGATGAAGCGCTATCGATCATAAGCCACGCCACGAAGAGCAAAAAGCCGGTCTCGGTCGGCCTGCTCGGCAATGCCGCCGAAATTTTTCCTGACCTTCTCGCGCGCGGCGTGCGGCCCGACATGGTCACCGATCAGACCTCGGCGCATGATCCGGTCAATGGCTATCTTCCCGCCGGCTGGACCGTCGCCGAATGGGAAGACCGCCGCGTCCGCGATCCACGCGGCACCGCCGAAGCCGCCAAACAATCCATGGCCGCGCAGGTCCGCGCCATGCTCGGCTTCTGGCGGAACAAAATCCCGGTGCTCGACTACGGCAACAATATCCGCGCCATGGCGCAGGATGTCGGCGTCGCCGACGCGTTCGATTTTCCGGGTTTCGTGCCCGCCTATATCCGCCCGCTCTTCTGCCGGGGCATCGGGCCATTCCGCTGGGCGGCCCTGTCCGGCAATCCCGAGGATATCTACCGCACCGACGCCAAGGTGAAGGAACTCATCCCGGACAATCCCCATCTGCACCACTGGCTCGATCTCGCACGCGAACGCATCGCCTTCCAGGGGCTGCCCGCGCGAATCTGCTGGGTCGGCCTGGGCGATCGCCATCGCCTCGGGCTCGCCTTCAACGAAATGGTGGCGAGCGGCGAATTGTCGGCGCCAATCGTAATCGGCCGCGATCATCTCGATTCCGGTTCGGTTGCGAGTCCCAATCGCGAAACCGAGGCGATGCGTGACGGATCGGATGCAGTCTCGGACTGGCCGTTGCTCAACGCGCTGCTCAACTGCGCCTCGGGCGCGACCTGGGTGTCGCTTCATCATGGCGGCGGTGTCGGCATGGGATATTCGCAGCACGCCGGCATGGTCATCGTCGCCGACGGCACCGAAGCGGCGGCGCAGCGCCTCGCCCGCGTGCTCTGGAACGATCCCGCCACCGGGGTCATGCGCCACGCCGATGCCGGTTACGATACCGCGATCGACTGCGCCCGCACCCACGCACTCGACCTGCCCTTCCTCACGCGGTGATCACCGTCGAAGCCCGGCTGCCCAGGCTGTAGCGCGAGCCTGGGTAGATGAACTCGCTTTGCGTCGCGGAAATGCCGTTGCTCCAGGTGCGGCGCAGCAGCACCAGGCAAGCGGCATCGTCCGCCGGCCCGAACTCGAGCAGTGCGCGCACCGCCGGCGCCGGCGTCGCCGCATAGGCGGTGTGCTCGATCTCGGTCGCCGGGCCGAGGCGCAGCAGATAACGCGCCGTGGTTTCCCGCGAAAAATCGGCATTGAGATAATCGGGCGCGAATTTCGGCGAAACGAAACGGTCCTCGAGCTGCACCGGCACATCGTCCTCGAAATGCAGCACTGTGGAATGAAAGATTTTCGCACCCGGCCGCAGCTCGAACCCGATCGCCTGGGTCGGCGTCGCCCGCACCGCTTCCAGCGCGATCAGTCGCATCCGATGAGTGTGCCCGCGCGCCGTGATATCCTCGGCGATGTCGTGGATTCGCAAAAATTCCTGGCGCGGCCTGCGCTCGGCGGCGAAGGTCCCGACCCCCTGAATCCGCGAAACCACGCCTTCCGTCGACAATTCCCGCAAAGCGCGATGCACCGTCATGCGCGAAACGCCGAAATGCGCGGTCAGTTCGTGCTCCGATGGCAGGCGCGCGCCCGCGCCCCAATCGCCGGCTGCGACGCGCGCGGCGATATTGCGTTTGACCTGCTCGTAGAGCGGACGGGGCTTTCCGAATGCCGGATCGGTTACATTATCGGTCATCTGACCGGCGATCATATCGGCGACAATCGCCGCCGTCCAATATTCCGATCAGAAAACCTCGGAAAATCGATCCGGTATCCGCCATAATCTCGGCCCCTGAATCGACAGATCGATGCGATAGGTTTCGCTCTCGCGGCCGATGCGGCTCGCGATAACCGCATCCAGGCAGGCGCGCATCTCTTGTGTCGCTTCGTCCGCGGGGATGTCGCTCAGCCGCCCGGCGGCGCCGAAGCCCTCGAACATGCGCAGCCAGTCTTCATCGCTCAATCGCTGATGGCCTGCCTGATCCGGGTGCGACCAGGGCTGGCTGCGCGAACGGTGCAGCCGGCGTATCCCGGCATCGCGATCGAAATAGCGCAGATGAAACATGTAAAGACCGTCGAACACGGTATCGGATGGCATGCAATGAAATCCCGGAGACCAGTCCAGCGGTCCCCGCGTCAGTGCCGGCTTGCACATCGGGCTGTGAAACCAGGCATAGCGGCGCTGGTTCAGCACTTTCCGCTCCGCCGAGAAAACCGGCTCGCGATCGTAAACATGCTGCAATTCGAGGCCGATCAACGAGACGACATCGCGTTCGCAACGATCCGCATAATCGGTCAGGCTCGCATAACGCGCCGGATCGGCGACCGCGAACTCGTCCATATCGACATGCAGAACGTAGCGATAACGCTTCAGAAGTTCACCCGCAAAAAGCCGGATGAGTGCCAGATGGCGATAGTCGTCCTGCGCCGAGCGCAGCAGCCGGACGACCTGCGCGCCGCCAACCGCCGCCCCCGAACCATCATCGGTGCCGTGATCGAGCAGATAGCAATTCTCGAGACCAGCCTGGCGTCGATAATGCCCGAGCCAGAGCGGCAGATGCACCGGCTCGTTGTAGAACTTGCAGATAACCGCGAGCGGTTTCACGGCGCCGGCGCACGGGTCCGCATCACCTCGCCCACCAATGCCTTGGCGTCGAGAATCGTGTCGAGATCGGCGCCGGGCATCACCTCGGCGGCCAGCTCGCGCACCGTCCGCCCGGTCGCAAGCGCCATCTTCGCCACCGCCGAGGCGCGTTCGTAGCCGAGATACGGCACCAGGGCAGTCACCGTCGCCGTGCTCGCCTCCAAATGCTTTATGCAATTTTCGGGATTGGCCTGAATCCCGTCGACGCACAGCGTCGCGAACACCTCGACCGAGTTGCGGATCAGCTTCATGCTGTTCAGCGTATTATGCGCGATCAGCGGCTCGAACGCGTTGAGCTGCAACTGGCCGGCCTCGGCCGCCATGGTGATCGCGAGATCATGGCCGATCACCTGAAAGCAGACGATGCTGATCATCTCGGGAATCACCGGATTGACCTTGCCCGGCATGATCGAGGAGCCGGGCTGCATGGCCGGCAACGTGATCTCGCCGAATCCGCCGCGCGGACCCGACGACAGCAGCCGCAGATCATGGGCGATTTTCGATATCTTGGTCGCGATCCGCTTGAGCACCGCCGAGAACATGATGAAGGCGCCCATGTCCCAGCTCGCTTCGAGCAGGTTCGACGATTGCACGAACTCGATCCCGCTGAGTCGCGACAGCGATTCGATCGCGAACGGACCATAGGCCGGATCGGCGTTGATCCGCGTGCCGATCGCGGTGCCGCCGAGATTGATCTCGGTGAGCAGCTTGGCGGCTTCGTCGAGCCGCTGGATATCCTCGCGCACCGTGGTCGCGAAAGCGCCGAATTCCTGGCCCAGCGTCATCGGCACGGCATCCTGCATCTCGGTGCGGCCGAGCTTCACCACATCGGCGAATTCGCCGGCCTTCCGCTCGAAGGACGTGGCGAGCTGGTCGAGCCTGTCGCTGAGCGCATCCTTGCCGAGCAGAACCGCGAGCCGCACCGCCGTGGGATAGGTATCGTTCGTCGATTGCGACATATTCACATGATCGTTCGGATGCACCCGATAATCGCCGCGTACGCCGCCGAGCAGTTCCGAGGCGCGATTGGCCAGCACCTCGTTCATATTCATGTTGGTCGAGGTTCCCGCCCCGCCCTGGATGACATCGACCGGAAACTGATCGTGCCATTTCCCGTCGATGATTTCGCGCGCCGCCTTGTCGATCGCTTCGGCGATCACCGGGTCGAGCTTGCCGAGCCGCGCGTTCGCGCGCGCCGCCGCGGTCTTGACCATGGCGAAAGCGACCAGAAGATGCCGGTGCTGGCCGATGGTGAGATCCGAGATCGGAAAATTGCGCAACGCGCGTGCGGTGGACGCACCCCAATAGACATCGCCTGGAACCTCGATTTTGCCAAGGCTGTCGTGATCGATCCGAGACATGCTTTCCCCCGTTTGGAATTTAATTTCTCTACCCTGTTTCAATGCCGGAGTCGCGGGCCCGAAGGCCGTGCCCATGCGCCAATTCGGTGACGATGCCATGCAATGTGCGCAACTCCTGCTCGGTCACTTCGCCGCGCTGGAAGAAATGACGGATGTTGCGCACCATCCCAGGCCGTTTCGGCGCGTTGCGCAGGAAGCCGGACGCATCGCATTCGGCGATCAGATGGGCGAGAAAATTCTCGAGTTCGCTCTTGGTGGCCACGCGGGTCTTGTGGGTCTGCAATACGCGCGAGGGCACCGCCTCGCCGGCCATCCACCACTCATAGGCCATCACCATCACCGCCTGCGCGAGGTTGAGCGACATGAAGCCCGGATTGAGCGGATAGCGGATCAGGCTGTCGGCATGAGCAATGTCGTCATTGTCGAGCCCCGCGCGTTCCGGGCCGAACAGCAGCCCCATGCGCAACCCGCGTGCTCCGATCGCGCGCAATTCCGCCGCCGCACCTCGCGCGGTAAGCAGAGGCTTGACGATATGGCGCGGCCGCGGACAGGTCGCGAACACGCGATGCAGGTCGGCCACCGCATCGGCGACTGTTTCGTGCAGGCTTGCCGCTTCGAGAATCCGAACCGCCCCCGAAGCGGTGCGAAACGCCCGATCCTGCGGCCAGCCATCGCGCGGACTAACAAGCCGCAGGTGAAACAAGCCGCCATTGCCCATGGCGCGCGCGACCGAGCCGATATTCTCCGCAAGCTGCGGCCGCACCAGGATAACCACCGGCGACGGATCGATCGGGTAAAGATCGGCGCCTTCGTCGCGTCCGGTCATGCGCGCCGCCAGCTTGTGCCCGCCGGGCTATCCTCCAGAATGATGCCGCTATCGGCAAGTTCCGCGCGGATCGCATCGGCGCGGGTGAAATCCCTGGCGCGGCGCGCGGCAATCCTTTCGGCGATCGCCGCTTCGATGCGCGCGGTATCCGCATCGTCGCCCCGAAACCAGTCTGCGGGCCGATGATTGAAAACACCCAGAATCGCGCCCGCCGCCTTCAGCGACGATGCCGCATTCCGGTCGCCCGCCAGCGCCGCATCGGCCAGTGTGTGCAGCGCCGCAATCGCCCCCGGCGTGTTCAGATCGTCGGCGAGCGGCAACAACACGGAGTCGGGAACCGTATTCGCCACCGCCCAATCGCAATGTGCCGCCAGCGCCCGATAGAACCGATCCAGTTCCCGTTTGGCTTCCAACAGTGCCGCATCGGTAAAATCCAGCGTGCTGCGATAATGCGTCTTCAACAGCAGAAACCGGATCACCTCGCCCGGCGCCCGTTCTAGGGCCTGTCCGACGGTGATGAAATTGCCGAGCGATTTCGACATTTTCTCGCCGTTCACCAGAAGCATTCGGTTGTGCAGCCAGTAGCGCGCGAAGCCCGAACCGGGAAACGCGCAGGTCGATTGCGCGATCTCGTTCTCGTGATGCGGAAAGATCAGATCGTCTCCGCCGCCATGGATGTCGAAGCTCTCGCCGAGATGCTTCCAGCTCATCGCGGAGCATTCGATGTGCCAACCCGGCCTGCCGCGTCCCCATGGGCTGTCCCATCCCGGCAGCTCCCCGGTCGATGGCTTCCACAGCACGAAATCGCCCGGATCGCGTTTGTAGGGCGCCACATCCACCCGCGCTCCGGCGAGCAATTCGTCCGGGCTGCGGCCGGAAAACGCGCCGTATTCCGCGTCGGATTTCACCGCGAACAGCACATGGCCCTCCGCTTCATAAGCGTGGCCCCGCTCGATCAGCCGTTCGATGATCGCGACGATCTCGACGATATGGCCGGTCGCGCGCGGCTCGATATCCGGCGGCAGCGCGAACAGTGCCGCCATGTCCCGATGATACCATTCGGTCGTGCGTGCGGTGATCGAAGCGATCGCCTCGCCGGTCTCGCGCGACTTCGCGTTGATCTTGTCGTCGATGTCGGTGATGTTGCGCACGTAAGTTACGCGCGGAAACACCTGCCGCAGCAGTCGCACCAGCACGTCGAACACCACAACTGGCCGCGCATTGCCGATATGCACATGGTCATAGACGGTCGGGCCGCACACATAGAGCTTCACATGGCCGGGATCGATCGGCACGAACGCCTCGCGCCGCCTTGATTTGGTGTTGTGCAGCCTGATCTCGATCATGGCGGCGATTTCCTCCGCGGATCATCGGAAGTCAACCGGCCTCCGTTGACAGGACTAAACCGGTCCTGTATCCATTTCGACAGAAATTGCGAATAGTTCTCATTATCATCTCTGATGGAGTACGCCTTGTCGCAGACCGTGACCCGCCCGAAGCAGAGCCGCTCGCGTCTGCCTTTTCTCGCCGTGCTGGGGCCCGGCATCGTCGTCATGCTGGCCGATACCGAGGTCGGCAGCATCATCACCGCCTCGCAATCCGGCGTCGCCTGGGGCTACCGTCTGCTGCTGCTGCAATTCCTGCTCATGCCGATCCTCTATGTCGTGCAGGAACTCACGGTCCGCCTGGGTATTTTCACCGGCAAGGGCCATGGCGAGCTGATCCGCGACACGTTCGGCAAAGGCTGGGCGTGGCTCTCGGCAAGCGGCCTCGCGGTCGCGACCGTCGGCGCGCTTCTGTCGGAATTTTCGGGCGTCGCCGGCGTGGGCGAACTCTATGGCGTGCCCCGCGCCGTCACCCTCACCCTTGCGGTCGTCTTCCTCCTGGTCGTCGCCTTCACCGGCTCCTACCGCAGGGTGGAGCGGGTGGCGATCGCGCTCGGCCTGTTCGAATTCGTGTTCTTCGGCATCGCCTTCGTCTCGCATCCCGACCTGCACGCGATCGCGACGCAAACCTTCCAACCCGCTTTGGGCAATCCGGGCTATCTCTACCTTGTGGCGGCGAATATCGGTGCCGTCATCATGCCCTGGATGATCTTCTACCAGCAATCGGCGGTGGCCGATAAAAAACTCGGCCCGGCGGATTTCAAATATGCCCGCTGGGACACCGCGATCGGCGCGGTCATCACCCAGCTCGTCATGGCCGCCGTCCTGGTCGCCACGGCGGCGACCATCGGCGCGCACAACCCCAATGCCAGCCTCAATTCCGTGGGTGACATTGCCGCCGCCCTCACGCCCTATCTCGGCGTCACAATTGGAAAACTGGTCTTCGGCATCGGCGTGCTCGGCGCCGGGCTGGTCGCGGCGATCGTCGCCTCGTTGGCGCTGGCCTGGGGCCTCGGCGAGGTCGCCGGCTATCGCCGCTCGCTGGAAGACCACCCGCTGCAAGCCAAATGGTTCTACGGCGTCTATGCCGCCTGCCTGATCCTTGGTGCCGTGCTCGTCGCCGTCGTGCCAAACCTCGTCATCCTCAATATCGCGGTCGAGGTGATGAACGCCCTGCTGCTGCCTTTGGTGCTCGGCTTCCTGATCATGCTCGGCCTGCACGCCTTGCCCGCGCATCTCAAGCTGCGCGGCTGGTATATGGGCCTGACGATTTTCCTCTCCGTCGTTACCGCCGGCCTCGGCGTCTATGGCGGGCTGACCGGCGCCGGTTTGTTCTGAGCTTCAGCCGATCAGCGTCACCAGCTCGGAATACGGCACAAGCACGGCGTCGGCGGTCAACAGCCGTGCCGGTTCGGCCATCGCCTGGGCGAGAAGAAGGTGATCGAACGGATCGCGATGCCGCACTGTGATCCCTGCCACCAGCGCGGCGACCGCGGCGGTCACCGGGTATTCGGCAAACCCGCTTTCAACCGCCGCCGCCGCGATTTCCTCCGGCCGAACCGGAAAATCGACCCGCCCGAGCCGCGCCTTGATCGCGATTTCCCAGATGCTGACCGCGCTGAACAGAACCGTATTGGCCGGGTTTTCGATATCCGTCCGCCATCTTTTGCCCAGCCGGTCAGGCTCCACCAACGTCCAGATCAGCACATGGGTATCGAGCAGAACCCGCATCAGCGTGGTTCGAAACCGTCCAGCACATCATCCGGCAGGGGCGCATCGAAATCATCCGGCACCCGGAATTTTCCCGCCAGAATTCCCAGCCGCCGCTTCGTTCCGACCGCGTTCAACGGCACCAGCCTGGCCACCGGTCTGCCGGCCCGCGCAATGATCGTCTCATGCCCGGCCTCGGCCTCATCGATCAGCCGGGACAATTGCGTTTTGGCGGCGTGAATGTTGATCGCGTTCATCGCTTAATCTCGATTTCGACCGGACTAGACTTAGTCCATTTCATCTGCCGCCGCAAGCCCGATCACAACCGCAACCGCGCCATCGCCAAGCTGTCGATGAACACGCCATCGCGCAGCACCTCGTCGCGCAAACCCCCCTCCACTTCGAAGCCGAATTTCCGGTAGAGCGCGATGCCCCGCGCATTGTCGGCGTTTACCGTCAGCGAGATACGTCGGAGTCCAAGCCAATTATCGGCAAGATCGAGCAGCGCCGCCATCAGCGCGCTGCCGACCCCGCTGCCGACATGATCGTCGTGCACGAAAATCAGCATCGAGGCGGAATGTGCGGTCCGCCCTTCGCCACGCATCAATGACGTGGTGCCCACGATTTGCCCGCCCCGTTCGGCTACCAGCGCGGCGGCGACCGGATAGCCCATCCATGTCCGTGCGAATTCCACCGAAACGAACGGCGTGCGCAGCGTGCCGAACCGCACGCCCGGCAGGTTCATCAGCGTCGCGATAGCCTCGGCGTCGCCCGGTTCACGGGCGCGAATCAACATATCCCCCGATTCACGGGCGCGGATCGACACATCCGCCATCGTCACTCTTTCCTCATCGTCGTTCGGCGTCTATCTCTTGGTGAGCATAACGGAGAGACAGAACGATGAGCAATCCATCGATCGACGCGATTCTCGCCCATATCGACGCGCATCTCGACGACTCCCGCGCCCGATGGTTCGACCTGCTCCGCATCCCCTCGATCAGCGCCCAGCCGGCCCACAAGCAGGATTGCATCCGTGCGGCGGCCCATGCGCGCGACCTGCTCGCCGGGATGGGGTTCGAGGCTCGCCTGGCGGAAACCGCCGGCCTGCCGGGCGTGATCGCGACCCATCTCAAAGCCGGCGCCCACGCGCCGCGCGTGCTGTTCTACGGCCATTACGACGTGCAGCCCGCCGACCCGCTTGAACTCTGGCATGCGGACCCGTTCAACCCGCAACTGGTGGACGGGCCGCACGGCAAGCGCGTGATCGCGCGCGGCGCGGTGGACGACAAGGGCCAGGTGATGATGGTGCTGGAGGCAATCCGCGCATCATTGGCGGTCACCGGCAGGCTTCCGGTCAACCTCACTGTCTTGCTCGAAGGCGAGGAGGAATGCGGCAGCCCCTCCCTCGAAGCCATGCTGAACGCCGAGCGCCACGCCCTCGCCGCCGATTTCGTCCTGGTTGCCGACACCAACATGTGGAACATCGATACGCCGGCGATCACCACGTCCCTGCGCGGCCTCGCCGCGATGGAACTGAAAATCACCGGCCCCAACCGCGATCTGCATTCCGGCCTGTTCGGTGGTCCGGCGCTGAACCCGATCCGCGCGCTCACCCGCATCCTCGGGGATCTGTTCGACGAGAACGGCACCATCCGCATTCCCGGCTTCTATGACGGCATCACCCAGATTCCCGAAGACGTTCTGAAATCCTGGCGCGCCACCGGCTTCGACGATGCGGCCTGGCTCGGCGCGATCGGCCTCGCTCATGCCAGCGGCGAGCACGGCCGCTCGGTTCTGGAACAGAACTGGGCACGCCCCACCGCCGAGATCAACGGCATTTTCGGCGGCTACCAGGGTGACGGCAGCAAGACCGTCATCCCCGCCGAAGCCGGCGCCAAGCTCACCTTCCGCCTGGTCCCCGGCCAAGACCCGGAACGCGTGATCCAGGGTTTCAAACATTTTGTCACCGAACGTCTGCTGCCCGACGCACGCGCCGAATTCACCGTGTTCGGCGCCTCGGCCGGGCTGACCGTGCCGATCGACGCACCCTATGTCGTCGCCGCCCGCCACGCGCTGGAGGCCGAGTTCGGCAAACCGCCGGTGCTCGCCGGCTGCGGCGCGTCGATCCCGGTGGTCGAAGCCTTCGAGCGCCAACTCGGCCTGAAAACCCTTCTGGTCGGTTTCGGCCTCGACGATGACTGCATCCACAGCCCCAACGAGAAATTCGAGCTGCGCTGCTTTCATCGCGGGATGCGCGCCGAGGCGCGGATGCTCGCCGCCTTCGCCGCATGATCCGAATCACCGCTAAACTCTCAACCCGCTACCATCCCGGTCTGGGCGAGTTCGAGGCGCGCAGCCTGCCCCGCTCGCGCCTCGATCCGGTTTTCCGCTCCTACGCCCGCCGCCTCCGGCCCGCGCGCCCGCGTGCCGTCTCGGGTAAACCTCTTGTCTTCACTACGCTGTTCGGCGATTCCGCCTATGAGGATTGCCTCGACCTCACCCTCACCACCCTCTACCGTTACGGCGGCTATCGCGGCGATATTCTGCTCCTCACCGACCGGCCCGAAACCATGATTCGGCGGCGTTTCGCCCGCCATTGCTGCGGCAAGCTCCTCATCCAGCCGATCGACTACGCCGATGCCGAAACCGCGATGCTTCAGCGGTTTCGGCTCACCGAATTCGGGCTCGACGGCTACGGCCCGTTCCTGCATCTCGACAGCGACATCCTGGTCCTCGGGCCGATCGCCCCCATTCTTGAAGCGACCTACGGCTCGTCAAAATTTCTGATCGCCACTGAAGACCGCTTCTGCCCGCAATACCGCGACATCCCGGCGCAGGCTCTGCCGGAGGACGGCATCACCGACTGGTATGGCGTCTGGCTGATGAAACAGCGCAACAGCCAAATCGCGCATCTGCGCTTCGCCAATGCCGGCGCGTTCGCCTTCGCCGGTCTTGCGCTGGTCCACGATCTGTTTGCTGACGTGTTCGCCCTCGGCACGGCACAGCGCGGCACCCGTTTCGCCCATTTCGGCGATCAGCCGATCCTGAACATCCTGCTCCACGAGCGCCACCTGGGCGATTTCGACGTGCTGGACGCGGCGCTGGACTATCTGCGGCCAATCGCGACACCATCCCGCACCCGCCCATTCCTGCACTTCAATGCAATCCACGGCGGTCCGGCCAAACGCGCCGCCATGCAGGGTTTTCTCGACGCCTGCGCGATCGCCGATGCCTGAACGCCTCAGCGCGCGGGGCCTGACCGGCGCTGCCGGCGGTCCGTTCGGCATCGCTCTCGGCCGGGGCGACGCGATGGCCATCACCGGCCCGTCCGGTGCCGGCAAATCGGTTCTGCTCCGCATGATCGCCGATCTCGACCCGCACGAAGGCGCCATCCTGCTCGACGGAGTGGACCGCGCGACCATCGCCGCACCACTGTGGCGCAGGCGCGTCGCCTATCTCGCCGCCGAACCGGGCTGGTGGCACGACGATACCGCCCCGCATTTCCCCGATCGCCCGCGCACCGAAGCGCTGATGCCGTCGCTGGCCCTCGATCCCGGCCTGCTGAACCAGCCGGTCCATCGCCTCTCCACCGGCGAGCGCATGCGCCTCGCCTTTATCCGCACTCTGCTCAACGAGCCCGAGATTCTGCTCCTCGACGAACCCACCGGCGCGCTCGACCCGCACGCGACGGCTCTTGTCGAAACCCTCCTGATCGAACGCCTGCGGGCCGGCGCCGCCCTCATCCTGGTCACCCACGACATGGCGCAGGCCTCCAGGCTCGGCGCCAGGCGGTTTCACCTCGAAGCCGGCACGCTCACGCCGCGATGAAGCCGATCCTGCTCACCCCGTTCGATCTCATCATCGCGTCGTCCCTTGTCGTGCTCGACGCGGTGGTTTCGGTTCTGCTCGGCCTGCGCCTGCACAAGCAAATTCTGGTCGCCGCCGCGCGCTGCACGATCCAGCTCCTGCTGATCGGCTTTCTGCTCCGCTTCGTGTTCGCGATCGACACGCCAGCACTAACGCTCGGCGTCATCCTGGTCATGGTCGCCATCGCCGGGCGTGAGGTCGCGGCACGACCGGAAAAAAAACTTGCCCGCTACGGCAACCAGATCGCCGGATTGTCCGCGGTGGCCCTCGCCACCTTCGTCACCGCGATTTTTGCGCTTGCCACGGCACTGCGCCCGCATCCGTGGTATGATGCGCGCTACGCCATCCCACTCGCCGGCATCATGCTCGGCAACGCCCTGAACGCCGCCTCGCTCTCGCTCGACGCGCTGCTGTCGGGGGTGATGCGCGAGCGTTCGGCGATCGAGGCGCAACTCGCCCTCGGCACGCGGTTCCGCGACGCGATGCGCCCGTTGATCCGCGCCTCGGTCCGGCGCGGCATATTGCCGATCATCAACACCATGTCGGCGGCTGGAATCGTCACCCTGCCCGGCATCATGACGGGCCAGATCCTCGCCGGACTCGACCCGGTCGAGGCGGTGAAATACCAGATCCTGCTGATGTTCCTGCTTGCCGGCGCCAACGGCATCGCCGCCGTCGGCGCCGCCTATTTCGCGGCTGCGCGCCTCACCGATTCCCGCGAGCGCCTGCGCGTCGATCGGCTGAAATAGGCGGCGAAATTGCGCCTCCGGCGCGCCGCTGCCATGATCGCCTCGGTTAAGGAGACAAGCCCATGCCCGATCCGTTTCGCGGCCGCCACGCGCTGGTCACCGGCGCATCGAGCGGCATTGGCGCCGAACTCGCCCGGCAGCTCGCCCAGCGCGGTGCTAATCTCGTCCTCGTCGCGCGGCGTGAAGACCGGCTCGCCGAGCTCGCGAAGGAATGCGCGCTGTTCGGCGTCGCCGCCGAGGCCGCTCCCGGCGACCTCGCCGATCCCGCGATCCGTGCCGATCTCGCCGCGCGCTTCCCGGATACCGACATTCTGGTGAACAATGCCGGGCTCGGCGCCTTCGGCCCGTTCGCCGAAACCGAATGGGACCGGCTCGAGCGGGTCATGACGGTCAACATGACCGCACTGACCCATCTCACCCATCTGTTCGCCCCCGGCATGGCGCAGCGCGGCTTCGGGCGGATCATGCTGGTCGCCTCCACCGCCGCGTTCCAGCCGGTGCCGCTCTATGCCGTCTATGCCGCAACCAAATCCTTCGTGCTGTCGCTCGGCACCTCGCTCAATGTCGAACTCGCGGGCCAAGGCGTGAAAACCACGGTGCTCTGCCCCGGCGTCACCGAGACCGAATTCTTCGCGGTCGCCGCGCAGAAGAAATCCGCCTTCGTCGAGCGCAGCTCGATGAGCAGCGCCACGGTCGCCCGCATCGGACTCGACGCTTTGGCGAAAGGCCGTGCCACCGCGGTTGCCGGCGCGTTGAACGCCGCCATGGCGTTCGGCACCCGCCTCGCTCCGCGCGGCCTCACCGCCCGGATCGCCTATCGGTCGCTGAAACCTTGAGCGGCGAGCCGATCCACGCCGAACTGATCGCCGTCCCGGTCGCGGTCACCGGGGCGCGGCCGCGCGTGCTCACCCTGTTCGACGGCAGCGCCCTGCCCGCCGGCCCGCTCGAATCCGGTCATCGCTCGCTCCAGGCCGGGCTGCGCAACTGGGCCGAACGGCTGACCGGCCATCCGCTCGGTTATGTCGAGCAGCTCTACACCTTCGCCGACCCCGCGCGCAGCCGCACCGGGCGCAGCATCTCGATCTCCTACCTCGCCCTCACCGCCGAGACCCGCACGCCGCTCGGCGGCCGCGTCTCCTGGCAGGATTGGTATCGCTATTTCCCGTGGGAAGACCGGCGCGAAAAAATCGCGACGATCGAAACCGCGATCAAACCCGGTCTCGACCATTGGTCCGCCGGTTCGGATGAACACCGCGCCCGCGCATCCCTCTGTTTCGGGCTGGACGGTGCCGCCTGGAACGAAGACCTCGTGCTGGCGCGCTACGAATTGCTCTACGAGGCCGGGCTGGTCCGCGAAGCCGCGCGCGACGGCCGCCCGGCCCATGGCGCATTCGCCCCTGGCGCGATCATGACCGCCGATCACCGCCGCATTCTCGCCACCGCGATCAGCCGGCTGCGCGCCAAGATCAAATACCGGCCGATCGTCTTCGAACTGATGCCGGAAAATTTTACCCTCCTCGATCTGCAACGCTGCATTGAAGCCATCGCCGGACACACCCTGCACAAGCAGAATTTCCGCCGCCTGATCGAGAGCCAGAAGCTCCTGGAAGAAACCGGAAGTTTGGCGTCCGGCTCCGGCCGGCCGGCCAAATTGTTCCGCTACCGGCCCGAGATTCTGGCCGAACGCGCCCATGCGGGAACCCGGCTGACCCTCGCGCGCTCTTGACGGTATTATACTCGCTTCTAATGTAAAAAACGCAAAAACACGAATAAATTTCGTGCAGCTTGCCGAAAATATGCTCGTTTCGAGCATAAGGAGCGAACCATGACCGGCGCCAGCCTCGCCTTCGCCGACCCCGCCTACGCCAAGCTCGCCTCGCATATCCCGCCGGCCGAATGGGTGCTCATGCACGAGGATATCACCGCGATCCGCGTCCTCAAACGCGACCGCGACGCCATCATCCTCGCCCATAACTATCAGACGCCGGAGATTTATCATGGGGTGGCCGATATCGTGGGCGACAGCCTGGCCCTCGCCCGCGAAGCGATGCGCGCGAAAGCCGCGGTGATTGTTCTCGCCGGGGTGCATTTCATGGCCGAGACCGCGAAGCTGCTGAACCCTGACAAAACCGTGCTGATCCCGGATTCCCGCGCCGGCTGCTCGCTCGCCGAGAGCATCACCGCCGCCGACGTGCGCGCATTGCGCGCCCGGCATCCCGGCCTGCCGGTCATCGCCTATGTGAACACCTCGGCCGCCGTGAAAGCCGAGGTCGATTACTGCTGCACTTCGGCGAATGCGCGGAAAGTCGTTGAATTCGCGGCAAACCAGGCCGGGACCGACGCCGTGATCATGCTGCCTGACCGGTTCCTCGCCGCCAATACCGCCCGCGAAACACAAATCCGCATCATCGCGTGGGACGGCGCGTGCGAGGTGCATGAACGCTTCACCCAGGCCGATATCGCCCAGGTCCGCGCCCAATATGCTGATGTCGTGGTTCTCGCCCACCCCGAATGCCCCGAGGAGGTGGTCGCCGCGTCCGACTTCGCCGGATCGACCGCCGCAATGGCCGATTATGTCGCCCGCCACCAGCCGAAGCGGGTCGCCCTGATCACCGAATGCTCGATGAGCGACAATATCGCCTCGGCCAATCCCGGCACCGAATTCGTCAAGCCGTGCAATCTCTGCCCGCACATGAAACGGATTTCGCTCCACAAGATACGAACCGCTCTTGGGACGATGAGCGAAGCCGTGACGATCGATCCCGATCTTGCCGTCCGCGCTCGCCGATCGGTCGAAAGAATGCTCGCAATTCCATGACAACAAAATACATTATCGGTGCCGGCGTCGCCGGGCTCGCGGCGGCGTTGGCCATGACGCCCGAACCCGTCATGCTCATCACCGCGGGCACGCTCGATGAAGGTGCCGCGAGCCTGTGGTCACAAGGCGGCATCGCCGCCGCGACCGGCGACGACGACAGCGTCGCCCTTCACGCAGCCGACACCATCGCGGCCGGCGACGGACTCTGCGATCCCGAAGCCGTTTCTCGCATCGTCGGCGCCGGCCCCCGCGTGATCGAGCGGCTGCGCGGGCTCGGCGTGGCGTTCAACGCCGGGCTCGGCCTGGAAGCCGCGCATTCGCGGCGTCGCATCGTCCATGTCCAGGACCGCACCGGGCTTGCGATCACCACCGCCCTCGCCCGTGCGGTGCAGTCGGCGCCGCATATCACGATCCTGGAACGGACCCGAGCGATCCGGCTTCACACCGTCGAACGCCGCATCGCCGGGCTCTGGATCGAGCGCAACGGAAACCTCCGCTTTCTGCCGAGCGATTCGGTGCTGATCGCGACCGGCGGCGTCGGCGCACTGTATCACCACACCAGCAACCCGGACGGTGCCACCGGCTCCGGCCTCGCCCTCGCCGCGCGTGCCGGCGCCATCCTCCGCGACCTCGAATTCGTCCAGTTCCACCCGACCGGGCTCGATACCGGGCTCACCCCGATGCCTCTCATTTCGGAAGCGGTTCGCGGCGAAGGCGCCATGCTGATCGACGAGACCGGCGCCCGCTTCACCAAGGAACTCGCCCCGCGCGACACCGTTTCGCGCGCGGTGTTCCGCCATCTGGCGGAGGGTCATCGGGTGTTTCTCGACGCCACCCATCTCGGCGCCCGGTTCGCCGTGCGTTTCCCGGCGATCGACGCGGCCTGCCGCGCCTCCGGCATCGACCCGGCGGCCCAGCCGATCCCGATCCGCCCGGTCGCGCATTACCATATGGGCGGAATCGCCGTTGATGCGGCGGCCCAGACCAGCGTCGATGGTCTGTTCGCCGCCGGCGAAGCCGCCTGCACCGGCCTGCACGGCGCGAACCGGCTTGCCAGCAACTCCCTCCTCGAAGCTTTCGTGACGGGCGAGTCGGCTGGGCTCGCAATGGCGAGGCTCGATCATCGCACCCCGTGCAAACCGCCCGAACCGCCAATGCGCGACGTCATCACCGCCATCCGCGGTCTCGTCAGCCGGCATCTCGGCGTGCTGCGCGACGGCACCGGACTCGCGACACTGATTTCCGCCACGGCGCCCCGCGCCGAAACCTCCGACGCCGCCCTGATCGCGCTGATGATGGCGGTCGCCGCGTTCGATCGGCGGGAAAGCCGCGGCGGCCACGCCCGCACCGACTTTCCGTGCCGCGCCGCGACCGCGCGTCCCTCCACCCTCACCATGGCACAGGCGCTGGCACGCGCCGCCGCGATCACGTCCATCAGGCACGCGGCATGACGCCGCTGCCGCGCATCATGATCGAACCTCTGGTGCGCGCGGCACTCCTGGAAGACCTCGGCCGCGCGGGCGACATCACCGCCGATGCGGTCATCCCCGAGGACACAACCGCGCGAGTCGCTTTCGTCGCGCGCGAAGCCGGCGTGATCGCCGGGCTCGACTGTACCGCGATCGCGTTTTTGCTCCTCGATTCCACTCTCACACTCGACGTCCGAATCCCCGACGGCAAAACCGTCGCTCCCGGCGATGTGATCGCGACCATCGAAGGTCGTGCCCGGCCGATCCTCTCCGCCGAGCGGGTCGCGCTCAATTTCCTCGGTCAGTTATCCGGCGTGGCGACCGCCACGTCCGGCATCGTCACCGCCATCGCCCACACACGCGCGAAACTCGCCTGCACGCGCAAAACCATCCCCGGCCTGCGCGCCCTGCAGAAATACGCGGTGCGCTGCGGCGGCGGCGCGAATCACCGCTTCGGCCTGGATGACGCGGTGCTCATCAAGGACAATCATATCGCCATCGCCGGCGGTGTCGGCATCGCGGTGCGCCGGGCGCGCCAATCCGTCGGGCATCTGGTCAAAATCGAATGTGAGGTCGAAACCCTCGATCAGCTCACCGAGGCGCTGGACGCAGGGGCAGATGCCGTGCTGCTCGACAACATGGACCTCGCAGCGCTGCAAAACGCCGTCACCATCATCGGCGGCAAAGCGATCGCCGAAGCTTCCGGCCGGATCACGCCGGAAACCGCACCCGCGATCGCGGAAACCGGCGTCGATCTCATCTCGGCCGGCTGGCTGACCCATAGTGCACGGGTGCTGGATATCGGTCTCGATTTCATGACATAAACGGGCATGACCCGTTCTCCCTTCATGACCGCTTCCCTCCTCGGTGCCGCCGGGTTGATCCCGTTCCTCGTGGCCCTCGTGGTGATCGTCACCCGGCCGCTCAACGCGCCGGCCGCGACCGTCGCGATGATCGACTACGGCGCCTGCATCCTTGCCTTTCTCGGTGCGGTGCATTGGGGTTTTGCCCTCGAACCCGGCGGCGTGGTCACTGACTCGAAGCTCAACCACCAGCGTCTCACCTTCGGCGTCGTGCCCGCCCTGATCGGCTGGGTAGCACTTCTGGCCCTCACCCTGACTTCCGCACCCCGCCTCGCGATCGCCATCCTGATCGCCGGCTTCTTCGCGACCGTCGTGGGCGAAACCGTAGGGCGCGGGCGCAACCTCGTCGCCTCGAACTATCTCGCGATGCGCTGGACGGTCTCGATCGTAGTGCTCGCGGTTCTGCTGATCACGCTGTTCATCCAGTTGATCGGCATGCGCCACGCATGAAAGGGGTGCCGACACGTAATACCATGTCTCGCTGATCGCGACCCATGGTATTCGCTCTTTATGTTCGCGCGCGCCGCCCGCCAACCCGCGCGCATACCAAATCTCATGAGTCGAGATTCATGAGATTTGGTATAACATGCCTTTGTCACCGGCCATGCCTTCGCGCCGAAAGCGCAGCGCATTCCAGGCGCCGACCGAGCGTCCCAAACGCTATCCCCGAGCCCTTCGCTCCGCTCGCCTAGCTCACTTGGCAGCCTTCTTGACCGCCGCTTCGAAGCTCTTCGGCTCGAAGGCGGGGAGGCTTTCGATGCGACCGAAGCCCTGACCGGCATACCATACCGAGAAGCTCAGCATCGCTTCCGCATCCGGCACGTCCACGACGTCCACGAAATCGTACTTGCCTTGGGTGTAGTGGATGCTCTCGAGCTTGATGCCCAGTTCCTTGAGCTTCGCTTCCGCTTTCTTCAGCCGATCCGCCTGCTTGCCGGCCCACGCCGCGTCCAACCTGCCGAGCAGCACATATTTCATGGCCGTTCTCCCTTTGTTTTTCCTTGCACACTGCGAGGTGAAATCGAGGATAGTCCTTGCTGGCAATGAACTTCAAGAAAAAGACCCGTGCGAAAGGAGCGTTTACGTACGTATGTCCGAAAATCAAGAAATGATCGGACAAGTTCAAAATATCCGGGAGCCAAATCAACCGATGAGATCGCGGCCAAACCAGTTTTCGGACGGGAAAACGGACAAATGCTCCGACCTCGTTCGCGTCTGGCGTCCGTAAATTCACTTCCGTGTCCGGACCTCTGAAAAAATTCACGAAAGCGTGATATACCCCTCCGAAATCATGCCATAATCGCGATCTATCCAATCGACCGTCAGATTGGAGGTCGTGACCATGCGTCGATCAACTTTGGTTCTTGGCGGTATAATGGCAGCCGGGCTCGCTCTTGGCGCGATCGGCACCGCCCATGCCGACTGGGACGATGGCCCGAGCTTTTCCATCGGCTTCGCTGGCCCGCCGATGTATTACGCACCGCCGCCCCCGCCAGTCTACTACGCACCACCGCCGCCGGCGTACTACGCGCCCCCGCCGCCGGTCTATTATGCCCCGCCCCCGCCGGCGTACTACACGCCCGCCTTCCCGGCCGGCCTGTCCTTCGGCATCACCCTGCCGCTGAACCGCTGAGTCAGATCGCCGGTTCGCCGCGGACCGGCGTGATCCCCTGGGACACGATCAGAAGCTCCGCCTCGGCGATCGCCGCATCCAGCGCCGCCGCGTCGGTGCCCTTGGCGACGATCGCGACACCGCCGCCGCTCTCGCGGTAGAACGGATAGCTGCCGAGATCGAGCATCGGAAAGCGCTGCTGGATCGCGCCGAGCCCAGCGGCGATGCTGCCTTCCTTAATCCGCAGGCCATGCACCGCGCGCATCGAAATCGGCGTCCCGCGCCCGAGTTTCTGTTCGAGGGTTCCGAACATCGACTGCATGATTTTGGGCACGCCGGCCATGACATGCACATTGCCGATCGAGAACCCCGGCGCGATCGAGATCGTGTTGGGAATCGGCACGGCGCCGCGCGGCATCATTGCCATGCGCTGCCGGGCCGCATTGAAATTTTCGGCGCCCAGATGGCGCTCCAGCGCGTCCCAGGTCGCCTGATGCTTTTGCCACGGCACGCCGAACGCCTCGGCGACGCATTCGCTGGTGATGTCGTCATGGGTCGGACCGATTCCGCCGGTGGTGAACAGATTGTCGTAGGCGGCGCGCAATTCGTTCACCGCCCGGATGATCCGCGCCGGCACATCCGGCACCACCCGCACCTCTTCGAGCTTGTGGCCGAGGGCGGCGAGGCGCTCGGCGATGAATTTCACGTTCACGTCCTGGGTGCGGCCGGAAAGAATCTCGTTGCCGATGATCAGAATCGCGGCGGTCGGGTTATCGGCCATAAGTCCTCACAGAAAATCGCGCAGCAATGGGATCAGCGGCCGGTCGGCCGGCGGCATCGGGTATTCGTCGAGCCGCGCGGGGGAAACCCAGGCGAGTGTCTGGCCCTCCCGCGCCTCGGGCGCGCCGCGCCAGCGCCGGCAGAGATAGAGCGGCATGAGCAGATGGAAAGCCTCATAGGCATGGGACGCGAAGGCGAACGGCGCCAGATCGGCCTCGCGCACCGCAACGCCGATTTCTTCAGCAAGCTCGCGCACCAATGCCGCCTCCGGCGTTTCGCCTGCCACCAGCTTGCCGCCGGGAAACTCCCACAGCCCCGCAAGCTTCTTGCCCTCCGGCCGGCGCGCCAGCAGAATATCGCCCCGCTTGTCGACCAGCGCGCAGGCGGCGACCGTGAGCAGCGGTTTCATGGCATCGATCATGCGTCCTGACCCTGATACTTCCTGGGATGTTTCGGGATCGCGAAACGCCAGCGCCTCACGGGTGATCGCGAAATGGCGCACCGGCAGGCGCTCGCCCGGCCGGCCGATGAAGCGTGCCCGGCCGGTTCCGGTTTCGGCGAAGCCGATCCGCCGCAGCACCGCGAGCGAGGCCGCATTGTCCTCCGCCACCGTGGCGGCGATCGTCGCGACCGGCAGTTCTGCGAAACCCCAGCGGATCAACTGGCCGGCCGCCTCGCGCGCATGGCCCTTGCCCCAGTGGCGCCGGCCGAGCCAGTAGCCGAGCGAGGCGCTATCGCCCGATTTCGCCAGCCGCAGCCCGGCGCTGCCGATCATCGCGCCGCTCGCGGCATCGAGAATCGCGAACTCATAGGCACGCCCCGCCGCGCGGTCGGCGATCGCGGTGTCGATCCACGCGCGGGCGAGCGATTCGGGATAGGGAAACGGCGCCTCCGGCAGCAGGCGGCAGATTTCCCAGTCATTGATCAGAAGATGGAATCGCGCGGCATCCCCGGCTTCGAGCCGGCGCAGCGCCGTGGATGCGGCAGATGCCGTCGTCCCGGCGCGGTCGGCGATGGCGAACAGATCGGACACGTAACCCCTTGCTGATCGATGGACGGACCCGGACCGGGATAGCCGGTCCGAAGCCGCGCCGGAAGGGCAATCCTGCCACGTTGCACCCGAATCTCGGGCGGTTGATTTGCGCGCGCGGCAGGCGCAACCATTGGCGATGGACATGAAGCTGGACCCCAACGAGATCGTCCTGCGCGAAGCCGCCGAAGCGGCGCGCGCGGCGAGCAGCGCCCTGGCCCAGACCCCGGCCGCGCTGCGCGATGCCGCGCTGCGCGAAGCCGCCGCGGCGCTGCGCCGTCATGCGCCGGACATCCTCGCCGCCAATGCCCAGGACATCGCGACCTCTACCGGAACCGAAGCGTTCCGCGACCGCCTGCTCCTGACCGAGGCGCGAATCGCGGCGATGACGGAAGGGATCGAAACCGTCGCCGCTCTGCCCGACCCGCTGGACCGCACCCTCGCGAAGTGGACCAGGCCGAATGGCCTGGTGATCCGCCGCGTCGCGCAGCCGATCGGCGTGATCGGCATGATCTATGAAAGCCGGCCGAATGTCGGCGCCGATACCGCCGCGATCTGCCTGAAATCCGGCAACGCCGTCCTGCTCCGCGGCGGCAGCGAGAGTTTCTTCTCTGCCTGCGCGATCCACGCCGCCTTCGCCGAAGGGCTGCGCGAAACCGGCCTTCCCGAAACCTGCGTGCAGATCGCGCCGACCGCCGATCGCGGCTTCGTCGCCGCCATGCTGGCCGGCGCCGGGCTGATCGATCTCATCATCCCGCGCGGCGGCCGCTCCCTGGTCGAGCTTGTGCAGCGCGAGGCACGGGTGCCGGTGCTCGCCCATGCGGAAGGGCTGAACCACACCTATGTTCACCAAGCCGCCGACCCCGAAATGGCCCGCCGGGTCGTGGCGAACGCCAAAATGCGCCGCCCCGGCGTATGCGGCGCCACTGAAACGCTGCTGATCGACGCCGCGATCGCGCCCGGCCTGCTGCCCTCCCTGGTCGCCGATCTCGCCGCACTCGGCTGCGCTTTCCGGGCGTGCGGCCGGGCACGCGCCATCGTCCCCGCACTTCCCGCCGCGACCGAAGGCGATTTCGATACCGAATGGCTGGACGCGATCCTGTCGGTCAAGGTGGTGGACGACATCGACGACGCCCTGGCCCATATCGCACGCCACGGCTCGTCGCACACCGAAGCCATCATCACGGAAGACCGCGCCACCGCCGGGCGGTTCCTCGCCGGCATCGACAGCGCGGTCGGAATGTGGAACGCCTCCACCCAGTTCTGCGACGGCGGGGAATTCGGCTTCGGCGCCGAAATCGGCATCGCCACCGGGCGCATCCACGCGCGCGGCCCGGTCGGGCCGGAGCAGCTCACCACGTTCCGCTATCAGGTCATCGGGAATGGACAGGTGCGGCCCTGAAGGATCACGCCTTGCCGCGCTTCGGCGACCGGCGCCCTCTGCGAATCGGATTGCTCGGCGGCAGCTTCAATCCCGCCCATGCCGGCCACGCGCATATCGCCAGCGCCGCGCTGCGGCGCCTCCGCCTCGATCAGATCTGGCTCCTGGTCTCGCCCGGCAATCCCCTGAAGAACGGCAACGGCATGGCGCCGCTCGCGGCACGCCTTGCCTCGGCGCGGGCGATCGCCGACGGGCGGCGCATCGTCGCCACCGCGATCGAAACCGCGCTCGGCACGCGCTACACCGCCGATACGCTGGCGCAACTGCGCAGGCGGTTTCCGCGCGCGCGTTTCGTGTGGCTGATGGGAGCGGACAACCTCGCTCAATTGCCGCGCTGGAATCGCTGGCGTGCGATCACCCGCCTGATCCCGATCGCTGTGCTGCCGCGCCCCGGTGAAACCCGCCGCGCCCTTGCCGGGGCGGCGGCACAGGCGCTGCGCCGGTCGAGGATGCCGCCGCGCCGCGCCGCAACGCTTGCCGCCCTGCCCGCTCCGGCATGGGCATGGTTGCCGATTCGCGAAAATCCGCTATCAGCCACGGCATTGCGCGCTCATGCCAAAAGCCGTTCTCGAGGAGAATTTCCATAGCCCGCCCACCGAGCCGCTCGAATCCGCCATCGCCCGCCGCGCGTAAGCCGGCGGCGAAGCGCAAGCCGCCGAAACTCGCCGAAGCCGCCCCCAAGGCGCCGGGCACGCCGCGCAAGAAAGCCGTGATCGCCGGGCCGAAACCGGCGCGCGCGCATAAAGCGGCGCGGGATAAATCGTCCGACCGGCTGGAGGCGATGCAGAGCGTCATCACCAGCAGCCTCGCCGACGACAAGGCCGAGAATATCGTCGCACTCGACCTTGCCGGCCGCGCCAGCTTCGCGGATCGCATGGTGATCGCCACCGGCCTCGCCGACCGGCAGATTTCCGCGATGGCGACCCATCTGATCGAGAAACTGGCCGAACTCGGCGTCAAGCGCGTGCAGACCGAGGGCGCGGCCGGATCGGACTGGGTACTGGTCGATGCCGGAGACATCGTGGTTCATCTGTTCAAGCCGGACTCGCGCACGCTCTACGCGCTCGAAAAAATGTGGGGTGCGGATCTGGATGATCCCGCCTGACCGGAGGCGGATTTGACAGTCGCGGCCGGCAGACTGCGCATCGTCGCGATCGGGCGCGACACCACCGGCCCCGAAACCGAACTTTTGCGCCGCTACGTGGCACGGCTCAGGCCGCCGCCCGAGCTGATCGCTTTGCCCGACGGGCACGGCAGCCCGGTCGAAATCAAGCGCCGCGAGGCCGAGGCGATCCTCAAGCGCCTCGGCGCCGGCGATTTCGTGATCGCCCTCGATCAGGCGGGTTCGGCCCCCGACAGTCTCGGCCTTGCCGCGCAGCTCGCCCGCTGGCGCGAAACCGGCCGTGCGCTTGCCTTCGTGATCGGTGGCGCCGAGGGTCTGGACGGCGCGGTGATCGGAAGGGCGGAGGCGACGCTGTCGCTCGGCCGCCTCACCTTCCCGCATCTGCTCGCCCGCGCGATCCTTGCCGAGCAGCTCTACCGCGCGCAGAGCATACTCGACGGTCACCCCTATCACCGTGCCGGCCGGCCAACGCGCTGAGGCCGCTATCGCGAGGCGCACTGCGACGGCGCGACCCCATGCCGCAACAGCCCGGCTGGATTGTGTTGATTCGGATTGTAAAATAGTTAGATTGCCTACCTTATTGACATAAACGGCCTGGAGCCGCACCAACCCATGACTCCGATCTGGCTTGAATCTCGCCCCGTCACGATTGTCTTCTGGCTGGCTTTCGCCGCTTGTTTCCTGCCGGAAATGATCGGTGCGCGCTGGCAAGCCTCCGGCAAAGCCGATCGGCGCCACGACCGCTGGTCGCATCCGATCCTGATCGTCGGGCTGGTAGGCGGCGCTACCCTCGCCTTCAACGTCTCGGCTTCGTGGCCGGCGGCCCGCATCGGCGCGGGCCAGGCGGCGATGCTGCTTGCCGGAACCCTGGTCATGGTCGGCGGCGCCGCGTTCCGTTGGTATTCGATCCGCGTTCTCGGCCGGTTCTTCACGCGCGACGTCGCGATTCGCGAAGGTCATCGGATCGTCCGCGACGGCCCCTATCGTTACCTTCGCCATCCATCCTATAGCGGCGGGATTCTTTCGATGTTCGGCGTCGGCCTGGCGCTCGGCAATTGGGTCAGCCTCGCCGTCATCACCGGCGCGGCTCTCGCCGTCTACGCCTATCGCATGAAGGTGGAAGAACAAGCGCTGTCCGAAGCCTTCGGCGACTCCTATCGCGCCTACCGGCGCGAAACCAAGCGGCTTCTTCCCTTCGTCTATTGAACGGACGACCGAAAGCCCATGACCGACAGCACCGGCATCAGGCGATCCGCACTGCGAAACGGTACCGGCGTCGCCGGCGAAATCCTGGTCAATTTCGTGCTTCCCTATGCGATCTATGCCGGTTCGGAAGCGTATATTGGCAAGGTCCACGCCCTGCTCGCGGCATCGGCACCGCCGATCGTCTGGAGCGTCACCGAATTTATCCGCAAACGCCGCATCGACGCGGTCTCCATGCTGGTGATCGCCGGCATCGTCCTCTCGATTCTCGCCTTTTTCGGCGGCGGCTCGGTGCGTTTCCTGCAATTGCGCGAAAACCTGGTCACCGGCCTGATCGGTCTGGTGTTCCTCGGCTCGGCGGCGATCGGCAAGCCGCTGATCTACCAGCTCGCCCGCGCGAGCATGATGCGGAAATCCCCGACCGAGGCGGAACGGTTCGAACGGCTGCGCGACAACCGGCATTTCCGCCGCACCATGACGATCATGACCCTGGTCTGGGGGGGCGGCCTGATCGCCTCGGCCGCACTCGCCTGCGTGTTGGTTTTCACCATGTCGATCCGGCATTACCTCATCGCGAGCCCGATCATCGGCTACGGGATTATCGGCCTTCTGATCCTCTGGAGCACCTGGTATGGCAAGCGGCAGAGGCGGCGTGGCGAAGCCGCCCGCGCCGTTGGCCTGACCTCGATCTGACGGCCCGGTTTCATTTGCGCGCCGGGTTCGATAGGAAAGATGCCATGACCGGCTGGATCACCCGCAAGCGCGTCCTGTTCGCGTTCGAAATCCTGTTCAACTTCCTGCTCCCCTGGGCGTGCTACCGGCTGGCCAAACCGCATGTCGGCCAGATCCACGCCATCATGGCCTCCGCCGCCCCGCCGATGGCCTGGAGCCTGATCGAATTCGCCCGCAAGCGGCGCATCGACGCGATTTCGGTCATGGTGCTCGGCGGCATCGGGCTTTCGCTGGTCGGTTTCGCGCTCGGCGGCTCGCCCAAATTGCTGCTGATGCGCGAATCCCTCATCACCGGCCTGATCGGCATCGTTTTCATCGCCTCGGCGATCATCGGCAAACCGCTGATCTATGTCCTCGCGAGCGCCAGCCTCAAGCGCCAATCGCCCGAAGACAGCGCGGAATTCGCGGCCTTTCGGGACCGCCCCGGCTTTCGCCGCATGATGACGATGATGACCATCGTTTGGGGCGCGGGATTCATCGCCGAAACGACCATCCGCAGCGTGCTGGTGTTTTCGCTGCCGGTGGGCCGGTTCCTGATCGTCGGCCCGATCGTCGGCTACGCCACCATCGGGCTCCTCATGGTCTGGACGTTTCTCTACGGCCGCGCGGCGGAGAAGCGCGGCGTCATGGCGGCGAACGACCCCTGACGATCGCCGGCATGGTCCCGAACCATGCAATCGACACGCCCCTTGCAAACCGATCCTTGCGAAATCGGCATGAGTCGAACGGCGCCCGTGGTATTAATATATTCGGCAGTGGCAATGGCCACGCTGGTCATGCCGCATATCGACAACATCGAAGCCGATGGTGAGTCCGATGCGCCACCCAGTTCGCTCGCTGATCGTCACAACCCTCGCGGCAGTGGCCACGCTGGCCCTATCCGGCGGCACCGCCCGCGCGGCGCCGACAACCTATGGCCACTCGCTGTTCTGCCAGGCCACCGCGTTCCGCGACCATGAGGCGATCGGATTCCCCGCCTATTGCCGGAGCATCGCGGCCGCGCTGCGCAGCAACGGCCAGTTCAGCGCGGCCCTCGCCAATGCCCACCGGGTCGATGCGACCATTCTGTTCACCGCTCTGCCCGATGGCCGGATCGTCGCCGCTCTGTTCGTCGACGGCACCGGCCATATGGTGATCGACCGGGGCCTGATGAACGCGCTGCAGCCGGTGCGGTATGAGCTTGAGTCGCATCACGCTCAGACCTTCCTGCTGCCGATCGGGCTTCAGGTGGTCGACAATACCCCGGTCGCGGTCTATCGGCTGAGAAATCGGTAATTAAATTTCAAACTTGCCGAAAACCCGACCCAGACGCTGATTCTCCCTTGAGTTGCCATCACGGGATCACTAAAACTTAACATGGTGGACATCAGGGGCAACTCCCTGCGGACATGGCAGATCGAGCTTCTTTTGACCATCGAGAAGGCTGAATCCGCATGTCATCCGTGCCGGAGGTGTTCGCGATTTGCCGTCCTACCTTGCACCTGAGCTTGTGCCCGCCCCTCCCGAACCGGCACAAGGACTCCGCTCCATCATCGCCGCGTTCGACTGGGCGAGGACTTCGCTTGGGCCGATCGCGACCTGGCCGGACATTCGCCGCACCACGCTCGACCTGATTCTTCCCTCGAAGTCGGCGATCGCGACGCTCTGGGGCGCGGACGGAATCATGATCTACAACGAGGCCTATGGCCGCTTCGCCGGCCGGCGGCATCCGGCGATTTTAGGTATGCCGATCGAACGGGCCTGGCCGGAGATGGCCGAGTTCAGCCGCTCCGTGCTCGATCAGGTTCATAGCGGCCTGGCGATGCGCTACCGGGATCACGAACTGATCCTGAACCGGAACGGCAGACCCGAGCAAGTCTGGCTCAACTTCAGTTGCAGCCCGATTGCCGATGCGGCGGGACGAATCGACGGCGTGCTGGTCATCATCGCCGAGACGACCGGCCGGATCCGCGAGTACGAACGGGTGGAGGGCGCGCTGCGCCAGGCCCAGAAAATGGAGGCAATCGGCCAGCTTACCGGTGGAATTTCACATGATTTCAACAACTTGCTCACCGGTATTCTCGGCAATCTCGACATGCTCGCCGCAAGGCTGGATCAAGGTGACCGCGAATCCGCGAATTCCTATCTCGACGGCGCCCGCAGCGCCGCGAGTCGCGCCGCCGGCCTGACCCAGCGGCTTCTCGCATTTTCCCGGTGCCAGACCCTCACCCCGGCCCCGATCGATGTCGAAATCCTGCTTGCCGATATGCAGGAGCTGATCGGCTGCACCGTCGGGCCGGCCATTACGGTCGCCAGCCGATGCGAAGCGGGGGTATGGACGCCCTATTGCGATCGTAACCAGCTCGAAAATGCCCTGCTCAACCTTGCGATCAACGCGCGCGACGCGATGCCGGACGGGGGCACCCTCACCATCGAAGCGGCCAATGCGACCCTTCGCTCATCCGGGATGAAGGATGGCTGCGAACCCGGTGATTACGTGATGCTCTCGGTTACCGATACCGGGACCGGAATGAGCGCCGACACGCTCACCCGAGCCTTCGAGCCGTTCTTCACGACCAAACCGAGCGGTCAGGGCACCGGGCTCGGGCTGTCGATGGTCTACGGCTTCATCAAGCAATCGGGCGGGCACATCGAGCTTCGCAACATGCCGTGCGGCGGCGTCGTCGTGCGGCTGTTCCTGCCGCGCCGTCGCGGCGCCGCGCAACCCGACCCGCTCCCCGATCGCTTCCCATGCCCTGCGCCTTCCCGGCTCGCGCGCCCTGGCGAAACCATCCTCATCATCGATGACGAAGCCTGTCTGCGCTCGGTTCTGGGCGATATGCTCGGCGAACTGGGTTTCGCGGTGCTCGAAGCGCAGGACGCCGAAACCGGGCTCGGCATCGTGCGGTCCGCCGCCCGAATCGACCTGCTGATCGCCGATATCGGCCTGCCGGGCCGGATGAACGGTCAACACCTCGCGACGCGAGCGCGGGACGAACGTGCGGATTTGCCGGTCTTGTTCATGACCGGCTTCACCGAAGGGGGCGAACCGGCGAATGCCTCGGCCGCGCCGGATACCGATCTGCTGGCGAAGCCGTTTTCGTTCGATCAGCTTGCAACCCGGATCGCCCGGCTGCTCGGGCGGTAAAATATCTCGGGCGCGGTTCAGCCGCGCAGGATATCCCGCAAGGCGCGGGCCTGATCCGGCCAGCCGGGAAGGCTGCGGGCATGGGTCCAGGCGTGACCGCCCATGTCGGCGCGCAGGGAGGGGCTGAAAATCAGCCTGCGCATCGCCTTGGCGAGCTGCGTCGCGTCATCGACCGGAGCAACCACGCCCGCCGCCGGCGGCACCAGGCTGCCGGCCGCGCCGCCGTCGGTGATCGCCACCGGCAGGCCGCGCGCCATCGCCTCGGCGATCGCCATGCCGAATCCCTCGAACCGGGTTGCCAAGGCGAATAATTCGGCATCCGCCCATGCCCGCTCCAGCGCCTCGCCTTCGAGCGCACCCCGCCGATCCACCCGAGCGGCAATGCCAAGTGTCGTGACCAGCGTGTCGAGCTCGGCGGCATAGGCCGGATCGCGCGGCTCTCCGGCCAGGATGAGCCGCCAGTCCAGATCGGCGAGCGTCGCGAGCGCTCTGAGCAGGATATCGTGGCCTTTGCGATAGCTCAGCGTGCCGAGGCTCAGGATCGTGCATTGCGTGCCGTCCGGCCGGTTCGGGTCGATCGCGCGGCGCGGCTGCTGATCGGTCCCCGGCACAAGCACATGCAGCCGCTCGCGGATCACGCCGAATTCACTCGAAAGCCGGTCGGCGATCGGTTCGCTCGCGGCGACGACCCGACCGAATCCCGGCAGCACGGCGAGTTCGAGCGATTTCAGCCGGCGCCGGCGCGGCTCGGGCGTTCCCGGTTCGAGCGCGGTCGGATGATGAACCAGGGCAACCGCACCGCGTGCCTGCAAGGCGGGAATCACCGCCTCCGCCGATTCGAAGGCCGCTCCTTCGACAATGATCATCTCGCCGTGACCGAACCGGGACGCGAGATCGGGCGCGGCCGGCCCGTCGAGTGCGACGATATCGGCCTCCCCGCCCATATCCCGCCAGGCGGTGAGCAGCCGGCGATGATAGAAAGACGCGCCGGTCACGGTTTCGAACGGCGCCGCGGTGATCAATGCAAGACGCATGCGGGACTGAATGCCATAGGCTGTCGGGACTGGCCACCCGGCTCCGCGCATCCCACCGTAACGGGACAACCATCACCTGCCATACCCGCAACAGGCAATCGCGAGGCGCGCAGCGCTGACGCCTGCGACATTGCCGTCATCACTAGGAGCGCAATGACGCGCGCCGAATGAATTTCATCCGGTGAGGTCAGCATTCCCCCTCAGGCCCGAACCGCAAGAGCGACCGGTGCCGCCGCTCGCTGCATCGGATGAGCTCCGCATGCGGACGGGTAGTGCGTGTCGGCCTCGCCCGGCCCCAGAGCCTGAACGATCGTCGCGATGACGCGCTGCTGGGTATCGATCGCCTGCAGCAGCAATGCCCGGTTCCTGCCGATCGCCGCATCGAGCCGCTGTCGGAGCGCCGCGCTTCCCGGCCGATCCTGCCCGAATGCCGGTACGGGGCGCGAATCGATCATCGATTCCAGGCGCATGATCGCCATGCGTTTGGTCTCGGCAAACCGGCAGCTTTCACTGAAATCGACTCTGGCCAGTGCATCGTTCTCCGCTTCGATCACGCGGGCCAGTTCGGCCGTCGCCGCGATCCATTCCGCCGTCTCGGGTGGTGCGGTCATCGCTGGAAGGCTCCCTTCATGGTGGTTTCACCGGTTGGTGCTTTGGCGGACAGTGCCCGTTCGATCATCGGCGCAAGACCCAGGCCGCCGCGCGCCTCCATCGATTTCGCGATCGCCTCGATCAGGAAAGGGCGAAACGCCCTGACCGCTCCGCCACTGCCGAAAGGCGGGTCGGCCTTGCCCAGAGTGGCGAATATCGGCTTGAGCAACTGGGCGATCGCCATCGCCTCGAATTTATGCGCGGCGGCCGCATCGCCGCCCGGCATGGAGGCCCGATTCTCCGGTCGCGGCAGATAGCGGGCTGCAATGGCGGGAACCGTGCCGGTCATTGCACGATCAACTGGGCCTGCAGCGCGCCCGCCGCCTTGATCGCCTGGAGAATGCTGATCATGTCGTGCGGCGCGACGCCCAGGGCGTTCAGCCCCGAAACGAGCTGGCGAAGGCTGATACTGCCCCGAAGTATGTCCAATTTCTTGCCTTTCCCTTTGTTGACCGAGATATGCGTCACCGCGGTCGCCACGGTATGCCCCGTCGCGAACGGGTTCGGCTGGCTGACCACCGGCAGATTGGTCACCCGGACCGTCAGATCGCCCTGGGCGATCGCCACCGTGCTGATCCGCACATCCGCGCCCATGACGATCGTGCCGGTGGCTTCATCGACCACCACGGTCGCCGGCACCGACGGCCTCACCCTCAAATCCTCGATATTCGCGAGATCCTGGACCACGTTGCGCCCTTTAAGATCCAGCGCGACAGTGCGCGGGTCGTCCATCGTCGCGACACCGGGCCCCAACCGCGCGTCGATCGCGCGGACGATGCGTTCGGCGGTGGTGAAATCGGGGTTGCGCAGCTCGAGCTTCGGCGCGGTCTGGGTTGCCAGGCTGAAATTGACCGAACGCTCGACGATCGCGCCATTGGTGATGCGCCCCACCGTCGGCACGCCCTGGGTGAAGGACGCGTTTGCCCCGTGCGCCGAAATCGCGCCGGTCACCAGAGACCCCTGTGCGACGGCATAAACCTGCCCATCGGCGCCGAGCAGCGGTGTGACCAGAAGCGTGCCGCCGGTCAGATCCTTGGCGTCGCCCATGGCCGACACCGTCACGTCGATCTGCTCGCCGCTGTGCGAAAATGCCGGCAGATTTGCGGTGACCATGACGGCGGCGATATCCTTGGTCCGCAATTGCGCCGCCTGATCCTGGGTATTGACCCCGAGCCGCTCCAGCATGCCGATCAGCGACTGGCGGGTGAAGATCGCGTTGTTGAGCGTATCGCCGGTACCGTTGAGGCCGACAACCAGCCCGTAGCCGATCAACTGATTGTCGCGGATGCCCTGGATATCGGTGATGTCCTTGATCCGCACCTGCGCCCAGGCCGGCGCCGCGCCCATAGGAAGCAGAACGAGCAGCAGCCCAAGCCGGACCAGCGATGTCAGGCGTCGTGCGACTCGGCGTTGGGGTCGGTCCGGCATGCTCACGAAGCCGGTTATCGCAGGGAAAAGTTAATAATTTGCAGCTATTTTCCGCCTCCAGGCTCGTTACCGGCCAAAATTCGCTGCCGGCCGATCCACCTTAATTCAATGGAGCACCGCGTGACCCGCATCGCATCGCTCGGCCGGTTCAGCCCTCTGGCGATGGCCGCGCCGAGCCCCCGCCCGGACAACCCGGACTTCACCGTCACCTCCCCGCCGCCGCGCCAGGCGGCGGTGGTGACGCCGGCCGGCCTGACCGGCCTGATCGCGTTGCAGGACGACGAATCGCCCTCACGGCGCGACCGCGCGGCGCAACGCGGCGCCAGACAGGCGCTCGATGCGCTTGGCGAGCTTCAGGCTGCCTTGCTGGGCGGCAGCCAGAGCACCGCCATGGCCGCGCTGAATGATGCGGTGGAGCGTATGGCGGAACCGGCCGATCCCGCGCTTGGCGCCATCATCGGGGCAATCCGGCTGCGGGCACGAATCGAACTCGCCCGGCGCCGGCGGATATGACGGCTCGATGAAATGCCGCCCCGCCGCTCTTGGCGGCGCCATGGTGCGCCGCTATAAGCCGCCCAGCATACGGCCCGCGGCGATCTCCGTACGGCCAGTCCGTTGGAGGAACTCGTATTCATGTTAATCACTCTTGCCCCGGATTATCTGCCGAGCGAGGATGAGGAGTTCATGAATCCGATGCAGGTCGAATATTTCCGGCAACGCCTGCAGCGCTGGCGCCACGACCTGCTGATGGAGGCGAACGGCACCCTGGCCAGCCTGTCCGAGGGCGGCATTCTCGAACCCGACATCACCGACCGCGCCAGCGTCGAGACGGATCGGGCGCTTGAGTTGCGCACCCGCGACCGGGCGCGCAAGCTGATCGGCAAAATCGATCAGGCGCTGGCCCGAATCGAAACCGGCACTTATGGGTTCTGTGAGGAAACTGGCGAGCCGATCGGCCTGAAGCGGCTGATGGCGCGCCCGATCGCCACATTATCCATCGAGGCCCAGGAGCGGCACGAGCGCCAGGAGCGCATCCAGCGCGACGACTGAGTTCTACAACCCCGCCATCTCGCGGAATTCCGCCTCGCCGAGCACAGTGACGCCCAGTGTCGTCGCCTTCGCCGCCTTCGACCCGGCATCGGCGCCGACCACGACGAGATCGGTCTTCTTCGACACGCTCTCGGTCACTTTCGCCCCCAAAGCCTCAGCCCGCGCCTTTGCCTCCGGGCGCGTCATCGTCTCCAGAGTGCCGGTGAACACGATGGTCTTGCCGGCCAGCGCACCACCCGACGCGATCTGCACCTCATCCTCGATCGCCAGCGGCGCGACCAGCCGGTCGAGCAGGGCACGATTATGCGGCTCGGTGAAAAACCCGGCGAGTTCCTCGGCGATCGACGGGCCGATTCCCGAAATCGAACCCAATTCGAGCCGCGCATCCGACCCGATCGTGCCGGCCGCCTCCATCTGCCGGCGCCATTCGCCGTAGCTGCCGTAATGGCGCGCGAGCAGCCGCGCATTCGCCTCGCCGATCCGCCTTATGCCGAGCGCAAAAATGAACCGCGCGAGCGGAATTTTCCGCCGCGCCTCGATCGCGGCCACCAGCTTGCGGGCCGAGGTTTCGCCCCACCCCTCCAGCGCCGCGATCTCGCCGGCCCGCGCGGGCAGCGCAAAAACATCGGGCGCGCTTTCCAGCCAGCCCCGCGCATGGAAATCCCGCACCGTCTTCTCGCCCATCCCGTCGATATCGAAGGCCGCGCGGGAGCAAAAATGGATCAGCCGTTCCACCACCTGGGCCGCACACGAGAGCCCGCCGGTGCAACGCCGCACGGCCTCGCCCGCCGGGCGAATCGCCAACGAGCCACACACCGGACAATGATCGGGAAACCGGAACGGCACGCTCGCCGCCGGCCGGTGTTCCGGCAAAACCCGCAGAATCTGCGGAATCACATCGCCAGCCCGCTGCAATTCGACGGTATCGCCCACGCGGACATCCTTGCGCGCGATCTCGTCTTCATTGTGCAGCGTCGCGTGCTGCACCAGCACCCCGCCCACATTCACCGGATCGAGCGCCGCGCGCGGCGTCAGCGCCCCGGTCCGGCCCACCTGGATATCGATCGCGCGCAATGTGGTGATCGCACGCTCGGCGGGAAATTTCCACGCCACCGCCCAGCGCGGCGCGCGGCCGGCAAATCCAAGCCGCTCCTGCATCGCGAGATCATCGATCTTGTACACCACACCATCGATATCGTAGTCGAGCGCCGCCCGCCGCTCGCCGATGCTCCGCTGAAATTCCTCGGCCTCCGGCTCGGCGATCCGTTCGGCCAGCGGATTGACCGAAAATCCCCAGCGTTCGAGCCTGCGCAAATAATCCCAATGCGTATCGGCAACCTTCGCGCTCGCCGCGCCCCGCGCATAGGCGAACAACGACAACCGGCGCGATGCCGTAACCGCCGGATCGATCTGTCGCAAACTGCCCGCGGCAGCGTTGCGCGGATTGGCGAATTGCCGCGCCTGGCCGGCATTCAGCGCCAGAAAGTCGCGCTTGGTCATATAGACCTCGCCTCTGATCTCGATGAAATCCGGCGCATCCTCCGGTAGTGTATCGGGCAGGCCGGCGAGCGTGCGCAAATTCGCCGTCACATCCTCGCCTTCGGCTCCATCGCCACGCGTCGCCCCGCGCACGAAACGCCGATTCTCGTAGGTCAGCGAAATCGACAGCCCGTCGATCTTCGGCTCGGCCACAAACGCCAGCGGCACCGGCCCAAGGTTCAGAAAACGTCGTATCCGCGCGCAGAATTCGGCAAATTCCTCAGGCGCGAAAACATTGTCGAGCGACAGCATCGGCTGGCGATGCCTGATCTTCGCAAAAGCGCCGGACGGCGCCGCGCCAACCCGGTCGAGCGCCGCGCCAAGCGCTGGATCGGCGGCTCGCAACGCCTCGGCCTCGCGTTTCAACGCGTCATACGCCGCATCGTCCATGATCGGCCGGTCGTCGCGATGATAGGCGAGATCGGCCTCGGCGATCCGCGCCAGCAATTCGTCGATCCGAAGCTTCGGGTCGTTCCTGTTCATGATTCCGCCATCAGGCTGAGTGCTGCGTCACGGGCGGCATCGGTGATCGTCTCGCCGGCCAGCATCCGGGCGATTTCTTCCCGCCTTGCCGCCGCGTCGAGCCGGCCCACCAATGTCTGCGCGCGCGAACGCCCGGCCAGTTTCGCGACCTGGAAATGCGTGCCGGCCCGTGCCGCGACCTGCGGCGAATGCGTCACCACCAGCACCTGGGTGCCGGCGGCGATCCGCGCGAGCCGTTCGCCCACGGCCGCGGCGGTCGCACCTCCGATGCCGCTGTCCACCTCGTCGAAAATCAGCGTACCGACCGGCGATTCGCCGGCAAGCACGACATTGAGCGCCAGCAGCAGGCGCGACAGCTCGCCGCCGGACGCCACCTTGTCGATCGCCCCCGGCTGATCGCCCGGATTGGTCGCGATCAGGAACCGCACCTGATCGGCACCCCGCGCGCCCCATTGCGCCTCCGGCAGATCGGCGCGTTCCACCACGAATCGCGCCCGGTCAAGCTTGAGCGGCGGCAATTCGCGCGCCACCGCCTTCGCCAACCGCTCGGCGGCCCGGTTCCGCGCCACCATCAGCGCGCCAGCGGCGGCGATATAGGCCGCGCGGGCCATCTTTGCCGTGGCGGCGCAACGGGCGAGATCGGCGGTACCGGCGTCGAGCGTCGCGAGCCGCGCCGCGAACTGGTCGAGCAACTCGGGAAGTTCGGATACGGCGACCGCATGTTTGCGCGCCATGGCGCGGAGCGAAAACAGCCGCTCCTCAATCGCTTCCAGCCCGCGCGGGTCGGCCTCGGCTTCGGCGCTCGCGCGCGACAACAGGGTCTCCGCCTCGGCCAGCGCCTCCTCGGCGCGTTCGAGCGCCTCGAGCGCGAGCGCGACCGTCCCGTCCGCCTCCGTCTCGGCGATCCGTGCCAGCACGCGCGCGGCCCCGCGCAGGGTCGCGGCCGGCCCGGCCGAGCGGCGTTCGCGCGGCGCGAGTTCGGCCAGTGCGGAGTCGATCGCCTCGGCGCGCCGTTCCGCGCCCTGCAACCGTTGCCGGCTCGCGGCCAGCGCATCCTCCTCGTCAGCGCGCGGGGCGAGGCCTGAGAGTTCGTCCACCGCATGACGAAGAAAATCCTCGTCACGCCGTGCCTCGGCAAGCGCGGTCTCGGCCACCCCGAGTGCCGCTTCGGCGACGCGCCACGCCGTATGGGCCGAAACCACGGACTCCCGAAGCCCCGGCTCGACCCCGTATTCGTCGAGCATGGCGAGTTGGACCCCCGGATCGGCGAGACCGATCTGCGCGTGCTGGCCCTGGATTTCGATCAGCAGATCGGCAACCCGGCGCAGCAATCCGGCACCCACCGGCTGATCGTTGATCAGGGCGCGGGATTTACCGTCGCGCGCCACGATGCGGCGGAGCAGGATCTCCTCGCCCGGCTCGATTCCCTGCTCGGTCAGCAGCGTCTGGGCAGGGTGCGCCGCCGGCACGGCGAAGGACGCGGCCACCACCGATTGCTTCGCCTCGGCGCGGATCAGCCCGGCATCGGCGCGCGCGCCGAGTGCGAGGCCCAGCGCGTCGAGAAGGATGGATTTCCCCGCCCCGGTCTCGCCGGTGAAAACGGTCAGTCCCTGGTCGAAAGCCAGATCGAGCCGGTCGATCAGCACCACGTCGCGGATCGAGAGCGCGGTGAGCATGGCGCCGGCACGCCCCCGGTCAGAACAGCCCGAACAGGAAGCCGCCCGACCGCTTGGGCTTCGCCACCCCGTTCAGCAGCCCATGGGCGCGCAGCTTGGCGTAGGCGTCCCGATACCAGCGCGAGCCGGGATAATTGTAGCCGAGCACGGCGGCGGTGCGGTGCGCCTCCTTGGTCAGGCCGAGATCGAGATAGCATTCGACCAGCCGTTCCAGTGCCTCGGGAACGAAGGTCGTGGTCTGGAAGTCCTGCACCACCGCCTGGTATTTGATGATCGCCGCTGCGTAGAGATTCTGCCGCTCGTAGAACCGCCCGATCGCCATTTCATGTCCGGCGAGCCGGTTTTCCGCCAGGCGAAGCTTGACCCGCGCATCCCGCGCATAGGCGCTGTCGGGGAATCGGGTGACGACATCCTGCAGCGCCTGCACCGCTTCGAGGGTGAAAGTCTGGTCGTGCCGCACGCCCTCGATCTGTTCGTAATAGCAGAGCGCGCGCAAATAATAGGCGTAGGCCGCTTCCGGGCTCGCCGGATGGAGCTGGATGAAGCGGTTGAGCGCGCCGACCGCCGTGGTGAAATCCTGCCGCCGGTATTCGGCATAGCCGTGCAGAAGCTCCGCATGGGTCGCCCAGGTCGAATACGGATAATTGACTTCGACCTCGTTGAACGCCGCCGAGGCTTTCTTGTTCTCGCCTTTCCGCAGATAGGCGAGGCCATTGGCGTAGAGCGTCCCCGCGGGCGGCAGAATTTTTTCCTTGCCCGACGCCGCGTCCTTTCCGGTGTGCGGATGGCCGCCGCCGAACAGGCCGCAGCCGCCGAGGGCAAGCGGCGCGAGAACGATCAGATGCCTGAGCCGCGTCATACTGGACCTCGGCGGCACAGGATTGGCGGCAGGGCGGGGATACGGGCCGGTCTGGGGGTGCGCGTGCGTCATCGGGGCGGGCTTATAGCATGTGATTCGGGCGCGCGAAGCCTCGGCAGTTATGGAGAGAGTCGCTATCGCCGCGCGCGGGTTGCAAAACCCGCGCAAACTGCGTATTTCCAGGCCAGCCGCGCGCATGATGTGCGCGGCCCGTTTCCGCATGGGAATGATGTTCAACCAGCCCGGCCCCTCAGCACCGGGCAGTCGCGACGAAACGCCCCGGATGGTGGGCGCGGCGCGCAAGCCAACCCGGCCGGCCCACCGGCCTCGTTTCAAGGATCAAGACCGCTTCATGGGTTCAACCGCAACTGCCATGCGCTCGCAAGGCGCTCACGATTTCACCAACGCTACAGGTTCGGGCACCGAGGATTTCGCCGCCCTGCTCGACAGCACCTTGGGCAGCAACACCGGGTTCGAAGGCTCGGTCGTCTCGGGCCGGGTCTCGCGCATCGACGATGATTTCGTCGTCGTCGATGTCGGCCTGAAAAGCGAAGGCCGCGTTCCGGTCAAGGAATTCGGCACCCAGGAAGTCAAGCCGGGCGACGTGTTCGATCTCTATATCGAGCGCTACGAGGACAAGGACGGTTCGATCGTCCTGTCGCGCGAGAAGGCGCGGCGCGAGGAAGCCTGGACCATGCTGGAACGGGCCCACGAAGCACAAACCAGAGTCAACGGCGTCATTCATGGCCGGGTCAAAGGCGGCTTCACCGTCGATCTCGGCGGCGCCACCGCGTTCCTGCCGGGCAGCCAGGTCGATATCCGCCCGGTGCGCGATGTTACGCCTCTGATGGGCACGCCGCAGCCGTTCCAGATCCTGAAAATGGATCGCGCGCGCGGCAACATCGTCGTCTCCCGCCGTGCCGTCCTGGAAGAAACCCGCGCCGAGCAGCGCAGCGAGCTGATCCAGGGCCTCAAGGAAGGCCAGATCCTCGACGGTGTGGTGAAAAACATCACCGATTACGGCGCCTTCGTCGATCTCGGCGGCGTCGATGGCCTGCTCCACGTCACCGACATCGCGTGGCGCCGCATCAATCACCCGGCCGAGGCACTCACCATCGGCCAGCCGGTGCGCGTGCAGGTGATCCGCTTCAATTCCGACACCCAGCGCATCAGCCTCGGCATGAAGCAGCTCGAAACCGATCCGTGGGACGGTGTCGACGTCAAATATCCGCCTGGAATCAAGGTCACCGGCCGGGTCACCAACATCACCGATTACGGCGCCTTCGTGGAGTTGGAGCCCGGCGTCGAGGGGCTGGTTCACGTCTCCGAAATGTCCTGGACCAAAAAGAACGCCCATCCCGGCAAGATCGTCGCCACCAGCCAGGAAGTCGAGGTCATGGTGCTCGACGTCGATGCCGGCAAGCGCCGCATCTCGCTCGGGCTCAAGCAGGTCAGCCGCAACCCTTGGGAGCAGTTCATGGACGAACATCCCGTGGGCTCCGTGGTCGAGGGCGAGATTCGCAACACCACCGAGTTCGGCCTGTTCATCGGCCTCGCCCCGGAAATCGACGGCATGGTCCACATGTCCGACCTGTCGTGGGACGAGCCGGGCGAGCTTGCCATGGCGAAGTTCAACAAAGGCGATATCGTCAAGGCGAAGGTACTCGATGTCGATGTCGAAAAGGAGCGGATTAGCCTCGGCGTGAAGCAGCTTGAGGAAGACCCCGCCGCCGGCGTGCTCGACCGTGTCCACAAAGGCATGGTCGTGACCTGCGTGATCACCGCGGTTCAGGCCAACGGGCTCGAAGTGAAGGTGGACGACGTTCTCACCGGCTTCATCCGCCGCGCCGAACTCGCGCGCGACAAGGCGGACCAGCGCCCGGACAAGTTCGCCGTCGGCGAAAAGATCGACGCGAAGATCACCGCGGTCGATCGTGCGGCGCGCAAACTCCAGCTCACCGTCAAGGGCCGCGAGATCGACGAGGAGAAGCAGGCGATGGCCGATTTCGGCTCGTCGGATTCGGGTGCCTCGCTCGGCGACATCCTCGGTGCGGCGATCCGCCGCCGCAACCAGCAGGCCCAGACCGAAAACTGATCTTTTGCTCCCTCCAGCGCCTTCGGAAACGCCGCCCCACGGGCGGCGTTTTCTATTTTTGTCGCTCCTGAATCGTCATCCATGTCTGTCTACGCCGGATAGAGAAGTCACGATTTCTCACCGTTAGAGATGTCACAGCACCGACGTTCGGGGTCGGGCGTCGAGCGGCCGCGGAGCCGTCAGTTCGCGCAGTGCCCGATCGCCGGCCGATGCACGGGCCGTTCGGCTTCGGACTCTTCTCCGATTGCGCCGTTAGGCGCGGGAGGCACGTAGAGCTTCCGCGCCGCAAGCAGACATTCCGAACGTCGGAGAAGGGTGGTTAGCGCACCTTGATGGGCTTTAAGGAAGCGGTCTCAGTCCCCTCACGTCCGCTCGATGCTCAGCGTCCCTGGCGGCAATGGAGTCAGCAGGCCGGTTACATCCGCCGACAGGTCCAGCCATCGGGCGAAGTCGGCCTTCTCTAAAGATTACGGGCTGGCGGTTGGGGGGCGCCCGGCTGTCCTCGCCTGCCTCGGTCGTGATGATGGCAAAGCTCTCCAGCGGACCTTCCGCTGTCTCGGCCTTGTCCCAGAGCCCCGCGAACGACCACCAGTCCTCTATCGCAAGAGCCGAAACCTCCCGCGCCACGTGGAACTTGACGGCTACTATTGAGTGACGCTATATACCAGTAGTCAGTATCGATGAGTAGCCAGAGAGGGTGTTCGTGGGCAAGCAGATGACGGAGATGCTCAAGGGCACGCTGGAGGGCATCGTCCTCGCGATCCTGTCCGTGCAGCCCGAGTATGGCTACGAGATCACGGCACGGTTGCGGGAGCAGGGCTTCTCCGACATCGCCGAAGGCACCGTCTACGCCCTGCTCGTCAGGAACGAGCAAAAGGGCCTCGTCGACGTGGAGAAGATCCCGTCCGAGAAGGGGCCGCCGCGCAAGGTGTATTCGCTCAACGCTCAGGGACGGGAATATCTCGAAGAGTTCTGGAGGACCTGGAACTTCCTCGCGGAACGGCTCGAACAGCTCCACACAGGAAGGAAATAGACATGGCCACAGGGTGGATCGAGCAGATCACAGGGTCGATCGAGCAGAAGAGGCGCTACTGGCAGTACAAAGCGCGCACGGAACAGCTTCCCGCGAATTATCGCGCGGCAATCGATGCGCTGAATCGGTACCTGATGTACTTCGGGTCGATAACGAAAGGGGACACCCTGGTGTCGATGCTGGAGGATCTCGCAGATCTCTTCGAGCAGAGCGCGGCGAACGGAACCCCGATCCGCGCGATCGTTGGGGAGGACCCTGTGGAGTTCGCCGAGGCGTTTCTCCAAAACTACTCGGAAGGTCAGTGGATCAATAAGGAGCGGAAACGGCTGACCGACGCCATCGATCGCGTCGCGGGCAACGAACCGTAACGAAAGAGAGAGCGGATATCCATCAGGATGGAGGCACTAGGCAATGAATGACGTTGAACCGCGCCGGGAATCCTGGAGGCTCCAACTCTTGAGTAGGATGGAGCAATGGAAAAGCGGAAGACATCGAACAGATATTCACCTGAGGTCCGCGAACGCGCGGTGCGGATGGTGCTGGAGCATGGCAAGGATCAT
>NZ_JAIMBZ010000080.1:0-6385 GCF_025499445.1 Acidiphilium sp. AL
TAATAACAAGGCAAATATTGTAGCCGAAAAAACCGCTATCCTAATAGTAGAATGAGGCCTCTTCGCCTCTTCAGCCATGGCAGCTGCATTACTCGAACCCAGAAATGGATATACTGCCAAAGGAAATGCCAGCCCAAGACCGCTAAAATTTCCAAATAATTTTATAAAACTAAACGGTTGTATAGAAATAAAACGAAGGTGTGTGGCTATCATTACGAGTGATGCTACCAACAGCACCGCAGTTTCGAAAGCAAATAGCGCGATCGCAAATTTTGACGAAATAGTGACTCCCCGAATACAGAGATAAACGGCTATTAAAGAAAACATAAACATTAACAAAATCCAATTAATAGTATAACCAAGCATTTGCTGAATACTATATTGTATCCATGTTCCTACAACCAATAATATTGACGCAATCAGAAGGATTTGAGCAAATACAAATACAACTCCAACTGTGATTCCAGTATAGTTCCCGAATGTCCTGGATATAAAGCATGTATATGAGCCGGCGCTCGGGCATTTTCTGGAAAATTCTGCTGTGGTATTTACATGGAAGAAGGTCGCGATTCCGGCAAAAAGAAATACTAATGGAGCGCCAAAACCAACGCCAGCCACTACCAATCCTAGCGTAGTAAAAAGACTATATGCGGGCGCCATTTGTGCGAGAGATACTCCGCCAAGCTCCCACGTACCAAGAGAATTTTTTTTTAATTTCTCTTGGCTTCTCTCTTGTGTTGAACCGCTGTCGGACATGCTGTTACCTCCAAATTTGTATATTGTGTAGTCTTCTAGTCCGTTTCAGTAAGGTTAGTTTTCTCTGAAGTCTTCCGAAAAGCCGGTCCTGGGTCGTTGCCAACGCGTGATCCAACATGTGACCAAGCGGGGCAGTGCAATCTCCTGATCAATGGCGTTTGGTGCATGGAAAAATGGAGATCCAATCGACCCGTCTTAATTCAGGCTCGGAAATTGAAAGCTTGCGCCAGACTTGATGCCAGTCGGCCAGCGGCTCGTAATGGTTTTCAGACGTGTGTAGAAGTGAACGCCCTCTGTTCCATAGACGCCGTGGTCGCCAAATAGCGATCGCTTCCAGCCACCGAACGAATGATAGGCAACCGGCACGGGTATCGGCACATTGACGCCGACCATGCCGATTTCGATCCTGTCCGCGAATTCGCGCGCCGCATCGCCGTCACGGGTGAAAATCGCGGTTCCGTTGCCGTATTCATGAGCATTGATGAGATCGACTGCCTCTGCATAGTTCTTCGCCCGAACGACCGACAGAACTGGCCCGAAGATCTCCTCCTTGTAGATTTTCATGCTTGCCGTTACGCGATCGAACAGCGTACCGCCGATGAAGTAGCCGTTCTCGTAGCCCTGCAGCTTGAAGCCGCGGCCATCGACTAGCAATTCCGCGCCTTCCTGAATGCCGAGATCGATATAACCGAGAACCTTCTCCATCTGCTGCCTGGTGACAAGCGGGCCCATTTCCGCATCAGGATCGGTATAGGGCCCGATCTTGAGGGTGCGCACGCGAGGCGTAAGCGCCTCAACCAGCCGGTTGCCTGTTTCTTCACCCACGGGAACGGCAACCGAGATTGCCATGCAGCGCTCACCTGCGGCACCATAGGCTGAGCCCATCAGCGCATCGACTGCCTTGTCGATGTCGGCATCGGGCATTACGACCATATGGTTCTTGGCGCCGCCTAATGCCTGGACGCGCTTGCCATCCTGCGTGCCGGTCGCATAGACGTATTCCGCTATCGGCGTGGAACCCACGAAGCTCACCGCTTTGATATCGGGGTGCTCGAGGATCGCGTCCACGACCTCCTTGCCACCGTGGATGACGTTGAGGACGCCGTCTGGAAACCCAGCTTGCTGGAACAGATCGAAGAGTATCATCGCGGCGCTGGGGTCTCGCTCAGATGGCTTCAGGATAAAGGTGTTTCCGCAGGCGACCGCCACGGGAAACATCCACATCGGCACCATGGCCGGGAAATTGAACGGCGTGATACCCGCGCAGACACCAAGCGGATGACGATCGGAATGGGTATCGATCTCGGGGCCGGCATTGCGCGAGAACTCCCCCTTCAGCAAATGCGGGATACCACAAACGAATTCGACGACTTCGAGACCGCGGTTTACTTCACCCTGCGCATCGTTGAGCATTTTCCCGTGCTCACGGCTGATCGCCTCGGCGATCTTGCTGGAATTTTGTTCCAAAAGCTCCTTGAAGCGGAACATATGGCGCGCACGCTTCAGAGGTGGCGTCCGCCCCCAGGCTTCGGCGGCGTTTTTCGCCGCGGCAACCGCTTCCGACAATTCCGATGCCGAGGACAGTGGAACAGCCGTAACCGGCTCGCCGGTCGCTGGATTGTAGACAGGCTGCGCCTTGCCACTCTTTGATGATGTTAGCTTCCCATTGATCGCATTCTGAAGAGTATCCATATCTAGCAGCCTCTTTTCATTTTCGTTTCGAACACCGAATTCATCCAACAGCCCATTGAAATCATGTGAAAGAGCGGTGAACTCCAGATTAATTCCATCGATCATCCCGAGCTTCTCAGTCGAGTTCCTTCAGAATCCCGGCCAGCGTGCCGATCAGCTCATCGATCTGTGCCTTTGAGATGATCAGAGGTGGAGACATCGCGATGGTATCACCAGTCGTCCGGATCAAGACATTCTTCTCGAACGCCTGAAGGAAGGCCGTGAAAGCACGCTTGGTCGGCTGGCCAGCGATCGGCTCCAGCTCCACTGCTCCAATGAGGCCAATATTGCGTACGTCGATGACGTGCGGCAGTCCCTCCAGGGAGTGCAGGGCGTCCTGCCAGTAAGATGCAAGCTCGGCGCCTCGCGTGAACAGCCCCTCGTCGTCAAAGGTGTCTAGCGTTGCGAGCGCAGCGGCGGCCGCCACAGGATGGCCAGAATAAGTGTAGCCGTGGAAAAATTCGATTAGATCCTCGGGGCCTGTCATGAAGGTTTCGTAGATCTTTCGCCGGACGAAGACGGCCCCCATCGGGATCGCGCCGTTGGTGAGACCCTTGGCAGTCGTGACGATGTCCGGTATCACGCCGAAATAATCGATAGCGAAGGGCGTTCCGAGTCGCCCGAACCCCGTGATCACCTCATCGAAAATGAGGAGAATATTGTATTTGTCACAAATAACGCGGAGCTTCTCGAGGTAACCTTTGGGCGGGATCAGAACGCCGGTCGACGCCGCGACTGGCTCGACGATCACCGCGGCAATGGTTGAAGAGTCATGCAGCGCGATGATCCTTTCGAGATCGTCGGCGAACTCGACGCCGTAATCGGGCTGTCCCTTGGAGAAGGCGTTGCGGCTGGGATCGTGGGTATGACGGATGTGGTCGACACCGGTTAAGAGCGTGCCGAACATCTTGCGGTTGGCAACGATGCCGCCGACTGAGATGCCGCCGAAATTGACGCCGTGATAGCCACGTTCGCGACCGATCAGGCGAAAGCGCGAACCCTCACCCTTCATCCGCTGGTAGGCGAGCGCGATCTTCAACGCGGTGTCCACCGATTCCGAGCCGGAATTCGTAAAAAAGACATGATCGAGCGAAGACGGCATAATGGAAGTCAACCGCGCAGCGAGTTCGAATGCTTTGGGATGGGCCATCTGGAAAGCCGGCGCATAATCGAGCTCAGTGATTTGTTTGGTGATCGCCTCGGAAATCCGCTGCCTGCCATGGCCTGCGTTGACGCACCAGAGGCCAGAGGTGCCATCAAGCACCTTTCGGCCTTCTGTGGTCAAATAGTGCATGTCCTTGGCGCCGACGATAAGGCGCGGAACCTTCTTGAATTGTCGATTCGCCGTGAACGGCATCCAGAAAGCTTCAAAATTGTTGATTGCGGAATGCGTGTCAGCCATTCACGCCTCCATGAGGACAATGTTCCGAACGATGTTGAACTTTGAGGGCGTGAAATGCCAATTCATATTGCATAATCAATCGGTGTAGAGAGCAAAAGCTCGTCATGGCGTTGCCAGTAGAAATCATGCAAACGCCGGGTAAGCGGACCGGGTTGTCCATCACCTACCGTCTTGCCGTCGAGTGTGGTCACGGGCATCACTCCTCCAGCCGTGCTGGTGAGAAAAATTTCATTTGCCGCTCGTAATTCGGCGGTCGATACCGGCCTGACCTCGACGGGTTGCTGCAGTTCCTCGGCAAGTTCGATTACCGTTCGGCGGGTCATGCCCTCGAAAACGCCGTGATCTGGTGTCGCAAGAACGCCGTTCTTAACGATGAAAACGTTGAAGCCGGCACCCTCCGTCACATTGCCGTCGCGATCAGGCAAAACGGCCACTAAGGCGCCGCGATCGTAAGCCTCAAAGATACCCATGGTGAGGTCTAGCCAGTGAAAGTTCTTGATACGCGGGTCAATGGCCTCGGGAGGAATACGCTGATGGGAACTGACGATCATGCTCAATCCTTCCCGCCGCTGCTGCTCATTCGCGATCCACACGAAACGCTGCGCGAACGCGGAGAATTGGTTCTCGCATTCTCGGGGATCGCGACTGCCCAGTGGCGGCACGCCTCGGGTGCATGTCATTTGGACATAGGCATCGCGCAAGCCGCTGCGACGAACACATTCATGGAGGATGTCCGCGATCTCCTTCCGCGAATAGGGCAAGGACATACGTAGACCCGCCATCGAGGCATGGAAGCGCTCGATGTGGTCACTCAGACGAAAAAAGCGCCCCTTCCAGACATGGACAACGTCATAGGTAGCGTCGGAACGAACGAAGCCCCGATCGGTGATCGCAATGCACGCTTCGGCAAGTGGCACATACTGGCCGCCGACGAAGGCGATGCCATCAGAGGGAGCGGGTGCGGCGAATCTTGCGATCGACATGGACCTTCTCTCGACTGATTCTGGGACGGAATGCGAACAGATTTCTTAGGTCAACGTTCGTTTGCGATGAATTGATCGGACTGTACCCTGGTGGGCAAAAAGCGGCGCGACCTGCCCGTTCAGCGTCAGTCCGCTTAACCCGTTCTCGGCTGCAACGCACTCGAGTCGTGTTGAGATAGGTGTGATGAGCACCTCGGTCACACAAGTTTCGCGATCGCTCTGGGACGCGCCGACCGGCAGAAGGTTGTCTGGGGACAGTCCAAGCGAGGCTGTGCTCAAGTTCAATCTCGTAGTGGGACGATGGCAGGCAATCGGGTGAAAAATTGCGCGACACGCGTAGAATCAGGAACACGGGGGTCACCGCACGCTTGTGCGGTGACCCCGCCGCCTCTTGCCGCCGGAGATCAGAATGCGTCCGGAGGCCGGGGTTTCGCAGCCGGCAAACATGCGTAGCAAAGTGATCTTGCCACGGCCAGACCAGATAGGGGGCAAGAAGGGCGACGAATTCGCCCAACCGGGTTTTGAGATCAATGCCGTCCACCGCGATCACCGCGCCGCCGAAGACACGGCCAATACTTTCCAGTGCGATCGTGTTCCGCGAACTCGGCACGACCGGGGCGGCATATGCAATCGCCCCTACGCTCCGCAAAGAAATGCCTGACAGGATTACCGGGTGAGCCATCCGCCGAAAGTCCCGTGCGAGGAATGGTTTTTACCTTTTTGGGGCGCACACATTCATCTCTCCAACGTCTGTTCCGCCGCTTGCAGCGGGTCTGAGGGGCGTGTTTCGTGTTGGCTTTTCTCTGTTGGGGCAAACTTCGTCAGAGTCTTCCAGATTGTCAAGAATAATCAACAGAGACGCCATCATCTTGTTGTGATAGGGCGCGCTATGCTGGCGGGATCTGCTGCTTAACGAGCCGCGCTTATCACGATTTGACCACTGATCGCGGTATTACCTTGGGTAGGCCATCCGTGTAAAAGTGTGCGGCCCAACGCGGGTCATGACGGGGGGTGCCTACACTACCCCAGATATGCCAAGGGTGGTGAATATTTTAAACATAATCATTGCGGGGCAGGTCATAGGTTGCAGATGTTTGCGATTGCGCTCTTTGAGTAACATGACGATGGGGCTGTCTTGAGATTGGGTTACGCTGCGATGACTGGTTTTTTGGCGTGGGACGTTGGCGGGTAAATTTTCTGTCCGCAAGCGGTGGCCGGCGGTCATACCAGACAGATCAGCGACCGTCTAATCGCGCGCCGACTGCTTGGGCATTGACCCTTCAGTATGGTGCAATGTCGAGGACACACCCCTGCCCAACCCATCATCCAAATCCGCCTCAGATAAGGCCGGTCATCCTCGGAGATGCATTGTGGGCCTCAAGACTCCCCTCATTTTCACACTGCCCCGAAAGTCTCGGCGAAGACGGGCAGGTCGGCGAGCATATCGGCGAATTTCTGGACCAGTGGCAGCAGGCGAGGCTCCGGCATGGTGGGGATGAGTTCGTATAGCATG
>NZ_JAIMBZ010000081.1:0-6010 GCF_025499445.1 Acidiphilium sp. AL
TATCTCGCCTATGGTAGGCACGGGTGGTCGGGGTCCACATGAGGCTGTCCATCCAACTCGGTCTCGACAACCTCTTGGAATCACACCTCATCCCGCCACCCAACCCTTCATTCCATCATCATTCCGAGACAGCCTCTAATATCACTGAAGGAAATACGGTCGTATCGCTTGGTAGCTTTAATGGCGTGCATGCCGGCACGGGCAAATCGGTAAACGCGGCCTACGCGCATATCTGGGATGTAGTCGGCGGAAAGATCCAGCGCTTCCGACAATATATTGACACGCTCGCGGTCGCCGAGGCGCGGCAATAAGCGGCCCCATCCACTATTACGCTCACCGCGCGAAGCTAACTTTGGCGGCATCATTCATACGGAAACCTGAATCATGATCTCACCCAGTAGCGACATCGCCTTCACGCCGGCGGTCAAGGCCATCCAGTCGGCGCGCGGCTCGCGCGAGGCCTATGCCAGAATGGAGGCGCGGGGTGGTTTTCGCACCGGCGTCGACAAATCCCTGGCCGCTTTCCTTGAAGAGATTGACACCGCCTATCTCGCCACCGCCAACGCCGCAGGTCAGCCTTATGCGCAGCACCGGGGCGGCCCGAAAGGGTTTATTCGCGTGGTCGGACCCGATCTCATCGGCTGGGCCGACTACGCCGGCAACCGACAATATGTTTCGACAGGCAATCTGGCGGAAAATGACAAAGCGTTTTTGTTCCTGATGGATTATGCTCGCCGCCGCCGGATCAAGCTGTGGGGACGCGCGCGTTTGACCGATGATGCCGCGTTGATCGCCACGCTGATGCCGAAAGGGTACGGCGCGCAGGGCGAACAGGCCGTGTTGTTTCAGGTCGAGGCCTGGGATGCCAACTGTCCGCAACACATACCACAAAAATTTGACGCTGCTGATGTCGCCGCTGCAGTTGCGCAACGCGATGCCCGCATTGCCGAACTGCAAGCCGAATGTACCAACCTCAAGGCCCGATTGGAAGGAACATCATGAGCCGTCTGCCTCTGCCACGTTTCACAGACGCTACCGCAGCAGACAAGGCGCGGCTCGCGGAAGATGTCTGGAACAGCGTCTCGCTATTCCAGATACGGCGCCAGCACATCTTCGATCCATTTCATGAATATGCGGACCCGTCGCGACAGATTGCTGCGATGTGCAACGACGAGGGACACTGCAATCGCCCGGCGACGAAAATCGGGGAGTATCTCGATGAGCGCTTCAGTCTCTAAATATTGGCAAATCCCCAAGAGTGGCGCCTGAATTAGGCCAAGGCCGGCCATGGCAGCGGCGTCGTAGGTCTGCGCGCTGTTGACGTGTAGCGAGCCTGGCAACTGAAGCGTCGCGTAGCTGTCGCCTTCCGGATATTCCCACCCATTGGGTTTTGTGCCCAGCATTGCCGAAAAATGAATTGTCCGATGTCGTTGACGATGGAGATCTTCGAGTGATTGAGGGATGCCGTAGCGTGCCAGATAGACAGGACTGGCAGCGTTTACCATGCGGAGCAGTCCCAGTGGGCGCGCAATCAGCGTCTCGTCTCTGATCGGGCCAAGCCGCAATACACAGTCGAACCCCTCTTGAACCAGATCAACCTGCCGATCCGTGCTCGACAGCTCCAGCTCCAATTCGGGGTGAGCCGCCATAAAATCCGGCAAAGCCGGCACGATCGTTGTGCGTGCCACTTCGGTCGGAAGATCGACCCGTAGACGCCCGCGGAGTGCCACGTGATCGCCTGCGAACATCGAGTGCAGGTCATCAACTTCAGCAAGCAGATCACGGGCGCGGGCATGAAATGCGCGTCCGTCCTCGGTCAACTGCACGCTGCGCGTCGTCCGGTGCAGGAGCCTGATTCCGACATCTTCTTCCAACTTCCGAATCGCGGTTGAGGCTCGCCCTTTTTGGATGCCCAGCCTGTCGGCCGCGCGAGTAAAACTCCCCATTTCAGCGACAGTTATGAATATGAGGATGGGTTCGAGATTTTGCATTTCGCGCCTCGGATTGTTCACCATAGAGAGAACGGTACGTTCATTTTATGGATGTTTATCACATCCCAGACACACAGTAAGCCACGAATATGAATTGCCACATTGGAGACCGACAAATGTCCGGAACTATGACCTCGCATCGCGCCCTGTGGGCCGGCCGGATCATGAGCGCGTTTGTCGTTATCGTTCTGGTCGGGGATGGTACTATTCAGCTCTTCGTGCCGGCGCAAATCGCCAGCATGTTGCAGGAAACTGGATTTGCGATGGGCCTGACCCGTATCGTGGGTCCGATCGTACTCGCCTGCGCCATCCTTTACGCCATTCCAGCAACAACCGTCCTCGGCGCGATCCTGGCCACTGGCTATCTCGGCGGTGCCATCTGCGCCCATATCCGCATCGATGAGTTGGGGTCACCGCCGGAAATCATTTCGCTACTTCTGGGCGCAATGACATGGGGCGGCCTTTATCTGCGCGATCCCCGTATCCGGGCCATTCTGCCGCTCATTCGTTAAATCACAGGGGCAGTGCTCTGTCCCTCAACATCAGAAAAATACATGATTTTAGTAAAGGCGGCCATATGAAAGTTCTTGTTTTAGGGGCAACGGGCGGAACCGGACGGCTGATTGTCCGTGATGCCGTGGCGAAAAGCCATTCCGTCGTGGCGCTTGTTCGTTCGAAGGCGCTCGCCGATCTGCCGGGAGTAGACATAATCGAGGGCGATGTTTGCGACGAGGTCACCCTTATGCGCGCCTCGGACGGCTGCAATGCGGTCGTCTGCGCCTTGGGCACCGGCATGGGTCGCCGTAAGGTCGATGTGCTCACCGTCGCAACACACGCCATGATCGCGGCAATGACGCGCAACGGCGTGCGCCGTCTGGTCTGCGTGTCCGCCCTGGGGGTCGGGGACAGCCGTGGTCATGGCGGCTTCGTGTTCGACCGACTGTTCCTGCCCTTGCTACTCAGCGAGGCTTACAAGGACAAGGAACGCCAGGAAGCCGCGATCCGCGCTAGCTCGCTCGATTGGGTTTTAGTCCGCCCCGCCATGCTCACAGATGATCCAGCTCGCGGGAACGCCAGGGCTATTACCGACCTCGCACGCGTCAAAGGCGGCAAGATAGCCCGTGCCGATGTCGCTCAATTCGTGGTGGACCAGCTGACGACCGATTTTTATTTGAGGCAGACGCCAGTCCTCATGTGGTGAAAGGCACCAGTTGCGCGATTGGGCGGAAAACGGCGGCCCACGCCTCGTACGATACCGAAACCGAAACGGACGTTACAGAGTTTCTTATCGCCTAATCGGGGAACCAAAAATTTTGAAATTTGCACGCGATCCCTAAAGCCAACCAGGTTAAGTGCGGCTTGATTCTATAGCGGTGCTTCTCCCAACAACGGCGGGCGGGCGGGCGGATTACGCCGCGCCCAGGGCGGCAATATGCTGCGCCAGTTTGTCCAATGTCTGATAACCGAATTCAACCGCTCCGAATCCAATTGTCGCGTCGCGTTGTTCCTTCGTCGGATGGAGTTGCCTCAAAGTTACAACAGTCTTTCCATCAGTTTGTTAATCAAACGTAATGATTGTACGAAACTTGCCGGGGTCATCATCTTTGTCTGATCCATGATCAATTTCCAGAAGGCGAGGTGCGTCGATTTTCAAGAAAATAATTCGATTTTCGTAACGCGTCCCGTCAGGTGCAATATAGATAAAGCGCCACCTTCCACCGACGCGAACGTCAATTTCCTGCGTCTCGACTTTGAATCCCGCAGGACCAAACCAAACCGGCAGATGGAGAGGATCGCTCCAAACCTTGAACACCAGTTCACGTGGTGCAGAAATCACACGAGATAGAACGATTTCGCGGTCACGAGCCCAGGTATTGAGAGCATCATTTCTTGATTCGACGGTGGCTGTCATTTGTCGTCTCCATCGCTTGTAAATTGTTCACGTAAGTTTCCATCCGGTCGAGCCGGCCTTCCCAAATCACGCGTTGCATAGCCAACCATTGTTCGGTCTCCTGCACGGCCTCGACGCGCAGTTTACACATTCTGACGCGCCCGATTTTGGCCGTTTCGACGAGGCCGCTCGCCTCCAAAACGCGAATGTGTTGGAGAATGGTTGGCATCGCCATCGCAAAGGGTTCAGCCAACTCACTGACTGAGGCGGGCTTCAGGCTCAAGCGCATAACCACTGCCCGCCGGGTCGGATCGGAAAGCGCGCCGAAGGCAAGATCGAGTCGATTAAATTTGTTAGTCATATGGCTAACTATATGGACGGAACTTTCGTTTGTCAATATTATTTAGCACGATGGCTAACTAATATTAGATGGTTCAAAAGACCGACAGAGACGACAATGCAAGGACGTCTCGCTTGTCGCAGAATTCTTGAATTCAGAAAGACGTGTATTGCAGAAATAGCAGCTTTCGCGTTAACAAACTGGGTCTCGTAACGGCGTTAAAGGGGCGCTGCTTCCAATAGCCGTGGCAATTTCTGGCCCCGAGTCCGGGCCTGAGAGTGAGAGTTGGGTTGGGCGCTTCATGACAGGTTTTAGTCCGGAGGAGAGGCTTCCGGCGCCTGTCATGGAGAAGTGCCATGGATATCAATGCGTCTGCCGCGGTGGCGGTTATGGGAGAGAACGCTGGCCGGGCTGGGCCGGCGGGTTTTAGGGTTGATGTCAGCCGGGGTGAGCGGCTGGGGCGGGTGTCGTCGGAATGGTTTTCGCGCCCCGACGATGAGCGGTTTCTGTCTCTGCCTGAGTTGTATGGCGCGGTGAGGGCCCGTGCGGAGCGGGCCGAGGCGCGGAATGTGGAGAGCCGGGCGATCCGGGTGGAGGCGCGGCGCGATGATGGCGAGCGACAGGCGCTGATCGTGCCGGGCCAGGAGCAACCGGTGGTGCCGACGCATTGGAGTTTTGGGCAGTTATGCGGGCTGGTGGGGGCTCCGGCCGGGTATCTGCGCGATCTGCCCGCGCCGTTGGCGGGGATCAATCTGCAGCATGGGCTGCTCAACCACCGCGCCGAATTGGTGAAGACGCTGGAGACCGATGATGGGCGGGTGGAGCTGCGCGCCGTCACCGGGCCGGATTATGGGCGCATCTGGGACCATGAATTGGTGGCGGCGGTGATGCGGATTGCGGGCAACGGCACGGGAGATACGGCTTGGAAAGTGCCGGGCGTGCTGGATTGGGCGACCATGACCCATAACCCCTATGTGGATGTGACGAAGGAGACCACCACGCTCTATGCGAGCGATCGCGACGTGTTTCTGTTCCTGGTGGACGATACCAATCCGATCGAGGCGGGGCGGCTCCCGAATGGTGAGCCGGATCTATATTTTCGCGGGTTCTATTGCTGGAACAGCGAGGTCGGCTCGAAGACCTTGGGTATTGCATCGTTTTATCTGCGCGCGGTGTGCGCCAACCGGAATATCTGGGGTGCCGAGGATTTCCAGGAAATTAGCATCCGGCACAGCAAATTCGCCACTCAGCGTTTTGCCCATGAGGCGGCGCCCGCGTTGCGGCGGTTCGCCAATTCCTCGCCGGCGCCGTTCGTGGCGGGCATCAAGGCGGCGCGGGAGCAGATTGTCGCGCGCCAGGATGACGAGCGCGAGGGGTTTTTGCGCAAACGGGGCTTCAGCAAGGGTGAGACCGCGAAGATCATCGCCACGGTGCTGGAAGAGGAAGGCCACCCGCCAGAGTCCGTGTTTGACTTCGTGCAGGGCATCACCGCCCTGGCGCGCAGCCGCCCGTACCAGGACGCCCGGCTGGAGCTGGAGGGCAAGGCGAAGCTGCTGCTGGAGCGGGCGGCGTAACGGGCGCGTTATTCTTTGTGTTGATGTTTGCCGTGGGCCGGTTTTGGTCCACGGCATTTTTTATGGGGCGGGGCAGAGAGATCCTATGGGGATGAGCGCAGCGCGGCCATACCGGGCTACGCGGGGGGTTCATCTCTGGAAGGATTCAACATGTTTGCCGAGAAGGAAGTCGCTGCCCCAGCTCCGTCCATCAATACCGATCCGATCTTCGTCG
>NZ_JAIMBZ010000082.1:0-5334 GCF_025499445.1 Acidiphilium sp. AL
CCCGAGAGCACCATGAGCAGCGACATCCATGCGAGTGCGGCCTATCGCGCGCATCTGGTCGGCGTGATGGCGCGCCGCGCGGTCGCCGCCTGCGGATGAATTTCTGCTCCAATCGTTGAGGTGCAGGGGCGGCGCAACCTGCCTCTGTTTCGTGAAATGATCATTCACCTCAACGGCTGGCCCGGCGCGGGAGAGTTTGGCGGGGACGGGTTTGAGCACCTGTTCCATGCCAACGTCGATACATACTTTCGCATAACCAGCGGGTGGGTTATTCCGATGGCGCGATTTGTCCGAATTTCGTCTCTTGTAGGCATTTTTATCGATCTGTTACAGCTATAGCATCATGCCGTGTTCAATCAGGGGGAAACAGAAATGTCCGCTTCCAACAGCGCGCTCGTTGTGATCGATGCACAGGAATCATTCCGACATTGCCCTGACTACCGGGAGCAGGACGTCTCTGCGTTTGTTGCCCATCTTCAGAGGTTGGTCGATGGTGCGAAGACCGCCGGCATCCCGATCGTTCAGATCTTCCATGTCGAGGATAGCGGTCCCTTCGCGGAAACCTCCGGTTTCGTGACATCGTTTACACCGCTTATTGTTCAACCGGAAGTTATCTTCCACAAGCATCGCCACAGCGCCTTGGTCGGCACCGGACTCGACGTCTGGTTGACGATGCACGGCATCCGGCGCCTTATCGTATCAGGCATCCGCAGCGAGCAGTGTTGCGAGACTACAGTTCGCCACGCCTCAGACCTTGGTTACGCCGTTGATTATGTCAGCGAGGCGACGCTGACTTTTTCGATGACAGATGCAACAGGCAGGGAATGGGGCGCTGCCGAAATCCGAGCTCGCACCGAACTGGTGCTCGCAGAGCGCTTTGCCCGGATTGCTACGGTCGAAGATGCCTTGGCAGGGTGAGCGAAATAAATCGCCCATGGGACAGGGTGTGCGACCCACCGAGATTCCCGTCTATGTGGTAATACCACCGCGCGTCCTGCTGCTTGACGTGGCGGGACCAGTGGAAGTGCTACGCAAGGCTAATCTCGAGCAGACCGCCGTGCGCTTCGCCGTCTCCTATGTCAGCCCGTCGCCGGAAATCGGCAGTTCCATCGGCCTCGCTGTCGCGGGTATCGCGCCCTTGCCCAATCATTTACCGGACGGTGCGCTGGTTGTTGTCGCAGGCAGCGCGGATGTGCCACTCGGCACCCGATCGAGGAACCGGGATGAAGACATGGCTCGCGAGGCCGAGATCGTCGCTTGGCTGGGACGCACACCCCGCCCGGGCATAAAGCTTGTCTTGATCTGCTCGGGCGCGCTGCTAGCGGCGCGGGCGGGCCTTCTCGATGATCGCGATTGCACCACCCATCATGCCTGCATTGCCGAACTCGCGAGGATCGCGCCAAACGCCCGCGTGCTGGAAAACCGGCTCTATGTGGAGGACGGCGATCGTCTAACCAGCGCCGGTATTACCGCCGGGATCGACTTGATGCTCCACATCGTAGCTCGAATGGCCGGCGATGCATGCGCGCTTTCGATCGCGCGTTATCTCGTGGTCTATCTGCGGCGTAGTGCGGCCGACCCGCAGATCTCACCCTGGCTCCAAGGTCGCAACCACATCCATCCATCGGTACACCGCGCGCAAGATGCCGTCGCCACCGCTCCGGCGCGGGATTGGTCGGTTGAAACGCTTGCCCGCGTAGCGGCGACCAGTCCGCGTAACCTCTCGCGCCTCTTCAACGAGAATGCCGGGATGAGCATCACCGACTATGTGAATCGTATGCGAGTGGCGCTCGCATGGGAGCTTCTGACTAATTCCCGCCTCGACATTGAGACGGTCGCCGAGCGCGCGGGTTTCGCGTCAACGCGCCAGTTGCGTCGGGCCTGGACACGTCTGCACGATCTACCACCGAGCCGGCTGCGAGTAGCGGGTACAGAGCTGGCTGTCCAATGGCGGGTCGGACCAATCGGAAAGTGAAGATCAACCCGGGGGGACAAGTGTCAGCTTTTATGGACTCAATCGCACGATTTGGCGCGCATTTCATGATCGAACCGTCGGAGAATGAGTTCAATGCACAGTATTGATAGAATGCGACCCTGTCCCGGGCCAGATTGCGTGCCGCATTTGCCCACTTGCTTTACTGTCCCCATTGGATCTGTTGATACTCATGCGCATGTAATTGGCAGGCCACCCGCTTATCCTTTTGTTGCCTCGCGCAGTTATACACCGCCATCGGCCTCAACAGAGGCTTATATGGCCATGCTCGATGCAACAGGGATGACCTATGGAGTGCTGGTCCAAGTCAGCGTCCATGGAACGGACAACCGAGTTATGTTGGAAGCACTTGCCGCGAACCGGACCCGCTTGCGTGGCATTGCCGTTGTTCCCCCGGATTTGCCAGAGGCGACGTGGCGCTCGCTGAACGAGGCGGGCGTCGTGGGGCTTCGAATTAATACTTTGTTTGGTGGGGGAGTTGGTTTCAAGGATTTGGAACGCTACGAGGCAATTTGTGCAGAACTGTCCTGGCATTTGCAATTTCTAACTGACGTTTATACTTTGGCGCCCATTGCGACACGCATTTCCCGATTGCGGGTACCCTTTGTGATCGATCATATGGGGTACCTGCAAGCATCCGACGGTCTTGATTCATCTGGTACACGACTCATACTGGGCCTGTTAAACGATGGTGCATGGGTCAAACTATCCGGCGCATATCGATTGTCGGATGCACCACCCTATGCAGACACCATCCCGATCGCTCGTGCCCTGATCAAGGCGGCACCCGACCGCTGCATTTGGGGATCAGATTGGCCACATGTTGCCCATTGGAATGCCATGCCCAACGTGGGTGATTTGCTGGATCTACTTGCCGATTGGGCCCCAGAGCCAGAGGTTCGAGAGAATATTTTGGTTGCCAACTCAATCCGATTGTACGGTTTCCCACTACGAGACCAAAAATAATGTCCGCGCTCGTGGAGGAGATTCAGAATTCGTAATGGTGTGGGTTTGGGTGGTCATCGGATCGGTGGGGTATAATGGAGTTGCGAGACTTCGACCCGATGCTCATGAAGGGGCTCAAGGGTGATAGGAGCGTCCTGGCAACGCTGCCGTTCATTGGATGCGCAACGGCCGCTCGCCTACGTACCGAAAGGCCAGCAGAGCATGGTCTCGGCCGTCCTGCCCAGGCTTTCATCCAGCCGGGTCGCACCTCAGCCAGCCAGACCCTGCGTCATGTCGTCGACCAGCTCAGACTGAGGTCATGGCCGAACTCATCCCACCCTTGATCGACGCTCACCCAAAAATCTCAGGTAGTTCATTTCCAGCACCAGACATCCGGTGTATAGCTAAGTATGACTTACGGGCATGAGCAGGCATCGACAGACGGCCAGAGTGTGGTTGCCGAGGAGGACCAACTTCCGGGTCGTCGGCAGCGAGGAAGGTTCTGCAGGGGCGCCCAGCGGCGGCAAATCCGTTTGCGCTTGTCAAATGCGCTGGGCGCTTGACAGGCTCTGGGTCGGTGACGTGCTGGTGGTAAATGCGCTCGATTAGCTGGACACTCGGCCGCGACCTTCTCAATACTTTCGCCATGATGGCCTGCAGAATGATAGGATTTCGACCCTCTGACGACACATGGGGAGACACGATTATGCCGCACGATCATCTCATATTGGCGGTGCTCGGCGGCCTCGCAGGGTTCGAGCGTGAATTGATCCAGGCCAGGACCGTAGAGGGCCGGGAGCGAACCAAGGCTCGTGGCGTGAAAATGAGGCACAGGCGGGAGGCAGGTGATCCATGCGTCAGATCGCCCGGAACTACAAAGTCAGCTATAATCCGATCTCAAGGTTGCAAGCCCATGGCTGAGAGAAGCGTGATTGAAACCACCTACGCGGCACAGAGCCGGGTTGCAGGCCGCTCAATACTAAGAGATTACAGAGATGAGGCTTGGTTTGGACAAGGCTGTCGGCATATTGCTAGCGTGCCTGGAAACAATCTCGAGTAGAGGCAATGACAAGACCAGCAGTCATGACCTCGCCAACTATTCGTACGATTGCTGCAAGTGGGATAGTGGGATTTATAGAGAGCCTTGGATTTGAGGCGGACGTTATATTGCATAGTACTGAGGTCGAGAATTGTGATCTCGATGATCCGTTTGGCCGATTGCCGCTCGCTGTCTATTGTAATCTTCTTGAAGAGGCTTCTCGAAGAACAAATATGGAACGATTCGGACTTCACTTTGGTTTTGCCAGCGATATTCGTTTGCTTGGTGAAATTGGTAATCTCGTCAACTGTGTACCAACGGTTGGAACTGCACTTAGAGAACTTTGCCGTAATTTCTCCGGTTTACAAGAACAGTCTGAGTTGAGGCTTCGATTCGAAGGTGGATTGGCGCTTCTCGAATACCGTATTCGGGATGGGCGGATCGCGGACCGCCAGCAAGATTCTGAACTGACACTTGGAGTACTTCTCAATTTTTTGCGCAAGATGCTTGGCTCAAGCTTTGTACCAGAGGAAATTCGCTTTGAGCATATCGAGCCTGCTGATTGCCGTGAATATCATGCATCGTTTGGGGCAGAAGTCAGTTTTGTATCGGAACGAAATGCAATAATATTTCGTCCTAACGTTCTTGCCGCACGGATTCCACAAGCAGATCTTATACGTGGAGCACTAATTGATTCAACGATCAAAAATAAAAAACAAGTAAGATGGTCAAATAACCTCGTCGGTTTGGTATGCGATGAGATTCGGATTGGATTTGCTCGCGGTGATCTGACGCTCGCTACTGTTGCTCACAAAATCGGTATGAGCGAGAGTAGCCTTTACCGACATCTTTGCTATGAAGGAATAAATTTTGTCGATTTAGTGCGAGGTATTCGGCGCGAATTTGCTGTTAATTTATTAAATAAAGAACATATTTCTCTTGGTGAAATAGCTCTATTACTAGGTTATTCCGAACAAAGCGCATTTAGTCGAGCGTTCAAGAAATGGACGGGTGTTACGCCGTTGGACTACCGTAAGCAATGTCTGGCCGGACTTCCATTAGGGCTATCGCATTTGATCTGACTGGAATTGAGCGAGGAGTCTGGTCAGGCGCCGCCATCGACCGGTATGTCCGGGAGCTTGACCGCTTGGCGGAAGATCTCGAGGAACTTGATCGGGAGATCGCGAAGGGCGCGCTAGACGATCCTGCCGTGAAACATAAGCGCGAATTTCGGCGCACCTAGGCCGGGTGGCGGGCTGCTGGGAATAGGTGTCCACTTACGGGAGGTGGATACTTATGATGGAGCGGATTGGACCGCATGGTCTGGAAATAACGGGCGTGAGGCGCGATGGGCGTC
>NZ_JAIMBZ010000083.1:0-4745 GCF_025499445.1 Acidiphilium sp. AL
GACATAGGCGGCCAGACGTGATTCGCTGCCTTGCGTGTTCGATTCGAGACCCACCACCCGCCTCCACGAGTCAGAATCTCTACCCACTCACACGCGTCAACGAATCGCTGCAAGAATTTTGTGACACAGTAAGACTAGGGCGCCGTGCAGCGATCAGGCCGAGCAGCCCGGCGCTGATGTTCGAGTATTTCCGCCGCGCCCCCGGCTTATAGCCCGGCTTCCAGCGTTTCAAAAACGCCAGAAGTTCCGGGATGGTCGCGATCCCGTCCGGCACCTGCAAAGGTAGATCGCCGCCGGTATAGGTGCCGAGGTTCAGCAGGCTGATCGAATCGAAGCCGCTGCCGCGCAAGGCGGGCAAATGTTGGGCGACGCTGTCGGAGAGCGAAAGCGCACCCGTACTATCCGCGTAGGACGCCAGGGTTCCGGCGAAGATCTTGCTGACCGAGCCAATCTCGAACAAGGTTTCCCTCGTGACCTGCCGGCCGTTGCGCCGCGATGCCATGCCGTATTCGCGGAAATGATGTGCGCCGCCCAGCGTCACCGCCACCGCCATGCCTGGAATTCCGTGCGTCCGCATCAGCGGCAGGATGGCGCGATCCACGATCCGCCCGACCCCATCCCGATCGAGAGGTCCACCGATCTCGCCGCCCGTCGCCCGTGCGGCATCGGCACTGACACCTGCGCCCAGCACCGCCGCCGCGCCCACGAACCCCCGCCTGCCGATCATGCCCATCCTTCTCGCCCGCGCGCCGCAAGCCTATAAAATAGAATGCCCGCGCACCCCGAGATAGAGGGAATAGACCGAACTCGTCGCGGTGACGAACAGGCGGTTGCGCTTGGGGCCGCCGAACGCCACGTTGCTGACCATTTCGGGAATCTCGATCTTGCCGAGCGGCGTGCCGTCCGGCGCGAATACCGCAACGCCGTTGCCCGAACCGCAACTGGTCCACACATTGCCGTGCTCGTCGAGCCGGAATCCATCGGCGAAGCCGGGCTCGATAACCGCGAACACCCGTCCCGACCCGAGCCGAACGCCGTCGATCACCTCATGGACGAGGATATGGTGCGGCCCGCCCTCGCGATGGGTGAAGCCGGTATCGGCGATGTAGAGGCGCTTTTCGTCCGGGCTGAAGGCGATGCCGTTCGGCCGCTCGTAATCCTCGGCGACGGCGATGAGCGCGCCGGTCGCCGGATCGAGCCGATAGACCCGGCAGACGCCCTGTTCGCTCTCGGCGCGATGGCCTTCATAGTCGGACATGATCCCGTAATCGGGGTCGGTGAACCAGATGCTGCCATCCGACTTCACCACGACATCGTTGGGCGAATTCAGCCGCTTGCCGTCGAACCGATCGGCGAGGATGCTTACGCCGCCGTCATATTCGGTGCGGCTGATGCACCGCCGCCCGTGTTCGCAACTAACCAGCCGTCCCTGCCGGTCGCGAGTATGGCCGTTGGTGTAGTGTGCCGGGCTGCGATAGACATCGACCTCGCCGGACGGCCACCAGCGCATGATCCGGTCGTTGGGAATATCGCTCCACAGCAGGCAATTGGCGTCGCCGAACCACACCGGACCTTCCGCCCAGCGGAACCCGGTCGCGATACGCTCGATCTCGGCATTCATCAGCAGCATCTGCCGCATGCGCGGATCGTATATGTGGTAGGTTGAGCCCATCTCGCCGCCTCCTGTTCCGCTTATGCTGCTTGCCGCATCTGTCGGTTATTGGTAATCGCCATGTATCAACGGAGCGACGCCGGGTCCAGATGGCGCCGCCGGACAATCAATAGAGCGAGGAACGGATTTGTCACATTCAGGACGGGTTGCGGGCAAGACGGCGCTGGTCACGGCGGCCGGGCAGGGCATCGGGCGGGCGATCGCCGAGGCTTTACTGCGCGAGGGCGCATCTGTGATCGCGACCGATCGGGACGCCGGATTGCTCGCCGGTCTTTCAGGCGCGCGCGTGGAAAAACTCGACGTGACCGACCCGGCTGCGATCGCCGCCATGGTCAAATCGGCTGGGCCGCTCAATATCCTGGTCAACGCGGCGGGCTTCGTCCATCACGGCTCGGTGCTCGATTGCGACGATGCCGGCTGGCAATTCTCCTTCGATCTGAACGTGACCGCGATGTTCCGCATGATCCGTGCTTTCCTGCCGGGGATGCTGGAAGCCGGCGGAGGTTCGATCATCAACGTCGCCTCCACTGTCGGCAGCATCAAGGGCGCGGTGAACCGCTTCGCCTATGGCGCGTCGAAGGCGGCGGTGATCGGGCTGACCAAATCGGTCGCCGCCGATTTCGTCACGCGCGGCATCCGCTGCAACGCGATCTGCCCCGGCACGGTGGAAAGCCCGTCGCTGCGCGGAAGAATTGCCGCCCTCGCCGAAGCGCGCGGGACGGATACAAGCACCGTCGAGGCCGAATTCGTCGCCCGCCAGCCGATGGGCCGGCTCGGCACGCCGGAGGAAATCGCCGCCCTCGCACTCTATCTCGCCGCCGACGAATCGCGCTTCACCACCGGCGTCGCCCATGTGATCGACGGCGGCTGGTCGAACTGAAAGATCGAAAAATGACACCGGAGCAGAAACCGAAGCTGCGCAGCGCATTATGGTTCGACAATCCGGGCAATCCGGGCATGACCGCGCTGTATCTCGAACGCTACCTCAATTTCGGCCTGACCCGCGAGGAGCTGCAATCGGGCAAGCCGATCATCGGCATCGCCCAGACCGGCAGCGACCTGTCGCCCTGCAACCGGCACCATATCGAGCTGGCCAAACGGGTGGCCGACGGCATCCGAGCCGCCGGCGGCGTGCCGCTGGAGTTTCCGGTCCACCCGATCCAGGAAACCGGCAAGCGGCCGACGGCCGCGCTCGACCGCAACCTCGCCTATCTCGGTCTGGTGGAGGTGCTGTTCGGCTACCCGGTCGATGGTGTGGTGCTCACCACCGGCTGCGACAAAACCACCCCGGCGATGATCATGGGCGCCGCCACGGTCGATCTGCCGGCGATCGTTCTGTCCGGGGGGCCGATGCTGGACGGGCATTTCGAGGGCGAACTGGTCGGCTCGGGCACCGTGGTCTGGGAAGCCCGCCGGCGCCTTGCCGCCGGCACGATCGCCTACGACAAATTCATCGACATGGTCGCCGGCTCCGCCCCCAGCGTGGGTCATTGCAACACCATGGGCACCGCAAGTTCAATGAACGCGATGGCCGAGGCACTGGGCATGTCGCTGCCCGGCTGCGCCGCGATTCCCGGTCCGTATCGCGAGCGCGCGCAGATCTCCTATGAAACCGGCAGGCGCATCGTCGAAATGGTCCATGAAGACCTTCGCCCGTCGAAAATCCTCACCCGAGACGCCTTCGAAAACGCCATCGTCTGCGCCTCGGCGATCGGCGCGTCGACCAACTGTCCGCCCCACATCATCGCCATCGCCCGCCATATCGGCGTCGAACTCGACATCAATGACTGGGACCGGATCGGCTACGACATTCCGCTCCTGGTCAACATGATGCCGGCAGGCAAATATCTCGGCGAAGCCTATTACCGCGCCGGCGGCCTGCCGGCGGTGATCGGCGAGCTGATGCGCCATGGCAAGATCCGCGAAACCGCGCTGACCGTCTCCGGCCGCACCATCGGCGAGGAAAATCGCGGCAAGCGCGGCATCGATGCCGACGTGATCCGCGATTACGCCAACCCGCTCGCCGAGCGTGCCGGCTTCGCCGTGCTCACCGGCAATCTGTTCCACAGTGCGATCATGAAAACCTCGGTCATTTCCAGGGAATTCCGCGACCGCTTCATGAGCGAGCCGGGCGACCCCGACGCCTTCGAGGGTCGTGCCATCGTGTTCGAGGGGCCGGAGGATTATCATGGCCGGATCAACGATCCATCGCTGAACATCGACGCCGATTGCATCCTGGTGATCCGCAATTGCGGCCCGATCGGCTATCCTGGCTCCGCCGAGGTGGTGAACATGCTGCCGCCCGACGCGCTGGTGCAAAAAGGCGTCAATCAGCTCCCCTGCATCGGCGACGGCCGGCAGAGCGGTACGTCCGGGAGTCCCTCAATCCTGAACGCCAGCCCTGAATCGGCAATAGGCGGCGGCCTCGCGCTGCTGAAAACCGGCGATCGCATCCGCGTCGATCTGAAGGACCGCAGCGCCAACATTCTGATCGACGAGGCCGAACTTTCAGCCCGCCGTGCCGCACTCACACTGCCCGAACTGGTGAACCAGACGCCGTGGCAGGAAATCCATCGCCGCTTCACCGGCCAGCTGGAAACCGGCGCGGTGCTGGAACAAGCGGTCGCCTATCAGCGCATCGCCGAACGCTTCGGCGTGCCGCGGGATAATCACTGAAGGGTTGATTTAACACCAAACCTCGAAATCAACGGTCATACTCTGGACCGCCGAAATCGACCGCTGCGCGCGCACTCCCGGTTCCCGGCTGGCAAAATCCAGATCCACGCCGCGTTCGGGTCCAACGCACCGTCCGGCGATCTGTATCAGGTTGTCTGTCCTGGTCTCCGAGAGTGCATCATATAGGCATATATAGCGCTCCTGACGCCCTCGTGACAGGATAGAGCGTGATGACTTTAAGTCGATCACGCTCTATTCGTATCTGCTCATCCTGGTCCGTCGGCCAGTTGAATCGATTGTGAATTGACGTGACCACGGCGGATACGATTCGACGGGAGGCGTGAGCGAGCTTCCTGACCTGTCCCTTCTATCGCATGCTGAGAAAGACGCGCTGATC
>NZ_JAIMBZ010000084.1:0-4620 GCF_025499445.1 Acidiphilium sp. AL
GGGAGAACCACGCTACCCTGCGCAGCATCGGTTATGTTGAGCGGGGGCGATCCACGACGTTAACTAAGGCCGGGAAACGGCCTCGACTCCACATCACTGCGCGCTGCACATAAGTCGAGTCACGTTGAGCTCAACGTGAATCGACGACATTTCCTATGTCACCAAGGATCAGGCCGAGACCTCGGTTCTGTTCGAACTGATCAGCCGCCGATACGAACACCGATCGATCCTGATCACCGCGAATCAGGCTTTCGGTGAATGGAACAAGATTTTTCCTGATCAGGCCATGACCTTGGCCGCCGTGGACCGCCTCGTTCACCACGCCACCATTCTCGAAATGAACGTCGAAAGCTACAGACGCCGCGCCGCACTCGAGAGAAAAAGAGCGCCAGGACGACCAGCCACCCGGCAAACCCCCAAAGCATCTTCCTGATTGTCGCTCCGCGTCAATCAAGCCAAAACTACCCCTTGCAACCAAACCGAAACGCGATATCCTACCCCACATCGTGGTCAGTTTTTCTTCGCGGTAGAGACGCCCATTACTGAGCGCCCCCCGCGCAGATCCGGACAAGCCCAATTAAGGCATCCGGCTCCTACCTTGGGTGTTTGACGGCAAAGCGCGCATCTGGCCAAGGATGAAGGACACGTGGCTTGGGCAACCAGTCGTCGGCCAGTTTCGTCATGCGTTCCCATGTGAAGCCGTCCTTTTGACTGCGCCGCCGAAGCGAGCGCCGCCAGAGGTCGCTCACGAAGTGCCGGAATGCTGAAAGCGCCCGGCTGTTTGTTGGGACCGCGTAGTAGGCGAAATGCCCGGTCACGACTTGCTTCAGCCATTTCCCTTGTTCGGGGATGGGCTGATGCATTCGTCGTCGTAGCTCCGTCTTGATGTCCGCAAGCTTCGCTTTCATGCGGTCGCGTCGGGTCTTCCGTTGAATCTGGAAGCGGCCTCCACGTGATTTTCCGCAGATGAAGGTGAAGCCGAGAAACATGAAGGTCTCCGGTTTGCCGAGCCCGCGCTTTTCACGGTCGGCCGCCGCGTGGCGACCGAACTTGATCAGGCGGGTCTTGTCCGGATGGAGCGACAGTGCGAATTCCTCAAGCCTCGTGCGCATCGCGTCGAGAAAACGACCTGCGTCGCCCTCGTGCTCAAAGCCAACAACCAGATCATCAGCATAGCGCACGATGATCATGTCGCCGGTGGCTTCCCGCCGTCTCCAGCGTTCGGCCCACAGGTCCAGGACGTAATGCAGGTAGATATTGGCAAGGAGCGGTGAAGCCACCGACCCTTGGCCCGTTCCCCTGTCATCGACCGTCACGGTCCCGTCTTCGAGAATGCCCGCCCTCAGCCATTTCTGGATCAGGCGGATGATGCGCTTGTCGCCAATCCGATGTTCCAGGAAGCAAACCAACCATTCTTGGCTGACACTTCCAAAGAAATTTTGGATATCGGCGTCAAGTATCCAGTTCACCTTCCGTTTCGTGATCGCGGTTGACAGGGCATCCAGCGCATCATGTGGTCCCCGGCCAGGTCGAAACCCATACGAAAACCCGAGGAAATCTCCCTCGTAGATGGCATTGAGCACCATGACGGTTGCCCCTTGGACGATCTTGTCTTCCAGGGCCGCGATCGCCAGCGGTCGCCGTTTCCCATCCGCCTTTGGTATGTAGGTCCGGCGGGACGGTTGCGGTCGGTACGCACCTCGGTCGACCCGTTCATGCAAATCCATGAGCTTAAGCTCAAGATCGGCCTCGTAGTCCTGCCACGTCATGCCATCCACTCCGGGGGCGGCTTTGCGCTTGAGCGCGTAGAACGCCGTTCGTAGTGTATCAACATTGATGTGGTGGAGGAGCGCGGTGAAAACCTCCTTCTTCCTGTGCCTTGCGGCTTGCCGTACGCGGTCCAGCGCCTGGGTCACGCCTGCCCGACTCTGGGTCCGGAGCGTGTTTTGCTGGTCCGCGTTTCCCTTGGTCTCCGGCCTTCGCTCCACCGCCTCCGCCACCGGTCGCCCGGTTTTGTTCGTCGGCTTCTTCGCTACTATGCCAGAGTCAGACTTCTCCGGATCGTGCATCGGCGGCTACGGCTCCTCGCCTTCCCGCCACGGACCATTCGTCCCACCAATGGGCCGATGGCCAATCCGGAGATCTCCCGGTTCCCGTACAAAGAGCTTCCGTGCATGCCAGGGTCTCGGGCCACGCCGGGTTGGGCGAGCGCTCGCAGTAACGCGCCCGTCCATTTCGCCTTCCGGTACATGAACACCGTCGGCACCCGGGACATCAATCCTTTCGCGGCTCAATGGCTGGCCTGCACGCTCCCCTGCCGACGCTTCGCCAACGCCCTCGCGGACGCCAGCGCACGGCTCGGGGCCGATGCGGGTTGCTACTCCTTCATCGTAGTGGACTTTCACCTCCTGCTCCTTGCCGGTCTCCCGGCGCACTCATGTTCGTTGTCAACGTGCTGAGGCGCAACTGCCCGCCGCTTGCAGCGGTGTCCATCTGATTGGGTTGCACAGGGGAGGACGCGGCGGCGCAAAACGGCGGTTGATCAGACTCTGATGCGCGGATTGATTACCGCATGACCGGTGTTCGTCTTGGACCTTCCTCTGTCTCAATGTCGCAGGTTGGTGCCGCCGAATCAGATCGAGGGTTGCCCTGACCTGCCGCCGCGCCCACCCCTGTGCAACGGATGAGATTGACAAGCGCTTTCGCCAGCTTTTGTGCTATTGTCCTTCTGCGCGGGTGACCTCGTGGCGAAGAGCGGCGCGTCGGCTAAGAGTGCCGCCGGGTCGCCTAATCATGCCCTGCCGAATTGAGGCACTCGCGCACCCCGTTCCTCGGACGCCTTGTTTTCCAGGTTTCGACGGTGTGCTCGTAGCTGCGTTCCGCCTGTTCGGCCAGTTGCCGCTCCAGGTCTCGCAGTTCTTTGACATTGTAGGTGTAGGTGGTTCCTCTCCGGTTGCCCTTCTTCTGGGGTAGGCCGGCCTGGAGTTCCATGGCGCGCGTCTTGTTGGCGACCAGCGCAGGCCGGGCCCAGAGATAGTCCTCCTCCTTCGTGAGGAGATGCCAGCAGAGGACTGTCAGCTTCCGTGCCAGCGCGACCGCCGCAATCTGCAGGCCGCGCCTGGCACGGATGCGCACAAAGAACGCGTGCAGCGGCCCCGGTGCTTTGGCGGCCGCCCAGGCCGCCTCGACCAGCATGGGCCTTCGGGAAAGCGCACAAAGTTGGCATGAACTGCTGGTGGACCTGAAGGCCCGTGGCCTGGCCATCGCGCCGCAATTGGCCACCGGCGACGGGGCGCTCGGCTTCTGGAAGGCGCTCGAGGAGGTCTGTCCCACGACGCGTCACCAGCGCTGCACGGTGCATCATGCCGACTTCCGGATTATGCCGACCTCCGTCCGCAACTCGGCCTGGGAGGCGGTGATCGCTGTGAAGGAAGCGGCATAATCAAAGTGCTTCCAGGAAGGCGAGCAATTTGTCGGCAGGCCGGAAGCGACCGGGATTGGTTCCCGTTTGTACTGTCTTGGCCAAGGCACGTTCCTTGATTTCAAGATCGGCGTGCAGGTAGACTTGAGTGGTTTCGATCTTTTCGTGGCCGAGCCACAGCGCGATTACCGAGGTATCGATACCGGCGCGCAGCAATCGCATCGCTGCGGAATGCCGCAACACATGCATGGTCACCGATTTTTGTGTCAGTGACGGACAGATACTGCCGGCGATCTGCACGTATTTGGCAAGTCTATGTTCGAGAGCGTCGCGGCTGAGTGCCTTTCCGGACCGTGTCACGAATAGGGGCTGCGCCGGCTGACCAGCACGCTCGGCAAGCCAAACGCGCAGGATGGCGGCGGTGCCCGAGGTAAGCGGCGTGATCCGCTGCTTTCGCCCTTTCCCTTCGCAGCTTACATGCGCGCCAGATCCGAGATGGACGTCGGCACAGCGCAGGCCGATCAGTTCGGACACGCGCAGGCCGGTTTGAGCCGCGAGCCCAAGCATGGCATGGTCGCGCCGCCCGGTCCAAGTCGACCGAGCGGGGGCTGCCAGCAGTGCGTCGAGTTCCTGTTCAGTCAAGAATGTAACGAGCCTTCGGTCGAAGCGCTTGGAAGGAATGGCAAGCACACGTTCGATCACGGCAGCATGCTCGGGATGACGGAACGCGGCGTATCGGAACAGGGAGCGGATCGCGGCGAGCCGAACGTTACGGGTGCGCACGCTGTTTTCCCGCTGTTGCTCGATGTGGTCGAGGAAGGCGCCGACAAGTGCGGCATCGATATCGTCGATATCGAGCTTCGACGGCTCCTTTCCTTGGCGTTTGGAGGCGAAGATCAGCAGTAACCGCAAGGCATCTCGATAGGACGCAACTGTATGTGGGCTGGCTTGACGTTGACGAGCCAGGCGATCCGTGAAGAACGCCTGCAGGGTCGTGGCGATCGCGGTCATGCGTCACCTCCGAGGTGACGCTCGAGCCGGTCGCCGGCAAGCTTCAACAACTCTGGTGCGGCCGAGAGGTACCAGTAGGTATGGCTCGGATTGATGTGACCGAGATAGGCCGACAAGACCGCAAGTCGTGCGGCGGGATCGCCGTCGTCGCGATAAGCGTCCAGGATGGTATTGACAGCAAAGGCGTG
>NZ_JAIMBZ010000085.1:0-4330 GCF_025499445.1 Acidiphilium sp. AL
ATCATCCCCGCCGCGCTGTGCGCCGGCCAGAAGATCAGCGCCGGCATCGTCGCAACCCTCGCCTATCCCATCGAACAGCCCCGCCCCAGCCAAGTGGCGGCAGGATAACACTTTCCCTCCTTTGCCACGCGGGGAACAAATATGTCCGGCAGCACAATCAATAACACGGTTACCGCCACTGTCACTCTCGGGAGCGGAACCTATTCGAGCCCGCTGACCATAACCAGTACCGGCGCTATCACGCCTGCCGCTTACGGTGCCGACGGATTGTATCTGCCAAGTACGGTTTCGGGCGTGTTCAGCGTGACGAACGCAGGTATCGTCTTGTCCGGCGCCGGCGCGATCGGAAGTAACGGCATTACCGTCGTGAGCGGGGGCCCTGGTGCTCCCGGCGGCTCTGGCAGCCTGGGTGGTGACGGTGTTGTCCTGTTGGGACAGGGAGTGCTGACCAATCAGGGCGGCGGCGACATCATCGGCGGGAATGGCGGTGCCGGCGGCATTGGCGGCGACGGGAGTCAAACATATGGCGGTACTGGCGGCGGCGGCGGTGATGGAGCCGGCGGAGGTGCGGGGGTCCACCTCGCCGGCGCCGGAACCCTGACCAATGACGGATCGATCAGTGGCGGCGGTGGGGGTAGTGCGGGTTCCGCCGGCATCGCTGGAGAGGCGACCTATACCTATGGATTGGCTCAAGTCGAAACCGGTTCCGCCGGCGGCAAAGGTGGTTATGGGTCAGAAGGGGGAAGTGGTGTCGATCTCGCCGGTCCCGGCAGTCTGAACAATAACGGCGTCATTGCCGGTGGTGCCGGGGGCGGCGGGAGTGCTGGCAGCTCGGGGGGCGCGACGACCACTGTTAAACACCCAGGGCTTGGTGGCGATGGCGGCGCCGGCGGCGACGGTGGTGCGGGCGGCATCGGCGTTATCGTCACGAGTACGGGGGCCCTCGCCAATCAAGGGACGATCATCGGCGGCGATGGCGGGAATGCCGCCTTTGCAGGTGATGGTGGTCCTGGCAGCGGTGGGTCGGGCTCGAACGGCACGGTCGGTTCGGCCGGGAGTGGTGGCGACGGCATATCTATCGCAGCTTCCGGGTTTGTCGGCAGTATCACGGGCGTCGTCGCGGGTGGTGCAGGCGGGACCGGGGCCCACGGCGCCCTCACTGCAGGCGGTAACTATAACGGGTCGGACGGTGGCGCCGGTGGCACCGGTATCGACCTCGCCAATGGTGGGACCTTGACGATTGCCGGGAGAATAACCGGCGGTTTCGGCGGCATCGGCGGAGTAGGCGGTCCTGCCCGCGGCGCGATCGCCGGTGACGGCGGTGTCGGTGGTGCCGGCATCAGCGTCGCGAGTGCTGGCTTCCTAATCAACGATATCGCCGGGACGATAACCGGCGGTGCCGGCGCCCTGGGCGCTCTCACGACCAATTCCAGTCCTGGCGGCGGTACCGGGGGGTATGGCGTCAATCTCGACACCGGCACGCTCAGCAATCACGGGATGATCGTCGGAGGTGCGGGTGGCGCGGCAGAAAGCGGCTACTTCTATAGCTTCGGTGTCGGTTACCAAGAGGGCGCCAAGGGAGGGAATGGCGGCGCCGGCGGCTCTCTCGATGGCGGCAGTCTGTCGAGTGACGGCACCATCCTGGGCGGCAATGCGGGCGCCGGCGCTACCGGCGTCAGTGGAAACCGAACCGGCGCAAGCGGTGGCTCGGGAGGATTTGGCGGTAATGGCGGTGACGGCATTGCCTTAACGGGCGCGGGTATATGGGCCAATGCCAGCATCGGTATCATTTCCGGCGGAGCCGGTGGCGCCGGCGGCGCCGGCGGTGCCGCGAACAGTAGCGGCAATGGCATTCAAGGCACAGGTGGTCCGGGCGGCTTCGGTGGGGCCGGTGTCGCTTTGTTGGGTGCGGGCACATTCACCAATGCCGGCACCATCACCGGCGGCGGCGGCGGCGGCGGTAGCGGGCCAGCGGCGAGCTATGCGAGCGCCGGCGGTGGCGGTGGTCAGGGCATTGCTCTTGCCGCAACTGGCACGGCGACCAATCTCGGTACTATCTCTGGCGGCAATGGCGGCGTCGGCCAATACTCAACCGGCGGGATTGGAGGCTCGGGAGGCAGCGGCGGTGCGGGTGGTGAGCTGTCGGGGACGAGCACACTGACCAATGATGGTGTCATATCCGGCGGCACAGGTGGCCAGGGCGGCGGTGCCGATAACGGCGGAAACGGCGGCTTCGGCGGTTACGGCGGGATCGGAGTGCTCCTCCAAGGCACGGCAGTGCTCATCAACCAGGGAGTCGTCATCGGCGGCAGCAATGGCGCGGGCGGCACCAGCACCAAGGGCAGCGAGGGCGTACACGCCAGTGGTGCGGGCGTCTATCTGGCAAGTGGCACCCTGATCAATGCCGGCACGATCGAGAGGGGGGGAGGCCCAGGCAGCGCCGCAGATGCGGTCCAATTCGGCGCGATCGGCGCCGCGGCGGGAACGGTTGTTTTCGATCCCGGTGCCGATTTCATCGGCAATGTCGCGGCAAACACGTCGTTCGCCGACGTGCTCGACCTGGCTTCTGGAAGTATTTCCGGCACCTTGAACGGGCTAGGCTCTCAATTCGCCGACTTTCAGCAAGTCACGATTCAAACCGGGGCAAGCTGGAGCCTTGCCGGTAACAATCAGATCATCGCAGGCGCGACCGTTTCGCAGGATGGCACGCTGATCAACGACGGCAATCTGATGGTCGCCGGCAGCCTGATCGGCGGCGGCGGAACGGTCGGAGACGTCTTGCTGTTCGGCACGTCGCTCGCGGCGATGACTCTCGCTCCCGGCGCATCGATCGTCGGCAACGTACTGGCCAACCCGACGATTGCCGATGCGCTGTATCTCGCCTCGGGTAGCACGGCGGGCACACTCACTGGATTGGGTAGTCAGTTCGTCGATTTTCAACAAATAGCCGTCGATCCCTATGCCACCTGGAGCTTGACCGGAGCCAATACGATCATCGCCGGCGCGACTTTGATGCAGAACGGCACGCTGATCGTCGATGGCAACTTTTATAATGGCGGCACCATAATTGCGAATGTGCCGGTTTCCGGTGCAAGTGACGGCGTGGGCGTCGAACTCACAAATTCTGGCACTTTCGCTAATCAAGGCACCATTATCGGCGGTTACGGCTACCTAACCATCGCAGGCGGTGCCGGCGTCGATCTTCTGGGCGCGGCAACACTGATCAATGTAGGATCTATTTACGGGGGTGGCGGAAGCGCACTGAGTACCGGAGGTGTCGGGATCAATGCTCTAGTCGGTGGTTCTTTGACCAATGAAGGGAATGTCTTCGGCGGCATCGGCGGCAATGCAACCACGATTGGAACTGCCGGCGGTATCGGTGGCGTCGGGATCAAGCTCGGTGGTGGAGGAAGCCTGGTCAATACCGGTGTGGTCGGCGGGGGCAATGGCGGGGTTGGTGGCGTCGGTGCGGGTGAAGCCGCTGGCGTTGGCGGTGAAGGCGGGAGTGGCGTCAATCTGTCGGCAAAGGGCACGCTGACCAATGATGGCACGATTGTCGGTGGTACTGGGGGCAGTGGTGGTCGCGCCGTAGGATTCGACGGTGGCGGTGGGGGCCTTGGCGGTGCTGGCGTCTATCTCAATGGCGGGGTGCTGATCGACGGAGGCACGATCAAGGGGGGTAGCGGCGGCTCCGCTGGTGTTGCCAGCCATGGAGGTGCTAACGGCACGGCCGGATCGCCGGGCGATGCGATACAGTTTGGGTCTTTGGCGGGAACACTGATCGTCAATCCTGGAGCATCCTTCGTCGGCGACGTCGTGGCCAATCCGACCGTCGCCGATGTGCTGGAATTCGGTTCGTTGACCACGGGCGAAGCCCCGATCGACATCGGGTCGCAATTTATCGGCTTCAGCGGATTCAGTTTTGCCGCAGGGGCCGCGTGGAGCATCAGCGGCTCCTATACGGCGTTCGATATCGGTCAAGTGATCAGTGGTTTCGCACCGACGGACACGCTGGTGCTCGACGGGTTCGCCGCGAATACGGCGGATGTGACGTATGTCAGTGGAACGGGATTGGAACTGACCAATGGCTCCAGCACGATCACGCTGGACATTACGGGCAGTTTCAATACTAGCGATTTCCTGGTGGTCGACCCGCCAGGAAATACGACAATTTCTCTTATTCCTAGCGCACCCTGCTTTGCCGCCGGCACGCGGCTTCTGACGATGCGCGGCGAGGTGCCGGTCGAGGCGTTGCGGGAGGGCGATGCGGTCATCCTGAATGGCGGCGGAACGGCGCCGATCAAATGGATCGGCCGGCGGCATCTCGCCC
>NZ_JAIMBZ010000086.1:0-4158 GCF_025499445.1 Acidiphilium sp. AL
AAATCGGCACGGCAGCCGCGCGTGCCGAGATGGGTGTCGGAGATGAACACGCTGCGATAGCGCGTTATGGCGGCCGGAGCTGTCATGACGCGTCCGATACGCGATCGTTTCGTGCCGCGCCTAATGAAACTCTGATGACGGAAACGCGAAGTTCGGCGAGCACCGCCGCTGTGGCAGAAGCGAACGAGCGTGTTGTCATACCCGACCACGAAAAGGCTTTCGGCAGCCATCATAAAGGTCGTTGTAACAGAAACTTCATCCCATCATTCGCATTCGTCGCTAGACCACAACTGTAGATCTGGGAAAGGCGAACGTAATGAATTTTGATGGTAAAGCCTCACAAAAACGTCAACGTTGGCTCGCGTTCAACACCCTCCTCCTCTGTGGCGCAAGCTCGATTGCAATAGCCCACGCGCAGGTGGTAAACTTGCCCGTGAATGCAGGCGAGGTATCGGCGTCTGCGATTCCGTCGACCTCTACGGCTCTCCCTTCCCAAAAGGCGATTCTGAAGTCCGGTCAGACTGAAAAAGTTCTCAGCAAAGCGGCGCTCCGAAACGCCGGGGCTGGTAGCAATGCCGCCCAAGCCTTGTCGCTAGCTCCTGGCGTGAATGCAAGTAGCTATAGTGGCAGTGCGGGGGCAAAATACACGATCAGCATAAATGGCATCAAAACCGGATGGGCGGGTTTCGGCGGCGGCAATGTCGACGACGGGAGCATCATGGTCACCTTCGATGGAGTGCCGATGAATAATCCCGGCACCGGTCTCTGGCAGTCAAATCAAATTCCAGAACTATCCTTGATCAAAGGAATTGGTCTCGTCTATGGCCCCGGTTCGGTCGCGAACCGATGGTATGACAACATAGGTGGAGCAATCAATTTCGTTCCGCTAGAGCCGACTGCCAAACCAAGCGCGGCAATCGGGATAGGTTACGGTAGCTTCGGCACAAAGAATCTGCACTTTGACGTCAGTTCGGGCGTTCACGATGGCTGGTCTGCGATCATCGCCGGTGGCGAAACCAAGTCCAATAGCTACCGAACCGGCTATGGTTTTCAGAATCCGGGCGATGCTTTTGCCTATTATGCCAAACTGAAAAAACAGTTTTCGAACGGATCAATCAGCTTCGGCGCATATGACGCACGCGCCGAAGCCTATCGGCCACTTCCGATCCCCGTCAACCCGATCGCCGGAGTCACTGTAAACGGCTATGATGCTGCCGGCACTCCGAATCCTGGTTTGCTATACAGCGAAAAAACAAGTGGATTTTATGGCTCGTTACCCTACGGGTTGATCCATAAACTCGACTTAAATTCCACATGGATGGCCTACACCCGCCTTCGTCTGGATTTAACAAAATCTCTAAAATTTACCAATCTCCTCTATTACCGCCACGGCAATCGTTTCCACGGCCATAATGATCAATATTTTCCAACTGATGCGTTTCGTATAGAATACAATAATCCTTATTCAAATATGGTTGGAGACAAGTTCACGTTTTCCGCGAAACTACCATACAATACAGTTTATTTTGGCGGGTTTTTCGTAAACAATACCTATAACAGTCACAACGTGTTCTATAATCCGTTGGCGGGAACCTCTCCCACGATACCATCTGGATTTCGAAATGACTTCTTCTATCAAACTGACTTGGGCGCGTTCGTCCAGGACCACATCGCGCTGACTCCCCGATTTGATATTACCCCCGGACTGCGTGTCGTGAATTTCCAAACACGGTACGAAAATAATGGCACCGCAACCTACCCACAAGCCAATCCTGCCAATGACGAGGCTCTTTTGCCTAATGCAGCCACCAATTTCAGCAAGGTAGAGCCGAATGTTTCGGCTAATTGGCGAGCGGAACCTTGGCTCGCCATCTATGGCAACTACGGGTTCACGTACCGCCAACCGCCAAATGGCGGTGGTGGTGGACCGTACCAAGCGCTACTCGCTTCAAGCCTGAAACTCGAGAAGGGAACAAGTTATCAAATCGGTTTTAAGGTACATGGTATTCGGGCACCATATCTACATAGGTTTCTCATAGGCGCCAATTACTACTATCTTTTGTATAGCAACGAAACAATTCCGATTCCTGTGCTGAATCAGCCTTTCGAATTAAATGCGTCGGGAAGCTCAGTGTACCACGGAGTTAACATCTATGCGGACGATGACCCGATAAATGATTTGCATTTATTTACAAATTTAAGTCTTCAAAAATCTTATTTCCAACAATATGAAGTCGGTGGCGTGTCCTATAATGGGCTACCCGTGTCGAATATAGCGGACGCAACATTTAACGTCGGGGCTTCGTATAGATATTATTTTGATCGTATGAATTTTGTACCACGCCTTTGGTACCAATATACGGGCAGCCAATACTTGTTTAGTGATCTGACTGGTGCGCCGACTAGAACCAAAATGCCTTCCTATGGCGTGTTGAACGCAAGCCTTCGAATTACGAAATTTACTGGAAGTTTTGCCCCTCCGCTCAAAACGGTAAGCCTGCAAATTATTGCCACCAATATCCTTAATAATCAATATAACGTTGCGGAATATATCACGGCTGGTGGATATTTTGGCGCGGCAAGTGCCGGGCAGATTCTTGGGTTCCCAGGCGCACCTCGCGCCGTCTTTGCGGATTTGTCAGGCCATTTCTGAGATCGTGGCCGATAAGGAAAATCTAGCCAGTTGGCGAGTTTTGCTCGCTGCTGGGATGGGAAATTTTCTGGATGGGTACGATCTGACGATCGTCGGTGTCGTGATGATCGTGCTCAAGCCGCTTTGGCACCTTTCGCCCGAGGGGCTCAGCTTGCTTGGGGGTTCCGCCGTCGCAGGGAGTCTCTGTGGCGCTCCGTTAGGTGGATTCATCTCAGACAGGTTTGGCAGGAAGTCAATATTTTTGCTTGATATCGTGGGATTTGTTGGAGGGGCTCTCCTTTGCGGGCTTGCATCCGGGATTTGGATGCTCGCATTGTTCCGGTTCATCCTCGGCTTGGCGATCGGCGCCGACTACCCGTTGAGTTCGACGTATTTGGCAGAGTGTGCGCCCGCCGAAACGCGGGGGCGATTTATGTCTTTGTCGCTGGGCTTCTGGATGGCGGGAGCCATTGTTTCTGCGCTTGTGGGTTTTGTTCTATTGGGGCTTGGTCCCTATAGCTGGCGTTGGATGTTTGTCTCAGGAGCGATTCCTGGCGTCATCGTCCTCGCCTTGCGGGCCAAGTTACCCGAGTCACCACTTTGGAAGAAGGTAAAATCAACTTCCAGATTGCAGTCACCATGGAAAGATCCGAATCGTGGTGGATCTATCCGGTTATGGGCTTTCGTTTGCCTGCCGCGTTTTTGTCTGGACCTGACCGGGTACGCGCTGCACATATATCTTCCGCTACTTCTGCTTGGGCTGGGGTTGCGTGATACACATGCTTCAGTTTTCGGTAATGCGGCTTTCTTGTCAATTTTTGTGTTCGGCTGGGCGATAAACCTCATATTTATAGACAGGATTGGTAGATTGCGGCTGCAGATCGTGGGATTTTTCGGTGACGCGATCGGTCTCGGAATCGTTGGCTTTGCTGCTTTGAGCGGGCAGCCCAGTATGGCGGTAACCGTAGTTGGATTGGTCCTGTATCAGATTGCAAATTTTGCCGGTCCTGGAATCACGAGTTGGATGTTGCCTGTCGAGGTATTTCCAACAGAACTTCGTGGTGCAGCCCAGGGAATCTCAACGGCCTTTGCTCACGCTGGAGGGGTACTTGTCGCAATCATCCTTCCATTGTCAGTGCACCATTTCGGCGTTGGTAGAACGCTATTGCTCCTATCAGTCGCTGCGTTGGTCGGAGCGCTATTGAGTATTTTTCTAGGAGTCGAGACTGCAAAAATTCGGCTGGATTGATATCAAACTTGGCTGGAGAGTGGAATCGCTTCGGCTCGACTTGCGATGTGAAGATCGACGATCTGTCGCCCCCGTCGAACGCTTTTGTCGCGTTGCAATTTCGCCATAATTCTATCTTGGATTTCCCAGATCACGATGAGCTCATGTCTCCCCTCATTTTGAGGCCGCAGGCGCCATTTAGCCGAAGAATCGATTGAGGCCTGTCGGCATTCCGGAAGGAATCCTGGCGGCCCGGTTCCGATTCCGATTGTTGCGCGCCGCCGAAATCTCTTGCCAA
>NZ_JAIMBZ010000087.1:0-4102 GCF_025499445.1 Acidiphilium sp. AL
TTGCCGTCAAGCGCGACCAGACCAAAGTGAAGGCGCGCGATTTCGGGTGAGTCTTTGAGTCCTATTGCTGATGATTCCGGGCTCGGTGGCCGATCACATGGTCACATTTTCTCACGACCAGATGCTGAGGCTCACTGCAACAAACCACCGGAGTTGATCCATAGCTGCCTCTTAACAGGCCGGTTGGCAGTAGCCGAAGTGGGCCGAGACCGGATTGGCGGCTTTGGAGCAAGCGGTGGGGGTAAGCGGACCTTCGTTGCCGCGGGCTCCGCAGCAGCTCCCGACTCGTTGCTGTCCTTCCCGATCAGCCCCGTACGGGCGGGGGAACGCCAGAAAGCGGGCGTAGGCGCTACGGGCGGAAGGCGCCAGGAGCCGCCGTTTTTGCGGAACCTCCGCTTAGTCGATTAGACACGAAGGGTGCCACTGGGGCGCTGGGCGGCCGCCGGCAGCCGATTTCGAAGACTTGTCGCTCGGGTTCCGCTGAGGCCAGTGCCGCGAGAGCCGTTCCGGCCGCGCCTGCGTTGCCGGCTATTGCGACTGCGCCCGCGGACGGAACTCGCAGCCGAGGGCCTCTTTGAGGAAGTCCGTCAAAACGAAGACCTCGATGTTATGCTGCTCGGTGTCGGAGACGAGCATGTATTTCTGATACTTCAACGTCGTGTCGACCTTCGGCGAGGTTATTTTCATCCTGCGCCGGGCGCCGGTCATGTCCTTTACGAGGTCCTCGTTGGCCAGCTTGGTGTCCCAGCAGATGACCGCGGCGAGCTTCGAAAACGAATGGTTGAAATCCCGCTGTAGCTCGAACTTCATCTCTACGAAGCGCAGGGCAGCTCTGTTCAGGTCGAGTGCCGTGTCCTGGGTGACCAGCAGGTCGTATCCGAACGCCGTATCGTAGTCGACGATGGAGAATCTGAACAGGTCCGGCTGGACCGCCAGGAGCTGCATGACGATGCTGAAGACGCCGCCCTCCTGGCGCGGTTCCAGCAGGGTCAGATCCTTGAACGAAGCCGCCTTCTTCTTCAGCGCCGCCTTTTTCCGCTTCTCGAAATCGCTCTCTTCGGCCTTGGCGTTTCTGTATTGCTGCTGCTTCTCCAATTCTTCCTGGTATTTCTGGAATTTCGAGTCGCCCGTTATGCGCTCCTTGAACACGCGTTCGACGGTCTTCTGGATGGCGGCCAGATCCGCGCCTGGCGTGTTGTCGATGTTGCTGCGGCTTGCCGTCAGCCGGAGGTCCTGGCAGTTGACAAACGCGTGGTACTTCGTCCACTCGCTCCGTTCCGCCACCCAGTTGTTCTTTCTCGCGACCGGGATGAAGTCCTTGCACAGCCAGAGGCCGTAGCGATCCTCGACGTTGTACTCGCCTTCCCGCCAGTCCTTCCACTTCTCGTGGAGCATCGGATTGATGCTCCGTTTGGCCTGGTCGCCTTCGAGGGAGAACACGACGTCGATCGTCGATCCGGGCTTGCCGTCGATCGGGACGTCGGCGAAGACCCACCGTGAACCGCGCCGGGTTTGCCGGAGGCTCCAACTCTTGAGTAGGATGGAGCCACGATGAACAAGACAACGACCAAATTCAGCCCTGAGGTCCGTGCCCGCGCGGTGCGGATGGTTTTGGATCATGAGAGCGAGCACACCTCGCGGTGGGCGCGAAGCTGCCGTTGGAAGACCTTCGACGGGCTTCCGCTTACCCCCTTCCTCGGTCGCCAGGATGAAATTGTGCGATGTTGGCTTTGCGGTCGCCAGCAGCCAAAGGGCGACAGAACCTACTCGACATTTACCAGATCGAGATCGGTGACTGGGTCAACGATCACCTACCCGTAAGCCGAAGCCATTCGCCGAGTTTCGACCATCGGCGCCGGCCGGCCACGTTGCGAACCGCGATGGCGAGGGCTTTGCGTTGTCCGACCAAGACGACAAGTTGCTTGCCCCGGGTGATGCCGGTGTAGAGCAGATTGCGCTGCAGCATCATGTAGTGCTGCGTCATCAGCGGGATCACCACGGCCGGATATTCCGATCCCTGGCTCTTGTGGATGGTCGCCGCATAGGCGGGCACGACCGCGTCGAGGTCGCCGAAGCCGTAGCTGACCGCGCGTCCGTCGAAATGAGCAACCAGTTCACCCTCGTCCGGATCGATTGTCGCGATATAACCGATATCACCGTTGTAGACCTCCCGGTCATAATCGTTCTCGATCTGCATGATCTTGTCGCCCGGCGCGAAGGTCCAGCCGAATTTCTCGATCTTGTTGTCGCCGGCCGGGTTGAGAGCCTTCTGCAGTTCGATGTTCAGCGCTCGCGCCCCAACCCCGCCGCGCGCCATCGGACAGAGCACCTGAATGTCGCGCACGGGATCGAGTTGGAAGCGGCGCGGAATGTGGGAGCGGACCAGATCGACGATGCGGCTGATCGCGGTCTCCGGATCCGCCGCCGGCACAAAATAGAAATCGCTCTGCGGATCCGGCCTGTCGAGATCGGGCATCTCGCCGCGGTTGATCCGATGGGCATTGATGATGATCCGGCTTGCGGCGGCCTGGCGGAATATTTCGGTCAGGCGCACCACCGGCATCGCGTCCGACCGGATGAAATCCGCCAGGACCTGGCCCGGACCGACGGAGGGGAGCTGATCGATGTCGCCGACGATCAGCAGGGCGGCCTGATCGGGCACCGCCTTGAGCAGCGCATGCATCAGGGGCACATCGACCATCGAGGTTTCGTCGATCACGAGCAGATCGCAGTCGAGCGGATGATCGTCACCGCGCCGGAAACCGCCGCCGCTTGGGTCGACTTCGAGCAGGCGATGGATGGTCTTCGCCTCGAAGCCGGTGGCCTCGCTCATCCGCTTGGCGGCCCGACCGGTCGGCGCGCAGAGGAGGAGATTGACGCCTTTCGCGGCGAGGATGCGCAGGATCGCCCTGACGATGGTGGTCTTGCCGACGCCGGGGCCGCCGGTGATCACCAGCAGTTTGGATACCAGCGCGCCCCGGACGGCCGCGCGCTGGCTCTCCGCCAGATCCAGACCGATGCGCCGGGCGACCCAGGGCAAGGCCTTGTCACTGTCGATCGCGGGCCAGGGCGGCGGCCCGTGCCGGATCGCCCGGATCCGGGCGGCAATCCCTTGCTCGGCGCGATAAAGCCCCGCGAGAAAGACGCATTCGGTGTCGCCCACGCGATCGGCGATCACATTGGCGTCATCGAGTTCCAGGCCCAAGCCGGTCTCGACCAAATCCCCCGGCACCTCCAGCAATGCGGCGGCAAGGGTCCGCAATTCGCCGCGCGGCAGGCCGCAATGCCCGTCGTCCATCGCCTCGGTCAGGGCATAGCCAATGCCGGCCCGGACCCGGATCATCGCGGTCGTCTCGATCCCCAGCCTCATCGCGATGGCATCGGCGGTCCTGAACCCGATCCCCCGGATATCGCGCGCGAGCCGATAAGGATTTTCGCTCATGACCTGGACGGCATCCGCGCCATAGGTCTTGTAGATGCGCACGGCACGCGCCGTACCGACGCCGTTGCTGTGCAGGAAGACCATGATCTCGCGGATGACCTTCTGCGCGGCCCAGGCTTCGGCGATGCGCCGGGCCCGGACCGCGCCGATCCCCGCGACGTCACGCAGGCGCTCGGGTGATCCCTCGATGATGTCGAACACTGCTTCGCCGAAAGCGTGCACCAGTTTCTTCGCATAGACCGGTCCGATGCCACGGATCATCCCCGAGCCCAGATAGCGTTCGATCCCCTCACGGCTGGTCGGGGCGGAGGTTTTCAGGAACTGCGCCTTGAATTGCGGGCCGTGGGTACGATCGTTCACCCAGTCCCCCGATGCGGTGATCCACTCCCCGGCGGCGATCGCCGCCGCATGGCCGACGATGGTCAGCAGGTCTCGATGGCCGCGCGCCTTGACCCGCAGCACGCAGAAGCCGGTCTCGGCATTGTGGAAGGTCACCCGTTCCACCAGCCCGGCGACCACCCCGCGGACCTGCTGCGGGGTTGAGACTACATCCATGACGCTACACTGCATCGGAAACCGGCTGCTTGGCGAGGCCGGTACTGTTCAAAGAGCTCGTCCATCGCGCTTGTGGCAAGCCGAGAGTTATTGCGTTTGGCGCCA
>NZ_JAIMBZ010000088.1:0-4057 GCF_025499445.1 Acidiphilium sp. AL
GGCTCAACCGGAACCGGCGTCTGGCAAAGGATTTCGAGGGTACAATCCATTCCGCTACCGCCTTCCTCTACGCCGCATCCGTCATGCTCCTCACCCGCCGACTCGCTCGTTACACATGAGTTCCGAGTCAGACTCTTAGCCGACGAAACAGGCGGCGCATTTCTGCTTTCACCGCCGGCAGGGTGGGCGCCGCCAAACTCAACCTTGCTGCACGCGCGCCGCCCCTTTCGGCGGAATCTGGTATTTGGCGTAGATCAGCTTGGATGGCGGCGGCAGCGCGCCGGGCGGCGGATGCGGCGCGGCCTGCACGGGCTCCGGCATGGTCTGCATTGGTGCCATCGGAGCGGGCATTGAAGCCGGCAGCGGCGCGCTGCCCTTGCCGATATGCCGCACCGAGACGACCTGCCTGCCGTCCGGCGCCGGCGCGACGGTCACGGTCTCGCCGCACACCTGTCCCGACCCGGAGACCGATACCATTGACACCTGGGTGAAGCCGAAATCGCCCGGCGGGACGGCGATCCGCATTGCCGGCATGATCGGCTGCATCGCGAGGCGCTGGAGTGCTGCCATGCTCGTCCGCATCAACGCCATCTCGCGGAGCATGGCGTGCGGCCTCGGCAGCAGAACCGGCTGAAACACCGGCACCGGCACAAAACCGACCGGAATCATGACGAGATCGGGGGCGGCGGGACGGGCCGCCCAGGCGACGGCAGGCAATGCCAGCGCAGCCGCCGCAATCAGCAGAATTTTCTTTCCGATCATGACGACATCATCTCCTTTGTGGGGGGAAAATCCCCGGATCGGCAATCTTGGTGTGACCTGCTGCATTGTCCAGAATCGGAATGGCCTTCAGCGTTCACAAGCACGCGTGCTTCGCCCGTCCCGCCTCGCCGCGATCGGCGGAACAGCGCTGGACATCACAGAGACCATTTTATACGGAACAAAACATTGCACTAATGCCTGAAAACGATCGAAGCACGAACCCGCTTCGCGGGAGAGGTGCTTGGGTTGAGAGCGGCGGACAAATTCGAATGAATTTGATTGATTGAACGGGCTAGCGGCCTGTTCTGAACATGATGGCTCCTTCAACCCTAGAGGAGCCACCGATGAACAAGTTGATGTCGCCATCCACAGGCACTGGGCTGCGCCAGCGCTTGATCGAAGACATGAGCGTGCGCGGGTTTACCGAGAAGACCCGTCGCGACTACATCCGCAGCGTCGCCGGCTTTGTGTCATTCCTGGGCCGTTCACCTGACACGGCGACGGCGGAGGACATCCGGCGGTTTCAAATTCACCTGTCGGAACTGGGGATGCATGCGCCGGCGATGAACAGCACGGTTTCAGCGCTGCGCTTCTTCTTTACGCACACACTCGACCGGCCGGAGATCTCTCGCAAGCTCATCCGCCTGCGCTATGCCCGCAAACTGCCGACCGTGCTGAGTGCCGACGAGGTGGCGCGGCTGCTGGCCGCGGCCAAAAGCCTCAAGCATCGCGCTGCCCTTGCCGTTGCCTATGGTGCGGGCCTGCGGGTCGCCGAGGTAGCCTCACTCAAAGTGGGGGATATCGACAGCGCGCGGATGCTGATCCGCGTCGAACGCGGCAAAGGTGGCCGGTATCGCCACGCTATGCTGTCGCTCGACCTGCTGACCCTGCTGCGGGCCTGGTGGCAGGAGGGCCGGCGCCACGGGGTGATGCTGCATGGGGGTTGGTTGTTTCCCGGCCAGGACCCGGCCAAGCCGATCACCACCCGCCAGCTCTCGCGCGTCGTCGAGGATGCGGCAGCCGCCGCCGGCATCACCAAGAATGTCAGCCCGCATACGCTGCGGCACTATCTGCCCCGCCTAACTATGTCGAGTAGCGGGATTTCGGTTCAAGATTCCAAAGGTTTATAGGACAGCGTGTAGAGATAGTTTGTGGCCTTTCCGGCAATCCAGCTTGGAAAGGGAGCAAGCAATGACGTATTTCATAAGTGATGATTTGGCGATGTCGCGGCCGCCAGAGGGCCCGGTGGCGAGTTACATTATTCCGTTTTCCGAGTGGCTCGCTGATCGAGGCTACGGTCTTGTTTCTATGAGGAACCAGGTGCTGATGGCTGCAGGCTTCAGCAAATGGCTCGGGCAAAAGGGGATTGAGCTAAGCGACTTAAGTGAAGAGCATGAGCTATGCCGGAATTTGGGTGACGCCGGTGATCAGGCGGCGTTCTGTGCTGGCGTCTGGATGACCTCGACGCCGTTCTGGAATTTAATGCCCTGAATGACCTTGGGCAATTGATTTTCTCCCTTCAGTTTTCGCCATGTCCTGGCGGCGGCCATCACCAGCTTGAACACCATCAGCCGGGCAGTGTCCTGCGACAGCGCGCCCTTGGTGCGGATTGGACTTGCTTCGGAAAAGTGGAGAGCTCCTGATGCGTCAAGAGGAGTTTTCTGGACATGAAGCAGAAGCGGTTCACGAGGGAATTTGAGGAAGAAGCGGTCCGTTTGTTGCGGACAAGCGGAAGGACGAAGCGAGAGATCGGGGAGGATCTTGGCGTCAGCTTGTCGACCTTGACGCGGTGGCTGTCGCGCAGCCGGGATCGTGTCGTGGACGAGCCGGAGCGACGGCCGGCAGGAGAGGACCCGTCGGCGGAACTGAAACGGCTGCGGCGGGAGAATGAGATTCTGCGCCAGGAGCGGGACATTCTGAAGCGGGCCACGGCTTTTTTCGCCAAGGAGGGAAGTCGGTGAGGTTCGAACTCATCGACCGGGCGAAGAAGGACTTCCCTGTCCAGCAGCTTTGCCGGGTGCTTGGGGTCAGCCAGAGCGGTTATTTTGCCTGGAAATCCCGCCCTTCCAGCCAGCGGCAGCGGGAGGATATGGTGCTGCTTGCGCATGTCCGTTCGGCCTTCTCTCTGTCGAATGGCACCTATGGCAGCCCGCGCATGACCCGGGAGCTTCGTGATCAGGGCCTGGCGGTAGGCCGCAGACGCACCGCGCGCCTCATGCGGGAGAACGGGTTGCGCGCCCGGCAAAAGCGGCGCTTCAAGCGGACGACGGACAGCGAGCACCCCTGGCCGATCGCCCCGAACCTGCTGGACCAGGATTTTACCGCCACGGCCCCCAACCAGAAATGGTCGGCGGACATTTCCTATGTTTGGACCCGAGAAGGGTGGCTTTATCTGGCGATCGTGATGGACCTCTTCTCCCGGCGGATTATCGGTTGGGCCGTCCGTGACCGGCTGCACCGCAACCTCGCCCTGGCGGCGCTCCGTCAGGCATTTGCCATTCGTCGTCCCAAACCCGGTCTGATCTGTCATTCCGATCGCGGCAGCCAATATTGTTCCATCGATTATCAGAGCGAACTTCACCGGCATGGGGCCCACATCTCGATGTCCGGTAAGGGTAATTGCTTTGATAACGCCATCGTCGAGACCTTCTTCAAAACCTTGAAGTCGGAACTCGTTTGGCGGACGGTGTTTCTGACGCGCAAGGAGGCTGAAACCGCCATCGGCAACTATATCGACAGCTTCTACAATCCCGTCCGGCGACATTCGTCTCTGGACTTCGTCAGCCCAGCCGCATACGAGAGGCAGGGCGCCTGATCAAAAAAACTCTCCACTTTTCCGAAGCAAGTCCAGATCGTCCTGTGGCGCACCGTGGCGAACACGCTCTTGATCGGATTGGAGGTGCGCAGGTGATCCCAGTGTTCGGCCGGGAAGTCATAGAAGGTCAGCAGCGCGTCCCGGTCCTTGATCAGGCAGGTGACCGCCTTCTCGTATTTGGCCGCGTATTTCTCGGCGAAGGTCGCGACTCGTATTTCTCGGCGAAGGTCGCGACTGCCGCCTCGGCCGTGGCCCGATCCGGGGCAGTCCATATCTCGCGCAGATCGGCCTTCGCGGCCGGCTGGATGGATTTCGGCATTTTGTCGAGCACGTTGACGGTCTTGTGCACCTAATGCCGACATCGGCATTAGGTGCATCATGCCGACTTCCGGATTATGCCGACCTCCGTCCGCAACTCGGCCTGGGAGGCGGTGATCGCTGTGAAGGAAGCGGCATAATAACGCCGGCCTGAGGATCAGT
>NZ_JAIMBZ010000089.1:0-4052 GCF_025499445.1 Acidiphilium sp. AL
CGATGAACATGCCGCCAGGGAATCACAACTCGAGTCGCGCCGCAAGCCCAATGTATGGACACATCATTCAAATATAAAACCGCGCTATCCCAAGCCACCCAATGCGTTCAAGCAGTTTCAAAGTGAAAACTTCGGTTTAGACATGACCGAATCGGCTCTCTCTTTCCTAGTAACAAAACTACTAGGACTCCGGTGGGACTGTCCATAGCATTGTCACAGTACGTCATGCTTACATGCTGTAATCGTTAGTTTTTTATAAAACATCTAAAGCGAATTTTGGGTCCGCCGAACCGCTGCAATCTGGCACGACTCGGGCGCAAGAATGACACGTCACGCCCAATTTGTTACCCTTTTATTCCGAAATTCGTCAGAGAAAGGATGAACTCTGATGTTCGTTGTCCAGGGCTTTCGGCGTGAGAGGGCGATCTCCGATCCTCTCGGAGTTGAGCAGGGGATGATTGTTGCGCAGCGCAGGAGACAGGGCCGCTGAGACGACGGTTTGCAGACTCTGATGCGCGGGTTGGGTACCGCATTTCCGTGTGTTCGTCTGGGGCTGCCTCGATCTGCCAGCGGGCGTCGACAATGTCGGCCACACAATTCGTACGAGAATTCCCCACCGGGGCCCTGCCTCCAGCGTTGCGTAACAATGATGTCGGTTCTGACTGTTCTCCTGTGCTGAGGTGGAATGAGACGGAGGCTAATTCGGCGACCGATCAGGTTGTGCAGTGCGGCTCCACTTCTCGGCCGATCGCCCAGAGGAAGGCTGCCATTTCCCGAGCGATTGCCACGGTGACGACAGACTGGCGCTTGCCGCGCGCCATGAGCTTGCGGTAGCGGCCACAGAGCCTGACCTGAGCTTTCCAGGCGATGTCGCTGACCGCTTTGGCCAAGCCGACCTGCCGCTCCTGCAACAGGCGGCTCATGCGGGCGGGGAAGCGGTAGGTCCAGGCCCCCTCGATGAGTACGCGGCGTGCTCGGCTGTTGCCGGCTTTGGTGATGTTGCCGCGCCGGATGCGTTCGCCGGTGGAGTTTTCCGAGGGCACCAGGCCGAGATACGCCATTAGCTGACGCGGACTGTCGAACCGGTGCACGTCGCCGATTTCGGCGACGAAGGTGACGGCGGTCAGGAAAGCGACGCCGCGCAGCGCCTGGTAGGCGGCGATCACCGGTGCCATGGACCACGAGGCGACTACTTCGGCCACCTGTCCGGTCAAACGCTTGAGCCGGATCTGCCTCGATCTGCCAGCGGGCGTCGACAATGTCGGCCACACAATTCGTACGAGAATTCCCCACCGGGGCCCTGCCTCCAGCGTTGCGTAACAATGATGTCGGTTCTGACTGTTCTCCTGTGCTGAGGTGGAATGAGACGGCGGTCAGTTCTCCGGCACGGTGCAGTTTGGCCAGGGTCAGCGCATCACGGCGGTTGGTCTTAACCCGTTCTCCAGGTCGCTTCGGGATCAGTGACGGCGCAACCACAATGCATTCATGGCCAAGCCGTGTGATCTGACGATGCAGGCCATAGCCGGTTGGTCCGGCCTCATAACAGAAGGCCAGCTCCCGGTGCCTTTTGGCGAGCTTCGTCACGAGCCGCTCTACCGCATCAGGCGCACTGTCGATATCGCCGATAAAGCGCACCTCACCCTCGCGCCCCGCCTCGGCCACAGCCACCGAGATCTTCAGCTTCGACGTATCCAGTCCCACGTAGATCTTGCTATCCTGCCGCACGGCTCGTCCTCCTATGCGAGAGGCTCGGCACCGGCCTATCCGGCGCAACCCTCGCTCGTCGCATACTGCGGACGAGCCACCTCTCGGACAACGAACATACGGTCTGCCTGGGTTCAGGGCCGAAAGCTGTAAACCCGTGGTGACGATAAAAGGCTTCGGCCCGGTCGTCTTTGGCATCAACAACAAGGGCAAACACGGCCAGTTCCGATCGGGCAGCTCGGGTTGCCGCATCCCATTCCGACAGTGTTTTCCGTACACGGAGAGCATCAGGATCCCTGGGGTGCCATGTTTGCGATTCGAAAAGCGGCGGATATCGAGGATGTTCGAACAAATTGAAATTGCCCGACAGCACTGATTGCGGGCGATATGCTGCAACAGAATTGCCTGGAAGAAGCCAGTTCCTGACAAGAACAGGATCCGACCCTTGGTGGCCGGTGCGCTTACCCTTTCAAGAAGAACTTTCCGGCAGATCATAGATGGCAAACGTCGCTTCGTCGCCGATCAGATCAACCTCAAGCACGCAATTGATCGGCTCTCCTTGGGTGGCCAACTCCTCGAGTGTTGCTTGAAAAAGCTGCCTCTGCAAACTCAATCCGGCGTTGGGGATGATAATGATCAGGCCGACATGAAGCTCCTGCTTCGCGTAGAGCCGTCGAAAATCGACGGCATTGTTCGTGACCAGCACGAAATCACCTTCATGCGCATACCGCGCGACGTTCCAGTCCTTCCACCCAGCCTTGCCGACATGGGCCACGTGCTCGGCCTGATGCCCTCTCCCGATCGCGATGCGGACCAGATCGACGCTCAAGCACTCGTCGATCAGGAACCTCATGCCCCAGCAATCGCCGCGAGACTGCGGCGATTGGCGTGAGCTGGCGGCTTGCCCCGCCACGGCTGCGCACGCGGGCGTCCACGCAACGGATAGGCGGCAGCGTAGATCGGCGCGAGGCGGATCATATCCGGGGTAAGGCGCGGATATCCTGCGAGCAGTTCTGCCTCTGTTGCCCCCTGCTCCTGGAGGCTGGCAACTACGTGAACCGGTATCCGTGTCCCCCGGAACACGGGATCGCCGCCCATAACCTCCGGATCTGTCGCAACCAAGCCACGCGCGCGACGAAGCTCGCGCAACGAGACCGCCAGCTCTCGCCGCGGCTCTCGCAGGTCGATCTTGAGGAGGCCTCCTTCGACAGATACGACGTTCCGGCGCGCGTTCGCGACCGCTGTGAAGACCTCGCGCCGCAGCTCGGGCACCAACCGGTCGGCAAGCCTGCGCTCGAGCGCCAGCGACACGAGCGCGCCCAGGTCCAGCAAGCGTGTCGCATGGCCGGCTCGACTGCCGGTCGTTGCAGGGACGGTCTTCCTGTCGATCGCGTTGTACACAGCCTTCAGGGGCAGTCGCGTTACGACAGCCGCTTCGGTCGGCGTGAACAAGGTCTCTTGTGCTCGCATCGAAACACCATAATTGTTCTTAACTTAGAGAATATATTTTTTGTGAGAAAAACACAAGGGATAGCCCGCAGCTTGCATTTGTTCTGCTGAAATCTCATCCTCCTTGCTCGGCCTGAGTCGGAAACGCTGCCTGAAGGGATAACTGCGACGTCACTCTTCCCCGACGAGACCTGCGCGTCGCATCAACTCCTCGATTCCCTCCCAATACGAGAATCGGTGTTCTTCGCAGAAAGCTATGCAAGGGACCGCTACACGCTGCGGCGCTCGCGTATTAATCGCCGTTGTAGGTCCGATTTCCTTCTTGCGCCGCCGCGCAACTGGGACTGGCTCCGGCCGCTCTCGGCTCTTGAATCCAACACGCTCGCCGGCTGCGTCAACACGGGCAAGATCGGCTGGCACAGGCTCTGCTGAAGGTGCCGCCGGCCGGAAAGCACGGAGACGCTCGGCAGTCGATGGCTTCGATCCCGAAAACCCAAAAGCGTCCTCAGTCATCAAGCAATCTCCTGCCGGGATTCTGCCGGCGCCAGAATATCAACCAACTCATCAGCCAAATACTCCGCGTTTTTCAACGCTTCGGACAGGCCATTTACCTGCTCGCCGTCGAGTTCATGCAGCGCCAGTCGCCGCACGAACGCCGCCTTGTAGGCCTGCCTTTCATGCAGCTTGTTGCGCATCAATGGCAGTCCCGCGCTGGTGAGGGCCTCTACGATTTCCCGTTCGATCCTCGTCGCGATAATCGGACTAGCAGCCTGTCGGAGTGAGATTTGGGTGAATTTGCGTTCCATGACTGAAATTATCTGCATGCGTGGCGCCGGAGTGGTTTTCAGCGGTCGAATTTGTCGACCGACGCTCATCGCCTGCCCCATCGTGCCCGGCCA
>NZ_JAIMBZ010000009.1:0-100046 GCF_025499445.1 Acidiphilium sp. AL
CGGCCTTCAACCTCCTCGAGTTCAACCTCCTCGAGATCGAACCCATGCGTGTCCAGTAGACGTCAAAAGCAGATCAAAAAATCCGCCAATAAATCCAGGGGATTCTCGTTCAGACCAATGAAAACTTCGGTCTAGGCTTTCGTAGGCAGCGCTTCTGGACTTTCTCGCTTACGCGATCAGCCGCCGGTTTTTCCAGTCGAGCGTCACGGTGTCGCGCAGGCGCGGGGGGTTGCGGTAGGGTTCCTGCGGGCGCGGTACGGTGTAGGTGTTTATGCTGATCGTCTCGGTGTCGATGTCGAGACGGAGAAAGCCGAAGCGGTCGTCGACGAAGTTTTCCAGCACCACATTGGGATCGTTCGGCGCGGTGAAGGGCGGCACGATGTCCTGGCCTCCGATGCGCATCATCCGGTGCAGATTGTGATAGCCACCGAACCCCGCGACGATGAAGGGCCTTGCTCCGCGTGCAGCATCGGTCACGGTGAAACGCTGGTAGTTGTGCACATGGCCGGCGAGAACCATATGCGCCTGCCGGCCCGATGCGGCTTCGGCCTCGGCGAGCACCGCGGCCATGGTTCTGCTGCCGGAGTGATAGGCGTCGAGCGAGTGGATCGGGTGGTGCATCGCCACGATGACCGGCTTGTCCGCCGGAGCGGCCCTGAGTTCGCCGGCGAACCAGTCGCGCTGATCCGGTTTGACCTCGCCACCTTCGGGAACGTTGGTGTAGAGGCCGATGAAGGTCGCGAACGGGGTTTTAAGGGTGAAATACACGTTCGGCTGGATCATCGCGGTGCGCGGCGCGTCCATCGCTTCCGGCGTGTGAATGCCCGGCCCGGCCGCGCAGAAATTCCGCACGAAGGCGGCGAGCGAGGGTACGGTTTCCACCAACCGCCCGTTATCGTAGCGGTCGCCGTCGTGATTGCCGGGAATCGCGATGATCGGGTTCGGATAATAGTCGTAGGGCAGGTAGAATTGCGGATAGTAGCGGTCGGCCTGGCCGTCGAAATAGACCACGTCGCCGAGATGATAGAAGAAAGCGGGTTTTCCGTAAGGCCCGGCGATCGCGGAATCGGCGACCAGACCGGCGGCGACCAGTTCCTGCGGGCGCGGATCGAGCACGCCGCCGGTATCGCCCACGACATGCAGGCACATGCCGCCGGATTTTTTCATCGCGGCAACCGCATCGGGGATGATTTTCGCGAGATCGAGCCGGAACGGCTGCTTGCCTGTGGGCGGCGGCAAGGGCTCGAAGCCGCTGCCCGCGTTATACGGTCCGGCCTGGGAATCCAGGCAGTGGCGTCCGGCCCAGTCCGCGGCGAAGCGGTGGGGGGCGGGTTTGGGCGCGCGTGGCGTCGTCGTCATGGCGTCCTCGTGATGTTGGGCTATCTGAAATTGTCTTTCGCCGCGCGCAGCCGGGCGAATTCCTCGGCGGTCTGGGCGCGCAGGAACGGGTTGGCGAGCAGCTCGTCAGCGAGGAGCACCGGCAGGGTCGGCTGGTTTTCGCGGCGCAGCCTTTCGACCTCGGTGGCGCGGGCGGCGAGCACTTCGTTGTCGGGATCGACCGAGCGGGCGAAGCGCGCGTTGGCCAGCGTGTATTCATGGCCGCAGAGCAGCATGATGCCGGGGTCCAGGGTTGCGATCCGCTGCAGGCTGGACTGGAACATCGCGGGCGTGCCCTCGAACATGCGCCCGCAGCCGAGGCTGAACAGCGTATCGCCGCAGGCGGCGATGGCGTCGCCGAACAGATAGGTCACGTGGCCGATCGTGTGGCCCGAGGTCGCGATCATGCGAAGGGTCGCACCGCCGAAATCGAGGGTGTCGCCGTCGTTCAGCGCGATGCCCAGCTTCGGCAGCCGCGCCGCATCCGCCGCGTTGCCGATGAGCTTTGCGCCGAACCGGGCAGCGAGGGAAGCGGCGCCGGCGATGTGATCGTCATGGTGATGGGTCAGGAGCACGAAATCGAGCCTGCCGCCGCTGCGCTCCACGGCATCGATCGCGGCACCGGCATCGGCGGGGTCGATGAAGGCGGCAACGCCCTGTCGGCTCACCAGCCAGGCGTAATTGTCGGCGAGCATGGGCACGCGGATGACGGTGAAGCCGGAATGCGCGATGGTCATATTCGATCCTTTGGCGTGTTATAAGGGTGGCATGGCTATAGATGCGACCGCAATGGCCGATTTCTACGCCACGCGACGCGGCGTGATCGCGGCGCGGCTGATTCGCGCCCGACTATTCGGCCTCTGGCCCGATCTGACCGGCATGGCGGTGCTCGGCATCGGTTATCCGGCGCCCTATCTGCGACTCTGGCGCGGGCAGGCGGCGCGCTGCATCGCGGTCACCCCGGCGCAGATGGGTGCGGCGCGCTGGCCGGCGCACCGGCCCAACCTCAGCGTGACCGCCGAGGAAGAATCTCTGCCGCTCGCGGATGTCAGCATCGATCGCCTGCTGATGATCCACGGGCTCGAACAGGCCGAGAGTGCGCGGCGCATGCTGCGCGAGGCGTGGCGGGTGCTGAAGCCGGACGGGCGGCTGATCGTGGTGGTGCCGAACCGCACCTCGGCCTGGGCCTATCTGGAGCGCACACCGTTCGGCCATGGCCAGCCTTACAGCGCGTCCCAACTCGGCCGGCTGCTTGCCGGCGCGCTGTTCCGGGTCGAGCGGCGCGATGTCGCCTTGTTCATGCCGCCGCTGGGTGGCGGGACGATCCTGAAGACCGCGTCGCTCGCCGAACGCGCCGGGCGGCGGGCGATGCCGCAGGCCGCCGGCGTCATTCTTGCCGAGGCGGCGAAGGATGTCGCCGGCGTGATGCCGCTGCGCGAGCCGCGCCGGCGGATGGTATTCGTCGAAGCGGGCTGAAACCTCAGTTTTGCGGCTTTTTGTGCGATTTCGTCATGGCGTGCATATGCCGCGCTTGCATCGCGCGGGCCTCGGCGCGGAAGCGCGCATCCACCTTCTTCCGTTGCGCGGGCGTGAGCTTGGCATAGAGGGTCTGGAACGCGGCCGAGAGCGCGTTCATGTCGTCTGCCTGCTTCGCCGCGATCGCGGAATAGGATTCCATGTTCTGCACCGCGTTCATCGTCGCCAGCCCCTTGGCCCGCGCGGCATAGAGCGCGGCCATGCCGGTGGCATTGCCGCGCGAGACCTGGGTGAAGCCGTGCCAGGCGGGTTCCTCGGCCTTGGTGATGCCGATATCCTTTTTCAGCGAAGCGAGCCGGGCATTGACATGGGCGATGATCGCCTTCTGCATCGGCGTCATTGGTGCGGCGCCGGTCGCGGTGGCGGGCGCCGTCTCGGCGCTGGCCCGGTGCAGGCCGACGGCGCCGAGGCCGAGGCCGGAGGCAAGCAGGGCGGCGGCGAGCACGGGTTTGTGAAGAGTGCGGGACAGCGACATGATCGATCTCCGAATAAAATTGGTCCGCATCGCTTTACGCGCCGGCCGATGACCGGATGCTGGCGCGTTGATGTCCGAAACATGGCCTACCGAAGTTTAACGCGCCGCTGATATGCGGTTCACCCGCGCGGCACGGCGCGCCGCAAGGTCGCGGTTTCGCGGAGCAGCGAGGTGAAGCCGACGCCGATCACCACGCCGACGACCAGAAGGAACGGCAGCCCGATACTGTGCAGGTTATGCACCTTGATCCCGCTGTCGAAACTCAAATCGGCCAGGCGCGGAAAACCGATGCCGAACAGCCCGGCCAGAACGAAGGCGCCGCCGCCCCAGAGCAGGGTGCGCGCGGCGGTCAGCAACCCGACCCGGCGGATCGCCTCGGCGGGCAGGCCGCGCCGCGCCGCCCAATAGCCGAAGGCGGCGCCGGCGAAAATCTGCACCAGGGTGGTGCCGAGGCCGAACGCCGCACCCGGCGTCCAGCCCCAGGCGGCGGACGGCATGGCGGGTGCGAGCACGGTGTAGAGAATGGTCGCGAAGGCGCCGAAACCCCAGCCGGCGATGAACCCGTGCAGGGCCGGCATCCAGGGGCGCGGATCGGCGAAGGGATCGGCGCGGGGTGGGGAGGGGCGAAGATGCAGATGCGGCGCCATGCGGCCTTGTGCGATTGCCAGCCCGGCCCAGACCATCACCGCGCCGACCACGACATAGACGTAGAAATCCACTGCGGCGAAGGTGAGCAGGCGCGACAGGCCGAGATAGGCGAGTTCGCTGGCGATCGCGCGCTGGAGGGTGAAGGCGAGCGAGAAGATCAGCCCCGCCCGCAACCCGCGCCAAGTCGAATAGGAGCCGACCGCATAGGAAAAGGTGATCGGCCAGGTGTGCTCGTCCGGCGTCACGCCGTGGACCATGCCGAGCAGAAGCGCGGTGAGCAGGTCGATCCCGAGCGACACATGGGCCGGGTTCCACAAATCGATCATGATGCACTTTCGAAAATGGTCGGCTGCGCGCGGCAGGATGGGCAGATGCCGTCGAGCACGATGTCGTGGGTGGCGATTGAAAAGCCGGTCGCGCGCTCCAGGGCGGCGACGTCGATCTGCCGGGCCAGGCAGGGCACCGGCACCAGCGCGTTGCATTCCGTGCAGTGCAGATGGTCGTGATGCGCCCCGCTATGCTCGTAGCGCGCCGGAGCATCCTCGAGCCGCACCTTGCGCAGCCGCCCTTCGGCGACCAGCCGCTCCACCGCGCGGAACAGGGTGGAAAAATCGGCAGTTACGCCCTCCGCCGCGAGTCCGGCGCCGAGTTCGTCCAGGGTCCAGGCATGGCGGTCCGGCCGGTTCATCACGGCGAGGAGGGCTGCCTGGGTGCGGGAGGGTCGGGCCATGGGCCGGGAGATAGCGATTGCGGCCTCATTATGCAAGCAGTTTGCGTAACTTGCCGTGCCAGGGAATCCCCGGTTCAGGAATCCGTGCTTGTGTCTCGGTTTGAATTAAAGCGATGACGGAAAACCTGCTTAGCCATTCTCCGCAATTGTGCACGCAAGACAATCGGGGGCCGTGCGAAGTTGCGCCGATAATGCGTCATCGGACACGATACCATCCGCATCAAGGTTCCGGCCAAGCAAGGGAAGCGTAATCGAAGCGGCTTCAACCAGTCGCGCCGACATTGTTGCTAATGTCAGCTTAAGATGGGCATCGGCACAGGTAGCCCGCTGTGACGCGTTGATGACAGCAACGGGCTTTCCGGGGAATTCCAGGCTGCTGACCAGCCAATCCAGGGCGTTCTTCATCACGCCGGCCACTCCGCGAGCGTATTCCGGGCTGCACAAGAGCAAACCTTGGCATGATCCAATCTGCTTTCGCAGCGCTAGAACCGACGCTGGTGGAAGAGCTGGCTATGGTGGCCTGACTCAGATTGCCTCTGGCAAACCCGGCGCGGTTCATACGAGCGCCCCACTTTGGACTGGGGCACCGAAATTCAAACTGACCCACGCCGAGTCCCCTTGCCCTTTGCGTTGCCGGCGCCGATGTTGTAGCGAGAGGACCGCATTGGTCCGGTATGAAACGGGAGCCCTGCCATGTTCATCGAAACCGACGTCACCCCCAATCCGGCGACACTCAAATTCCTGCCCGGCCGGACCGTCCTCGCCGAGGGATCGGCCGATTTCAGCGATGCCGAAGCGGCGTCGATCAGCCCGCTCGCGAGCGCCCTGTTCGAGCTTGCCGGGGTGACGCGGGTGTTTCTCGGCACCGATTTCGTCTCGGTGACCAAAGATGACGGCATCCTCTGGCCGGCGCTGAAGCCGCAGGTGCTCGGCGCGATCATGGAGCATTTCCTCTCCGGCCGCCCGGTCATGGCGAGCGAGGCGGTTGCGGCGGCGGAGGATGTCGATCCGGCGGATCGCGAGATCGCCGAGCAGATCAAGGATCTGCTCGATGCGCGGGTGCGTCCGGCGGTGGCGGGCGATGGCGGCGACATCATTTTCCGCGGCTATCGCGACGGCGTGGTGCGGCTGCACATGCAGGGTGCCTGCTCGGGCTGCCCATCCTCGACCGCGACCCTGAAAATGGGCATCGAGAACCTGCTGAAGCACTACGTACCCGAGGTGAAGGCGGTCGAGCAGGTCGCCGCCTGATCATTTCCAGTTAATTTTTTCGGAGATTTCGCATGACGCTCGACGATGGCGCGCTCGATGTGCTGTTCCGCACTGCTCGCACCCGGAACGGCTGGACCGACACGCCGGTTGCCGACGAGACGCTGCACGCTCTGTACGATATCCTGAAATTCGGCCCGACCTCGGCCAATTGCTCGCCGGCGCGCTTCGTCTTCATCCGCACCCGCGAGGCGAAGGAGAAGCTGAAACCCGCGTTGAATCCCGGCAATGTCGACAAGACGATGGCGGCACCGGTCACCGTGATCGTCGCCTATGATCCGATTTTCTATGAACACCTGCCGAAATTGTTTCCCCATGCCGATGCGCGGGCGTGGTTTGCCGGCAATCCTGATCTCGCCGACGAAACCGCGTTCCGCAATGGCACGTTGCAGGGCGCCTATCTGATCATCGCCGCGCGCGGCCTCGGGCTCGATTGCGGGCCGATGTCCGGATTCGACAAGGCGAAGGTCGATCAGTCCTTTCTCGCCGAACAGGGCTGGAAGTCCAATTTCCTGGTCAATCTCGGCCATGGCACCGATGCCAATCTGTTTCCCCGCTCACCGCGCCTCGATTTCGACGAGGCCTGCGTACTGGCGTGAGCGAAAAGCCGCCCGGACGCATCCTGGCGATCGACGCGGCACAGCGCCGCGCCAGCGTGACCTTGATGGAGGGCGATCACGTGCGCGCGCTGCGCGCCGGAGTGCTGAAGACCGGACTCGCCGATACGCTCGCGGTCTGGGTCGACGACTGCCTCGCTGAAGCCGGGATCGCGGCCTCGGCGCTCGATGCGATTGCGGTGACGGTGGGGCCGGGCAGCTTCACCGGGTTGCGCGCCGCGATCGCGCTGGCGCAAGGGCTTGGCGTTGCCGCCGGCGTTCCGGTTCACGGCATTTCGATGAGCGAGGCGTTCGGCGCCGCGTTTCCCACCCTGCATCGTCCGCTCTGGATCGCGATCGCGGCACGGCGCGGCCGGCTGTTCCTGGTGCGGGACGGGCGCGCCGCGGCGTTCGACGATGCCGATATTCCTGTCCCCGACGGGCCGGTCGCCCTTGCCGGCGATCGGGCCGGCGAGACCGCCGCGATGCTCGCCGCGCGCGGCCATGACGTGATGCTGACCGATGCGCGATTCTGCTCGGGTGCTGCGATCGCTTCGGCGCTGCGGCACCTTGTGGCAGGCGGGGATGCGCCACGCCCGGCGGCGCCGCTCTATGTCGATCCGCCGGAAGCGAAGCTACCCGAAGCGGGTCTGCGGCCACCGCCGCAATGATCCCGGCTGCGGCGCCGCACGCTCAGGCCATTGGCCTGCTTCACGCAGCGGCTTTCGGCCCGGAGGCCTGGTCCGAAGCGAGCATCGCGACCCTGTTCGCGAGCCCAGGCGTGTTCGGATTCATCGACGAGGCGGGCGGCTGCGTGATCGCGCGCACGGTGGCGGACGAAGCGGAAATCCTGACCATCGGCGTCATTCCGGCGGTGCGGCGGCGCGGCCTTGGTTGGCAATTGCTCGGTGCGGCACTGCATGAGGCCGGGCGGCGCGGCGCTTCGGCGGTGTTTCTCGAAGTCGCGGCGGATAACGCGGCTGCGCGTGCGCTCTATGCGCGCGCGGGGTTTGCCGAGGCCGGGCGGCGGCGGGATTATTACGGCGCCGGTCAGGATGCTCTGCTGCTCAGGCGGAAGCCTTGCGAATGACCAGGACGGCGCTGCCGTCCGGCAGGTCGAACATGTCGAGTAGATCGTGGCCCTGATCGGCGGTGGCGCGCGGCACATTGGCGCGTGGGTCCGCGCCCTTGAGCCGGACCAGCAGAACCGCGCCCGGCGGCAGCGAATCGAGCGCGAGCCGGGTGCGCACGAAAGTCATCGGGCAGGTTTCACCAGTAATGTCGATCGCCCGGTCATGCGGCGGAAATTCAACGATATTCGTGTTATTCATTAGGGTTTTTCCAATCAACCTCACTGGTTCGGTAGTCATCGTTCGGCCGATTTCGTTGATCGATGGAATTTTTGTCGGTCATTTCTTGCGTTTGCCCCAAGAATCATTCTATTGAGCGTGGCGCCACATGGTGCGCAAGAAGATTTCTGAAGGACTAGTCATGTCGGATTCCCAGACCAATGAACATCTCCTGCAACTGACCGCGGAGATCATCTCGGCTCATGTGTCGCACAACTCAGTGACTCCCGAAATGCTGCCGAACTTGATCCGCGAGGTCTATCGCAGCCTGAGCGGAAGCGAAACGCAGAAGCCGGCGCCCCCGCCGCTGCCGGAGCCTGCGGTCAACCCGAAGAAGTCGGTGTTCGCCGACTATATCATTTGCCTGGAAGACGGCAAAAAGCTGAAAATGCTGCGCCGGCATTTGAAGTCGGCCTATAATCTGACGCCGGAGCAATATCGCGAGCGCTGGCAGTTGGCGTCTGACTACCCGATGGTCGCGCCCAACTATGCGAAGCAGCGCTCCAACCTCGCCAAGAAGATCGGGCTCGGCACCAAGCCGGCGGCCCAGGCGGCGCGCGGCAAGAAGTAATCGGTCCAGCCCGGTCCTAGTCGAATATCTTTCGGATCGCGGCGAAGGATCGCGGCGCCATCGACAGATTCCGGATACCGCAGGAGGCGAGCAGCGGTGCGATCTCGGGATCGCCCGCCGCCTCGCCGCAGACCGATACCGGCACGCGCGCCTCGGCGGCGACCTTGCGGCACAAGGCGAGCACCGAAGGATGCGCCGTGCCGCCCAGCCCGGCGAGGGCCGGGACGTTGCGGTCGGCGGCGAGCGTGTATTGGGTGAGATCGTTGGTGCCGATCGAGACGAAATCGATGATGTCGGCGAAATCCGCGATGACGAGCGCCGCCGCCGGCACTTCGATCATGATGCCGAGGCGAACCGGCCAGGCGTGATCGGTTTTCGCTCCGGCGAGCGCCTCGTGGGCGTGATTCAGGATGGCGCGCGCCGCGGTCACCTCGCTTGGATTGGTGACCATCGGCAGCATGATGCGCGCATCGTGATCCACACCCGCCCGCAGCATGGCGCGGAGCTGGGTTTCGAAAATCGCATCGTTGTCCAGCAGCGCGCGCAGACCGCGCACACCGAGCGCGGGGTTCTGCTCCGGTGCGAGTGGCAGGAACGGCATAGGTTTGTCCGCCCCGGCATCGAGCGTGCGCAGCACGATCGGCCGGCCGCGCATCGGCGCCATGATCGCGCGCAGCATCGCGCATTGTTCGTCCTCCGAGGGTGGCAAGACCCGGTCGAGGAACAGGAATTCGGTGCGCAGCAGTCCGATGCCGGCGGCATTCGCCCGATCGGCCGCCTCGGCTTCGGCGCGGCTCGCGACATTGGCCCAGAGGGTGATGTCGCTGCCGTCGGCGAGGCGCACCGGGTTCGATCGCGACGCGGCTTCATCCCGCGCCGCCTGCGCTTCCCGCGCGCGCAGCATCGCCAACGTCGCTGCGTCAGGATCGAGCCAGAATTCACCGGTTGCGCCATCGAATGCCACGATCGCGCTCTCCTTCAGCTCGGTTGCCCCGGCGCCGACCAGATAGGGAATTCCGGCGGCACGGAGCAGAATGGCGGCGTGCGACGCAGTTCCACCGGCACGGTCGATCACGCCGGGCACGCGGTCGCGATCGAGAGTGACGGCGAGGGAGGGGAGCAGATCGTCGGCGATCAGGATCGCGGGCGGCCCGTCAGGCAGCGCGGCGGCGTGGGTCACGCCGAGCGCGCGCAGCACCAGGGCGCCGGCATCGCGCAGATCGGCCGCGCGGGCGCGCAGGATGGGATTGTCGAGCGCGGCGATTGTTGAGGCTGCGGCCTCGATCGCCTCCGCCCAGGCGGGTGCGGCGTCGAGACCGTCCCGGTCGGTCAGGGCGATGGCATGGGCGCGGAGGGCTGGATCGTCGAGCAGCGCGCGTTGGGCGTCCAGAATTGCATGGCCGGCGCCGCCCTGACGCTTCGCCGTGCCGAGCGCCGCATCGAGAGCGCGTTTGGCCGCGTCGCGATCCTTGGCGAGGCTGCGCGCGATAGGCGGCATGGTGGTGCGTAGAGTGCGCATCGGACCGATCGCGATGCCGGGCGATGCCGGGCGCGGGCCGGTTGCCGCAACCGGCTCCGGCGGTTCGGGCTCTTGTGTTGGCGCGGTCAGCACCGCTTCGATCACATCGAGGGCCGCTTCGGCACCCGCGCCGCTCGCGGAGAGGCGCAGCGTTGCGTTGCCCCGCGCGCCGAGACCGAGCAGGGCCGTCAGGCTGGTCGCCGGCGCCGGGACGCGCGATCCGTCCGCCGGGGCGAGCGTGACATTTGCTGCCTGCGCCTGGGCGAGCCGCGCGATTGCGGCGGCGGGGCGCAGGTGCAGCCCGGCGGGGTCGGCGATGCGCACCTCGCGCGTCACTGAATCGACGTTGTTAGCGGGCTGCGGCGTTGTTTGCGCCGAATCGAGACCGAGTTGCGCGCGCTTCGACTCCAGTGCCGCTTCGGCTTCCGCCCGCACGGTATCGAGCTGCGCCCCGCCGGCAGCGGCAACCCCGGCGGCGATCGCGCCTTCGACGAATGGTGCGGCGCAGAGCGAAACCCGCGAACGGATCACCGCATCCAGCAGATCGAGCGCGGTTTCGGCGCTCAGCAGCGCGCTGCCGATATCCATCAGCACGAGCGTGCCGGCCGGGCTGTCCAGGTCTTCGATCGCCGCCAGGATCGCGGTGGCGTCGGTGCCGAGTTCGGCACCATCATCGCCCGCGCCGGCGGCGCAGGCGATCTTCAGGTCAGGCCCGGTCATCGGCCGGATCAGTGTCGCGACCGCTTCGGCCAGCACCCGGCTATGCGAAACGAGAACCAGCGCGACTTTAGCTGACATCGGGGTTCAAGACGCCTCGGCTAGGCAGGCGAGCAGCATGGCCGACGAGGTCGCCCCCGGATCGACATGGCCGATGGCGCGCTCGCCAAGATAGCTCGCCCGTCCCTTGCGCGCGACGATCGGCTTGGTCGCTTCGGCGCCGTCGCGCGCGGCCTCGGCGGCCTTGGCGAGCGATCCACCGCCGTCCAGCACGGCGATGGCGGGGATCAGCGCATCCACCATGGTCTTGTCGCCCGGCTCGGCCTTGCCGCGCGCCCGCACCCCGGCGAGGCCGGCGCGCAGGCAGGCGGCGAGGGCGGCATCGTCGAGGGTCGCGGCATCGCCCGCCGCCTTCGCCGCTTCCAGGAAGAACGTCCCGTAGAGCGGGCCGGAGGCGCCGCCCACCGTGCCGATCAGCGTCATGCCGGCGAGCTTGAACAGCGCGGCGGGGGTCGCTTGCGTCGCTTCGTCGAGCTTCGTCACCACCTTGGCGAAACCGCGCGCGAGATTGGCGCCGTGATCGCCATCGCCGATCGCCGCATCGAGCGCGTTCAGCGCCGCCTGTTCGTTTGCGAACATGGCGTTCGCGTGGCGCAGCCAGAGGGCGAGCGCGGTTGCGTCGTGCGCCATCAGCCGCCCCAACGCAAAGCTGGGGTGATGACCGGCGCATCCCACCCCTTGCGCATGGTGTCGTCGAGCCGGAGCGCGGTGATCGAAACCCCCGCCATGTCGAGGCTGGTCATGTAGGAGCCGACCAGGCGGCACGAGACGGCGAGCCCGTGCTTCGCTGCGATCGCCTCGGCGGCGCGATAGACGACATAGAGTTCGATCAGCGGGGTTCCGCCCATGCCGTTGACGAATAACAGTATGTCATCGCCGCGCCTGAACGGCAGATCCTCCAGGATCGGTTCCATCAGCATCTCCGCGATGCGGTCGGCGGGTTCGAGCTTCATCCGCCTGCGTCCCGGCTCGCCATGGATGCCGATGCCGAATTCCATTTCGCCTTCGGCGAGATCGAAGCTCGGCTTGCCGGCATGGGGCACGGTGCAGGGCGTCAGTGCCAGACCCATGGAGCGCGCCGCACCATTCACCGCGCGGCAGAGATCGACGACATGATCGACTGGCGCGCCCGCTTCGGCCATCCCGCCGCAGATTTTTTCCGCGAGTACGGTCGCGCCGACGCCGCGCCGACCGGCGGTGTAGAGTGAATCCTTGACCGCGACATCGTCGTCGATGACGACGGCATGCACGTCGATGCCCTCCTCCCTGGCGAGATCGGCGGCCATTTCGAAATTCAGCACGTCGCCGGTGTAGTTCTTGACGATGTGCAGAACCCCGACACCGCCATCGACCGCCTTGGTGGCTTCCAGCATCTGGTCGGGCGTCGGGCTGGTGAACACCGCACCCGGACAGGCGGCGTCGAGCATGCCGCGCCCGACGAAACCGCCATGCATCGGTTCATGGCCGGAGCCACCGCCGGAGACGAGTGCCACTTTGCCGCGCACCGGTGCATCGGCGCGGGCGATGAAATCCGGGTCGCGATTCACCCGGATCAGATCGGCATGGGCAAACGCCATGCCCTCCAGCGCCTCGGCGACGACGTGTTCGGGCGCGTTGATGAGTTTTTTCATGAGTCCCTCCCAAAGGTAGCAAGGCCGGCGATGGTCGCCGGCCTTGCTGGTTTTTTCAAGCGGTCGGGCTGTGCTGCTGCTTCACCTCGTCAAGGGCGGCCTGGAGTTTTTCCAGGCTGTAGCCGATTCCCTGCGCCGGCGGCTTCGGCTGCTGCTCTTTCAGGAGTTCGGCCCGTTCGGTCAGGGTCAGGCCGATGAACCATTTATAGACGAACACCGCGAGAACGCCGCCGATCAGCGGCCCGACGATCGGTACCCACCAATAGCCGTGCGGTCCGGGAAACGCGTTCGGGCCCCATCCGGCGACCCAGGCGAACAGGCGCGGCCCGAAATCGCGCGCCGGGTTGATCGCATAGCCAGCATCCACGCCGAAGGACATGCCGATCGCCGCGACCGCGAGACCGATGATGAATGGTCCCATGTTCGATTGCGGCGCTAGATTGACGTTGTCGACGATCGCAAGCACGAACAGCAGGAGGAAGAACGTGCCGATGATCTGGTCGATGAGGGCGAGCTCCATGTGGCCGCCGAGATAGGCGGCCGGGAAGGTCGCGAAGATGCTGAAGGTCGTCAGCCCGCCGGCAGCCGTCCGGTCCGCGACGTGATGCGCGACGTTCCACGCGTTCATCGCCCTGAAATAGTCGAGAAACACGATGGCGGCGCCGGAGAAGCAGCCGGCGATCTGCGCGATCCAGTAGGGTACCACCTTGCGCCATGGAAAATCGCCCTTCACCGCGAAAGCGAGGCTGACGGCGGGGTTGATATGCGCGCCGGTGACGCCGCCGGCGACATAGACGCCCATCGTCACCGCCATCGCCCAGCCCCAGGTAATCAGCAGCCAGCCGCCGGCGCCCTGGAAGATCACCAGGGTGCGGCCGGATTCGGTAAGCCCGGCGACCGCGACCGCAACGACGCCGTCGCCGAAAGCGATCAGCACCAGGCAGCCGAGAAATTCCGCGAGCAGTTCCGCCCAGAGCGACTGGGCGCGCCAGCCCTGTTTGACGCCGAGTTTCGGCTTGGGTACGCCGGAAGGTCCCACCTCCGCCGCGTATTCCGTTACGTTAGACATTCTGATCTCCTCCAGATGATCTTGTTCATTCGACCCAGGCGAAGGACCGCTGCACGGCCTTCTTCCAGGATTTGTAGTGACGGGCGCGGACATCCTCGGCCATTTTCGGCTCCCAGGTCTTGTCGACGCCCCAGTTCGCGCGCAGGTCCTCGACATTTTGCCAGTAGCCGACCGCGAGACCCGCCGCGTAGGCCGCCCCGAGCGCGGTGGTTTCGGTCATTTTCGGTCGTACCACGGGTGCTGCCAGAATATCCGCCTGGAACTGCATGAGCAGTTCGTTGGCGACCATGCCGCCATCGGTTTTCAGCGCGGCAAGCTTGATGCCGCTGTCGGCCTCCATCGCCTCGACCACGTCGCGTACCTGATAGGCGGTGGATTCGAGCGCGGCGCGGGCGAGATGGGCGCGGGTGGCATAGCGCGTCAGCCCGGCGATCACGCCGCGCGCATCGTCCTTCCAATACGGCGCATAAAGGCCGGAGAAGGCGGGCACGATATAGACATCGCCATTATCCTCGACGCTGCGCGCCAGCGGCTCGATCTGCGGCGCGACATCGAAGAGTTTCAGGTTGTCGCGCAGCCACTGCACCAGCGCGCCGGTGATCGCGATCGCGCCTTCCAGCGCGTAACGCGGTTTCTCGTCGCCGAATTGATAGGCGAGGGTGGTGAGCAGCCCGGCTTTCGACTGCACCGGATCGGTGCCGGTGTTCATCAGGAGAAAAGACCCTGTGCCATAGGTATTTTTAGCCTCGCCCGGAGCAAAACAGGTCTGGCCCACTAACGCCGCCTGCTGGTCGCCCAACATGCCGGCGAGCTTGGTGCCGCGCAGCGGTGCGGTTTCCATTTCGCCATATACCGCCGAGGACGCGACGATTTTCGGCAGACAGGCGCGTGGGATATTGAAATGTTTCAGCATTCCGTCGTCCCAGTCGCAGGTGGCGAGGTCGATCAGCATAGTGCGGCTGGCGTTGGTAACGTCGGTGACATGCTTGCCACCGTTAGCGCCGCCGGTGAGGTTCCAGGTGAGCCACGCATCGATCGTGCCGAACAGCGCTTCGCCCGCTTCGGCCTTTTTGCGCGCACCCTCGACGTTTTCCAGAATCCACAGCAGCTTCAGCCCGGAGAAATAGGTCGCCAGCGGCAGGCCGGTCTTGGCGCGGAACCTGTCCTGCCCGCCATCCTTGGTAAACCGCTGCACCAGCTGGTCGGTGCGGGTATCCATCCAGACCAGCGCGTTGCACAGCGGTTTGCCGGTCGCTTTGTCCCACAGCACGGTGGTTTCACGCTGGTTGGTGATGCCGACGGCGGCAAGATCGCTCGCGGTCAGATTGGCGCGCGCGAGGGCGGCGCCGATCACCTCGCTGGTATTGGCGAGAATTTCCAGCGGATCGTGTTCGACCCAGCCGGGTTTGGGATAGATTTGCTTATGTTCCTTCTGTGCGACCGACACGATGTTGCCGTGTTTGTCGAACACAATGAAGCGTGAACTGGTGGTGCCCTGGTCGATGGCACCGACATAACGTGACATTTTGTGCTCCCTCGATATTGATTTGAAAACCGATGACTGGTCAGCAATGCGCGCGGCCACCTCCTTCAACCGGCCCGGCCGTTCGCAGAGACGCGAGATAGGCGGCGAGCCTCGCTTGGGTGCCGTCTGGCACGTGCAGCACGAGTTTCGAGCGCCGCCATAGAATATCGTCGGTTTCGCGCGCCCATTCGTGGGCCACGAGATAATTCACTTCCGCTTCGGTCAGGCCGCCGCCGAGATCGGTGCCGAGATCGGCGAGGCTGGCTGCATCACCAAGGATTCGTTCGGCGCGGGTGCCGTAGGCGCGGGCGAGGCGATGGGCGAGGCGAGGTGGCAGGAAAGAATAACGCGAAGTCAGTTGATGCAGATAGGTGCTGAAATCCGCATTCTCCATGTCGCCGCCGGGCAAGGGCGATCCCGCCGTCCAGGGTGTGCCGATCGCACGCCCCATGGCCGGCAGCAGTTTTTCCAAGGCGTGCTCGGACAGCCGGCGATAGGTGGTGATCTTGCCGCCGAACACCGAGAGGAGGGCGGGTTTGTCGTCGCCGCCCTCGACATCGAGCACGTAGTCGCGCGTCACCGCCGAGGCGTTCTTGGCGTGATCGTCATAGAGCGGGCGAACGCCGGAATAGCTGCGCACGACATCCGCCGGGGTGACTGGCGCGCGAAAATAACGCGACACGCTGTCGCACAGATAGCGCGTCTCGTCAGCGGAAATAACGACCTGAGACGGATCGCCCTCATAGGGAATGTCGGTGGTGCCGATGAGAGTAAAATCGTGCTCGTAGGGCACCGCGAAGACGATGCGCTTGTCCGGGTTCTGCAGGATGAATGCGAAATCGCCCTCATAGCGCTTGCGGACGATGATGTGGCTGCCTTTGACCATCCGTACGGTCTTGTGGGTGTTGCGGCCGAGTTTTTCGCTAAGCACCTCGCCCACCCAGGGGCCGGCGGCGTTGACCAGCGCGCGCGCCATGACGGTTTCGCGTGCGAAGGTGGCGCGATCCTCGATCTCGGCGCGCCAGAACGTCCCTTCGGGGCGGGCCGAGACCAGTCGCGTCCGGGTGCGGATATCCGCACCGCGTTCGGCGGCATCCATCGCGTTCAGCACGACGAGTCGGCTGTCCTCGACCCAGCAATCGGAATAAGTGAAGCCGCGCCGATAGGCGGGTTGCAGGATTGTGGCGGCCAAATGCGGCGGAAAGCCCACGGCGCGCGACGCGGCCAGGCGCTCGCGCTTCGCGAGATGATCGTAGAGAAACAGGCCGGTGCGAATCATCCAGGCCGGGCGCTGATCCGCCGAATGGGGCAGCACGAATTCGAGCGGCCAGATGATGTGCGGCGCGATGCCGAGCAGCCGCTCGCGCTCCATCAGCGCCTCGCGCACCAGGCGGAATTCGTAATATTCGAGATAGCGCAGCCCGCCGTGAATAAGCTTGGTACTTGCCGAGGAAGTATGTGAAGCGAGATCGTCCTGTTCAACGAGAAGGACGGACAGGCCCCGCCCCGCGGCATCACGCGCAATACCGGTGCCGTTGATGCCGCCGCCGACAATCAGGAGATCGGCGCTCATGAGACTGCTCCTCCATGTCCCGGATATTCAGGGTCGGTAAGTCCAGGAAATGGGCCGGGATAGGATTCGACATAGACGGCATGCGAAGACATGCCTTCTTCGCGCGCCCAGCGGTGCAGCATGAAGGCGGGAGGCTCCATGACCAGCGCCGCGGGTGCTGCAGCATCGAAATCAAGTATCCATTGATGGGCGATGGAGGGTGCGACCATGGCGATCGCCTGTGCGACCCTGCCGATGATCATGCGATGATGATGGCCGGACAGAATCCGGTCCACCTGCTGATGACGCGCGATGACCGAGGTAAAGGCGGCGCTGTCACGAAGATGGATCGAATCCATGCTGGCAACTCCGCAGCGAAATGGCGGATGATGCATCACGACCAGGCTGGGGCGATGCGGTGCGGCCGTGAGAGATCGATCAAGAAAATCAAGACGCTCCGGGCCCAGTTCGCCATGGGCGTGCCCTGGAACAACGGTATCAAGCATGATCAGCCGAACGGGAAACTCTTCCACGACATACTGGATGAATCGAGAATCGCTGCTTACGCCGGGAAGATGTGGCAGGATCTGGCGTAAATTGGAACGACGGTCGTGATTGCCGGGCACGACGAATATCGGCATGGTCAGATAGCGTTCCAGCAATGCGGCGAGGTTTTTGTATTCATCAATCAACCCGTTCTCCGTAAGATCCCCGGATATCACTACAAAATCGGGTGCCGGGCGCAGTCCCGCCACCGCGCGCAATGCGCGTTCGGTCAGCATGTTGGTTTCCACGACCCTGGCGGCTGGGCGTCCGGCGGAACAGACATGAAGGTCGGTCAACTGAGCAATGAGCATTATCTCATCCAAAAAGACGAATCTGCGGAAAAATCTGCGGCAACATCGATTCAGGCATGAGGATTTATCAGAGATTCTCGAGCTGGTTGTTGGATTTCGCTAAGGTCGTCCAGATTTTGCCTCTTGGTTTCCGGCGCTAACAACAGGCATATCACGAGCCCCGCGAATGACGCGGCAACGAACAGCCACAGCGCTTTCTGCAGTCCCCAGGAGTGCACCAGACCTGGAAATACCAGAATGGAGAGAATCGCCCCGACCCGGCTGACGGAAGTGGCAAATCCCGCAGCGCTTGCGCGCAACCCGGTTGGGAAGACTTCCGTTGCATAGACGAAATCCAACACGCCCGGTCCCATATTAGCGAACAGGGTTGCCAAACCGAACAGCACGACTAAAACTGCCAGTACCGGCTTAGGTACCAAGGCCAGCACGACGACCAGGAGCGTCAGGCCGGCAAAAGCGAAAATGATCAGCGGCCGGCGCCCCCAGCGATCGACCAATGCAACGCCGATCATTGCACCAACGAGACCCAGCAGTGAAACGATGGCTGAACCTAGATAGGCCGCACCGCTCGATCCAAGGCTGAACGCCTTTAGAATTGTGGGCGTATAAATGGCGATCCCATAAAAAGCCACATCATAACAGAACCAGAACCCCGAGACGAAAACCGTCATGCGGAGCACAGGCTTGTAAAACATCTCGATCCAGCCGTGACTCGAGATATTCGGCACGGAAACCTGGGCGGCACCCAGATGGCGCAGAACCGCGTTCGCCTCGTCAATGCGCCCACGGGACGCGAACCAGCGCGGCGATTCTGGGATTGTCGCGCGGAAAAAGATCACAATGAGAGCAATGATCGCGCCAATGCCCAACATCCAGCGCCAGGCATCTGGGCCTAATGGCAGCAGCAGGTAGCCTGCGATATAGGCGCACATCGCGCCGAAAAACCATGTCGCTCCCAGCAATGCCACGAACATGCCGCGGGTTTTCGCCGGCACGAACTCGGCCAGGAGGGTCGTGGAGATCGGGTAATCCGCCCCGATGCCGATGCCAAGCAGAAAGCGGAAGATCAGCAATTCCCAAATGTTCTGCGATAGAGCCGTCAAAGCGGCAAATACGACAAAGAAAACCAGATCGAACATATACATGGCCTTGCGGCCGAGCCGGTCGGTCAGATGGCCGAAGATGAGCGAGCCAACAAGCATCCCGAAGATCGCGGAGGCGGCGACCACGCCAATTAAATCTGGCGGTATCGACCATTGTCTGATGAGAAATGGAAGCGCGACCGCGATAACGGTGAGATCAAAGCCATCCAGGAATACCCCGGCTGCCGAGAGAATCGTGATCCTGCGATGAAACGACCGGAGTTCCGCGGACTCAAGGATATCGAAAGCCATGCAACATCCCCTTCCTTTGCCATAACGCTGCGCCAAGCATCTCAGTCCGGCGCCCCCAGCACCGTCGACGATCAGGAGATCGATCGGCGCACTCGTGCGCGGCGTTTCGTTCGAATGCGAATAAAGCCGGGTTCGGAAAATCTCGCGCCGCATCGTTTGCCCGAAGCCGCGTAAAGATATTCAAATTTTGCAATATGATAAGAATGCCGCATGGCGATTTCCCCCGATTATCGTTGCTGGCAATCTAACACGGAGCCGTGATGTTCGCAAGCGAAAATTAAATCACCAGAAAAAGCTCTATTTCGCATATGCAGCATGATGAATTCAGCGAATTCGTGCCGGTTTGGGTTTGCATCCGCGTCGGACGCGCGCCATTGTCATGCAAATTTCGCGGCGGAGTCACCGCTGCGCGCCGTGCAAGGGAGAAGTCATCTGTCCGATCGTTCCGCCAATGCCACAAGACTCACCGAGATCGTCGCCCTGGTCGGTTCGCGCGGGTTTCAGACCATCGATTCGCTCGCGCAGCATTTCGACGTGACGGTGCAGACCATCCGGCGCGACCTCAACGCGCTCGCCGCCGAAGGCAAGATCAGCCGGTATCGCGGCGGCGCCGGCCTGCCGTCCAGCATCGAGAACATGGAGTACGAGCGCCGCAAGGTGGTGCATCTCGCCGCCAAGCAGCGGATCGCCGCCATGGCGGCGTGCGACGTGCCGGACCACGCCTCGCTGTTCATCAATATCGGCTCGACTACCGAGCAGGTCGCGCGCGCCCTGCTCGATCACACGCATCTGAGGATCATCACCAATAATTTGAACGTCGCGCGGATCATGAGCGAGAATCCCGATTTCCGCATCGTGGTGACCGGCGGGACGGTGCGCAACCGCGACGGCGGCATCACCGGACAGGCGACGCGCGACATGCTTGACCAGTTCCGCGCCGATCTCGGCATTATCGGCATCTCCGGGATCGACGCCGATGGCGGGCTGTACGATTACGACATGGACGAGGTGATCTGTTCGCAAGCGATCATCCGCAACGCGCGGCGGGTGCTTCTGGTCACCGACCATTCGAAATTTGGCCGGCCCGCGCTGATGCGGGTGGGCAATCTCGCGCAGATCGCGGCACTCTATACCGATCTGCCGCCGCCGGCGCCGATCGCGGCCCTGATCGCGAGCCTCGGCGTCGAACTGCATATCGCACCGGAAGGAGAGGATGGCGCTACAGCGCGTCATCCGGCATAATCCCCTCCATGGATGCGATGACCGAAACGCCGCCGCTGCTCCTTACGCGCGATGCGCGCGGCGCGGTGCGGCTCACGCTCAACCGGCCGGATGCGCTCAACGCCCTGTCGGAGGCGCTGCTCGATGCGCTGCAGGATACGATCGGCGCGATCGGCGCGGACGAAGCGGCGCGGCTGGTGATTATCGAGGGCGCCGGGCGGGCCTTCTGCGCCGGGCACGACCTGCGCGAGATGATGGCGCTGCCCGATCCGGCGGCACAGCGCGCGCTGTTCGCCAAATGCAGCCGGGTCATGCTGTCGCTGCAGCACCTGCCGGTGCCGGTGATCGCGCGGGTCCACGGCATCGCGACGGCGGCCGGCTGCCAACTGGTCGCGACCTGCGACCTTGCGATCGCGGCGGAAAGCGCGCGCTTCGCGGTCTCCGGCGTCAATCTCGGCCTGTTCTGCGCGACGCCGAGTGTCGCACTCGCGCGCAACGTGCCACGCAAGGCGGTGCTCGAGATGCTGTTCACCGGCGGGATGATCGGCGCGCGCGAGGCGGAGCGGCGGTTCCTGATCAACCGCGCGGTGCCGGACGGCGAACTTGACGATGCGGTCGAGCATCTCGTGACGAATATTCTCGCCAAGCCGTGCGCGGCGCTGGCGATCGGCAAGGCGCAGTTCTACCGCCAGACCGAGCAGGGCGTGGAAGCGGCTTACGCGACGGCGAGCGAGGCGATGGCGTGCAACCTGGCCGAACCCTCGGCGCGGCAGGGCATCGGCGCCTTCATCGGCCGGAACAAACCCCGATGACCGATCTGCCGCTGAAGGACAGCGTGGCCCTGGTGACCGGGGCGAGCCGCGGTCTCGGGGCGGCGACCGCGATCGAACTCGCGCGGCTGGGCGCGCATGTGGTGATCGCGGCGCGCGACGATGCCGGCCTCGCCGCGACCGACGACATCATCCGCGCGGCGGGTGGCGATGCCACGCTGCTGCCCGCCGACCTCACCAAGGGGGACGTGACCGACGCGATCGGCCCCAGCCTGTACGAGCGGTTCGGCCGGCTGGATATCCTGGTTCACGCGGCCTCCGCGCTGGGCGCGCTGACCCCGGCGAGCCACATCATGGAGGATCAGTGGGAGCCGGCCTTCGGCATCAACGCGACCGCGACCTGGCGGCTGATCCGCACCACCGAGCCGATGCTGCGCGCGGCACCGAACGGGCGGGCGGTGGTTCTGACCCATGCGGTCGCGGCATCGCCGCGCGCCTATTGGGGCAGTTTCGGCGCAAGCATGGCGGCGCGGCAGAATCTCGTGCTGTCCTGGGCCGCCGAGCTGAAGAAAACCGCGCTGCGGGTCAATCTGTTCGATCCGGTGCGCGCGGCGACCGCCCTGCGCGCCGCGGCCTATCCCGGCGAAGACCCCACAAGCCTGCCGCAACCCGCCGATATTGCGCCCGCCATCACGGCACTCTGTCTGCCGGCGGAAACCCGCCACGGCGCGATCGTGGTGTGGCAGGGCACGTAGCTGGCGGTCAGACGGTCGATAGCACCGCAGGGGCCAAGGCGGCCGATCGGGCGGCGGGGTGCGCGGGGTTGCGGAACCGCATAGCGCTTTCGGCGCCGGCTTCCCGGCACAGCTCGAACCGCGACGCGCAGGTGATCGCAACGACCGAACGGGCCGCGGGGTCGGTCAGGAACTGCCGCGCCTCGCCTTCGAGCGTGAGGTGTTCGCGCAACAGCCGCCATTCGAGCCGGTCGGTATCCTCGATGAACATGGCGAGAATGCCGGGACGGGTTCCGGTGAGCCTTGCCGGGGCGATGGCGGCGAGGCGTCGTCGCATCGCGGTCGCGACCTCGTTCTCGCTGCCCGCGCGTGCCGCGAGGACGAGAACGCCCCGGCCGCCGCCGGTGACCGCCAATTGCGCTTCCGGCCCGAATTCCTGGCGCAAGCCGCTCATCAGCCCGTTCTCGTCCGCCTGGGCGGCGGTGAGCATCAACGGGTCGAGCCGCAGCACCGCGGCCTCGTCGTAATCGGCGCGGCGCGAGGCCGACAGCATCGCATTGATCCGCTGGTGCAACTCGGCGAGCGCGGCCGCGCCGCCATCCTCGCCGCTATCGCGCAACCCGTTGGGCAGGGTCATTTTCAGCAGATAGCGGCCCGGATGCGCCGCGAGCCAGGTCTGCAGATCGGGGTCGATCCGGTCGATCAGGCGCATCCAGGCGGCGCGGCGCACGAAGCGTCCCGCCTCGGCGGAGAACGTGTCGCAGGCGATTTCCGCGCTCGCCCCCTCGCGGGCGATCAGCAGGTCGAACGGGGCGCCGTCCTCGAACCCGGCGTAGCGCACCGAAAATCCCGCCGCTTCGTGCAGCATGGCGGTACGGTGCAGATGCAGCAGCGGAATGATCGTCGCATCGCCGTCGAGCGCTGTGGCCAAAGCGGCGCGAAAGCGCACCTTGCCCGAAGCGACGAGGCCGGCATCGAGCGCGGCGAGGTTGGCGACACGGGTGGCGAGCAGCGCCTCGTCGGCGGAGAGACCGAGGCCACGCCGGGCTTTTTCCAGTGCGAACTCGGCGGCGTGGCGCTGGGCGAGCAGCCTGCCGTAGCGCGGGCTGCCGGCGACCCTGGCGTGCAGAAGCGCGATCCGCCCGGCCCAGCATTTCTCCCCCGCGAGGGAGAGAAAGGCCGGGATCGTCCTGGCGTCCGGGCCTTGTGGCACCGACATATTCATGATCCGTATATACTACGGCGCGGGGCGCTCCGGCGAGCAATTCGGCGTGACGGGCAGCCGCCCGGACGGCGCGGGGTCGCCGCATTGGGCGCGATGACGAAGCAGATGATCGGCCAGCACGCAGGCCATCATCGCCTCGCCGACCGGCACCGCGCGGATGCCGACGCAGGGGTCGTGCCGCCCCTTGGTCTGCACCATGATCTCGGCGCCGACCGCATCGACGCTCGCGACTTCGGTGAGGATCGAACTGGTCGGCTTGACCGCGAAGCGCACGACGATCGGCTGGCCGGTCGAAATCCCGCCGAGAACGCCGCCGGCGTGATTGGCGAGGAAGCGCACCGTGCCGTCCTGGTTCATCCGCATTTCATCGGCGTTCTGCTCGCCGCGCAGGCTGGCGGCGGCAAATCCGTCGCCGATTTCGACGCCCTTGACCGCGTTGATGCCCATCATTGCGCCGGCGAGATCGGCGTCGAGCTTGGCATAGACCGGCGCGCCGAGGCCCGGCGGCGCGCCAACGGCTTCGATTTCCACCACCGCGCCGAGCGACGATCCGTCGCGCCTGACCTTGTCGAGTTCATCGGCCCAATGCGCCGCCGCGACCGGGTCGGGGCAGAAGAAATCGTTGCGTTCGACCTCGGCCCAGTCGAACCGGGCGCGATCGATCGGGTGCGGCCCCATTTGCACCAGGGCGCCGCGAATCGTCACGCCATCGCCGAGGATTTTCCGCGCGATCGCCCCGGCGGCGACGCGCATCGCGGTTTCCCGCGCCGAGGAGCGGCCGCCGCCGCGCGGATCGCGAATGCCGTATTTCCAGAGATAGGCGATGTCGGCGTGGCCGGGGCGGAACTGGTCGGCGATATTGGCATAGTCCTTCGAGCGCTGATCGACATTCTCGATCGTCAGCGCGATCGGCGTGCCGGTGGTCATCCCCTCGAACACGCCGGACAGGATTTTTATCGTATCGGGTTCGCGCCTCTGGGTGGTGAAGCGCGACTGGCCGGGCCGGCGGCGGTCGAGAAACGGCTGGATATCCGCCTCGGACAGCGCAATCCGCGGCGGCACGCCGTCGACCACGCAGCCGATCGCCGGCCCATGGCTCTCGCCCCAGGTGGTCACGCGGAACAAATGGCCGAAACTGTTATGCGACATGCCGGTTTATAGGCGTGGCACAGGCATTCCGCCAAGCATCCGGCGGTCCCGGATCATCAATCCGGCGGCGAGGACGAGGGCGGCGAGCGCCAGGGCGCAGGCGAGCCGGGTGAGGCGCGGACGATAGAAGAACACCACGCGGCTGCGCCCGGCCGGCAGCATCACCGACTGGAACAAGGGGCCGGCATGGGCGATCGGCACGGGTTTGCCGCCGATGCGCGCGTGCCAGCCGCCGAACCACGCCTCGCGCCGAATCAGTCGGGTTGGTGCCGGGCAATCGGCGGTGACGCGGTTCCAGCCCGCGCCGGCCAGGGTGCAGCCTTGTGCTGTATAAAACGGGCTGACCCCGGCGAGGCTATAGATCCGCATCACCTGGTCGCGATAGACGAGGCGCGGCGCCGGTTGGGGCAGTGGTGTCGAAAAGCCGAGGCGCGGCGCGGTGATCGGCGGCGATTTGCCGTCCGCAGCGATTCGCCCGGTCCAGAACGCCACGCCGCTGCCGGAAGGATGGCGAAACCGGTAGCGCAATGCTGTTCCCGGCGGGATATCCAGCACGTGATCGAGATGGATCGGCAGATACGCATCGTCCGACGCGCGATCCAGCGATGCCGCGCCGTGCGCGCAATCGGTCCCGGCGCAAAGTGTCGCGAGCAAGGGGCCGCGCGCGGCACCGTCATAGGTGCCGATCAGGACCGAAACGACCGCGATCCGGCGCAGCCGCACCAGGCCGGCCGGCAATCCGCCGTGAATCTCGGTGGCGCCCTGCACGTTGATCGCGCGAATCGTGGCCGGATCGAGGCGCAGATGCTCGGTATCGCGGAACGGGTTGTCGCCCGGCGGGGCGAGCACGTATTTTACGCCGAGCGCCTGATAGGCCGGGATATGGCGGCGCAGCGCCGCCGTCTGATCGGCGATGGTGGAAAACAATTTCCAGCCGAGATGACTCTGGCCGTAGGCGATCCAGTTCGCCGCGACCGGCAATTGATTGCTGTTGATCGAGGCGATTCGGGATGAAGCCGGATAGTTCGGGCCAAACGGCAGCAGGGTGAAAAACCGCGCCAGCCCCTGGTGTTGCGCCAGGAACGTAACGCCGCCGCGCTCCAGCCGGCCCGACCACGCGGCGGAGAACTGGCCGGAGGCCAACGCCGCCGTCGCGTCGCCCAGGGCCAGAACCGCGAGGATCAGCCGCGCCGCCCGCGCCGGCCGCGCGGCGAGCAGGAGGAGAACCGAAGCGGCGCAGGCGAGTTCGGCAAAGCAGGCGATCATGCCGAAATTCAACAGGTCTGGGCTGGCACGGTACCAGGCGCGCAGTGCCGGCAAAGCGGGCCACACCGACACCGCGACGATCAGGCCGAGCAGTGCTCCGGCGCCAAGCACCGCCCGCCTTGGCAGCGCGCCGTCCCGTTGCCAGCGATCCAGCGCGAGTCCGGCCATGACCAGGAGCGCGAGATCCATCGCCGGGCTTGCGAAGCGGATCGCGTCGCTCGCGCCGACGAAGGGGATCAGGTTCACCAGGAACCGCACCGGCGCGACGCCGCGCAGCCGCAGCGCCCAGACCAGCACGTATCCGGCCAGAACCAGGACGAGGCCGCGATGCCGGGTGCGGCACGTCAGCGCGGCGCTGGCGAGGCCGAGCGCGACCACGCCGAACCAGGTGCCGAGCTGGGACCAGGCGATGCCGAGGGTTTCGCCGTAGGGTGGCACCAGCGACGCCGGCGCGGGGGCCGCGATCGGTCCGTAGATGAACGGCAGGACTGGCAAGGGCAGGCCGGAATACGGAACCGCGATCCGTGCGAAGAATCCGCCATGCGGCCCGAGAAAGGACACCGCGACATAATGCAGGAACGGAATCAGCAGCGGCGCCGCGAAAGCCAGTCCGAGCCCGGCGCCGAGGGCGATCTTTCCGGCGAACCGCCAGCGATCGGCGCCGAGCAGAACGGCATGGCGCAGCGTCCAGACCGCGGCGAGCAGCCCGCCGAAATAGGCGATCTCGGGATAGCCGGCATAGAGCATGGCCGCGAGCGAAGCGGCGATCCCGCCCCAGCCGAGCGGGGTTCGGGCCTCGGCCGCGCGCGCGGCACGCTCGATCCCGAGCAGCAGAAGCGGCATGAACGGCAGCGGCCCGGCGGCGTGCGGGACCATGAAAAACGTGCCGCTCAGCGCATAGAGCGCCCCCGCCGCGAAGGCGGCGAAGCGGGTCGCGCCGAGTTCGAGCAGCAGGGCGTAGAGCGCCACACCGCTCAGGCCCTGCAGCACCAGCCGCAGGATCAGCCAGCCATGGGCGAGGCGCAGCAGCAGAACGAAGGGCAGAAAGAACGAGAGAGTCTGCATTTCGGCGGCCAGAGGCATGCCGATGCCGGTATAGGGGTTCCACCAGGGGATGATGCCGGCGAGCCAGTCCTTGGCGGACAGCATGCCCTGCGCCTCGGTGATCAGGCCGATCGTCGGGTCGAACCAGGTCGGCGAGCCGGGCCAGGGGCCGAGCCGCAGATGAGTGGCCAGCGAGGAGAAGAACAGCGCCGGGTCGGCGTGCATCACGCCGGCGATCAGCAGGAGATTGGCAAGGCACGGCAGCGCCGCGAAGCCGAGCAGCGGCCAGAAGTGGCGGCGCAGGGCGGCGACCATCTAATCGCGCAGCCGGGCCATCAGCAGGGAATCGACCAACAGGCCCCCGCGCAATGCATAGGCGCGCTGCCGGCCTTCCTCGACGAAGCCGAATTTTTCGTAAAGCGCGATCGCGCGGCCGTTATCGGCGAACACGCAGAGTTCGATCCGCTTGAGGCCGAGCCAGTGATCGGCGAGGTCGGTCAGCGCATCGATCAGCGCGGTGCCGACACCTCTGTCCTGCCAATGATCGGCGACCATCATGCCGAGTCCCGCCGCGTGTGCCCGCCGCCCGGCGTAGCGATCGAGGCTGGCCGAGCCGATCGGCGCCCCATCGGCTTCGGCGACGATGAAATGATTGTTCGGTCCAAGTTTGGCGAGATAGATCTCGCTCGCTTCGACGCGGCCGAACGGCAGCGCGAGCGTGCCCCAGCGCACGCCGGGCAGGTTGCGGATCGCGCACAGCCCGGCGGCGTCATCCTGCCGAGCGGCGCGGAGGAAAAACGGCTTGCCGGTCGTTTCGCTCATCGACCGCTGCTATCATCCCCCGAGGCGACCGTCCATTCCGCCTCGGTGACCCAGTTTGAATTTCCGCTGGGTGGATAGCTGCTGGTCTGCCTTCCAGTGGTGGATACGGATACCGGACATCAAGCCGTTGTCGGAATTTGGGCCGGGAGCGGACCTGCTAGTTTGGGTGGGTAGTCCGTTTTGCAACACCGTGATAGAACGTCCCAGAATTAGTGAGCGGAACCAATCGCATGCCGAACCGAAGGAAAGGGACGGGCAATACCAGCCTGATGAAGAAATCGCGGAAAAACACCTCCCACTCCCTTCGGATTAGAGATTTTGCGCATCTAGCCGATGTTAATCTATCTTTCGGCGACCTGACGGTATTGGTGGGACCTCAAGGGGCAGGCAAGAGCCTCGCTCTACAATGGCTTAAAATTGCGCTGGATGGTCGCCAGATGGTGGAAGCGTTACGCGCGGCTGGTCATCCAGCGGATCGATCGGATGCATTGATTGATCTGATATTCGGAACGGGAATGGCAATGGGTTGGCATGCCGGTTCTTCGAGGATTCAATTTGGACAAACTTCCATAGAGCCAAAAAACATCGCACGACGGGGGACAGGTAAAGAAGAGCTGTTCTTTGTTCCCGCGCATCGTTCCATGCTGATAAGTGACGGGTGGGCGGCTCCGTTTCAGAAGCTGAATTCTGACACACCGGTTGTCGCTCGCCTGTTCAGCCAGAATTTATTCGACCGTTTTAGCGATAAAGATGCAGGAACTCTTTTCCCTGTCGAGAAGAGGCTCAAACAGGTGATCCGGGATAAAATCGATGAGGCCGTGTTTCATGGCGGATTAGTGGGCATCCAGGAAGACCAACAGCACGCGCTCAGACTGCGGCTTGTTCACGGAGATATGCACCTTCCCTTCATGACCTGGACCGCTGGGCAACGGGAGTTTACCCCATTATTGCTTGGACTTTATCATCTTTTGCCCCGCACGAAACAGCGGAAGCGAGATGAGACAAATTGGATAGTTATCGAAGAACCCGAAATGGGTCTACATCCGCAAGCAATTACAGCGGTTATGTTGCTTGTTATCGATCTGATTTGGCGCGGCTACAGAGTAATCCTTTCGACACACTCCCCCCATGTGCTTGCCTTCCTTTGGTTGATGAGATTGTTGAAGGAGAATCATGCTCGTTGGCAACTGGTTTGCAATGCCCTTGATGTAAAAACAGCGTCGATGCAAGCCGTGGCGAAGGCAGCTCTCCAAAAGGAATACCAGGCATTCCTTCTTGAGTTTGACCCAGATGGAAAGGTTAGCTCGGTCGATATTTCTAACCTAGACCCAAGTTCTGACGACGAGCGTATAGCAGGATGGGGTGGTCTCACTAGCTATTCATCTCGCTTCGCCGAAACTGTCCGAACCGCTGTGAACCAGAACCCAAAGTGACCAAGACGATCCGCAGAAGGCAAATTCAAGCGTCAAATACCCCAGTTCGCGCGGCATTAAAGACAGATTCGACGCTGCTGAACATCGTTAAAGACGGACTTGGTGCAGTCGTAGTGTCCCATCGCAGTTATTTCGATGAGGGTGTTCGGTCCTTGTTTGGAGACAGTCTGGATATTGATGCGGCGCTCAAAGAAGGAAAGGAGCAAGAAAACCGTTGGGACTACCTCCTCGGCCATACGCAAAGCAATAAGATAATTGGTGTAGAACCTCACTCGGCCGAAAACAGCGAGATCACGACAGTAATAAAGAAACGTAAAGCCGCTTTGTCACAACTCCAAGAGCACCTACGCGCCGGAGTTCTTGTGTCAAAATGGCTTTGGGTTGCATCTGGCAGAGTTCAATTTGCACCAATGGAGAAGGCAACTCTTCGCTTGGCACAAAATGGGATCGAATTTGTTGGGAGGAAAATAAAAAACAAACACTTTAGCTAGACTTTGGCAACTACTGGTCCGCTCTCCACACACACGAGATTCCGTCCCCGTCGGGCTACTCCGAAAACCCGAGCGCGTCGCGCAGGGCGGCGATCATCGCGTCGGCCAGCGAGTCCGGCGTCGCGGTTTCGGTGTGGAGATGGAATTCCGGCGCTTCCGGCGGCTCATACGGGCTGTCGATGCCGGTGAAATTGCGGATCTGCCCGGCATCGGCCTTGCGATACAGGCCCTTCGGGTCGCGCTGGCGGCAGACATCGATCGGCGTATCGACGAACACCTCGTGGAACAGGCCGGGTTCGACCAGTTCGCGCGCCATCCGCCGCTCGGCGCGGAACGGCGAGATGAAGCTGACCAAAACGATCAACCCGGCATCGGCGAACAGTTTCGCCACCTCGGCGACGCGGCGGATGTTTTCCACCCGGTCGGCATCGGTGAAGCCGAGATCGCGGTTCAGCCCGTGGCGGACATTATCGCCGTCGAGCAGATAGGTATGCGCGCCGAGCAGATGCAGCTTGGCTTCGACGAGATTGGCGATGGTCGATTTGCCGGCGCCGGACAGGCCAGTGAACCAGAGGATCGCCGGGCGGTGCCGGTTGCGCGCCTCGCGCGCGGCGCGGTCGATAGTCAGCGCCTGACGGTGGATGTTGGTCGCCCGGCCCAGCGGATGGCGCACCATGCCGGCGGCGACCGTCGCATTGGTCAGCCGGTCGATCAGGATGAACGCGCCGGTGCGCCGGTTGGCGGTGTAGGGATCGAAGGCGACGGGTGCGGCCAGCGCCAGGTTCACCGCGGCAACCTCGTTCAGCGCCAGGCTGTCAGCGGCGAGATGGTCGAAATTATTGACGTTAATCTTGTGCTTGATTTTCGACACCACGCCCGAGACGGTCGCGGTGCCGATCCGCACCACATAGGGCCGGCCCGGCAGCAGCGGCGCCTCGGCCATCCAGACGATATCGGCGGCGAACTGGTCGGCGACCTCGGGCCGTGCCTCGGGGGCGGCGAGCAGATCGCCGCGCGAAATGTCGATCTCATCGTCCAGCGTCAGCGTCACCGCATCGCCGGCGCGGGCGGCCGCGCGGTCGCCATCGGCGGTGACGATGCGGGCGACGCGGCTCGTCCGGCCCGACGCCGCGACAATGACCGGATCGCCCGTGCTGATCGCGCCGCCCGCGATGGTGCCGGCATAGCCGCGGAACGAGGCATCCGGCCGGTTGACCCATTGCACCGGCAGGCGGAACGGCCCGGATGCCGCGATGCCCGGCTCGATGCGTTCGAGATGCTCGAGCAGCGTCGGGCCGTCATACCAGCCCATGCGCGCGCTGCGATGTACCACATTATCGCCGTGCCGGGCGGAGAGCGGGATCGGGGCGATCGTCTCGAAATGGAATTGCTCGGCGAGGCTCGCGAAGTCGCGCGCGATCGCTTCGAACCGCGCCTGATCGAAGCCGATCAGGTCGATCTTGTTCACCGCCAGAACCACGTGACGGATGCCCAAAAGATCGGCGATGAAGGCGTGGCGGCGGGTCTGGGTCAGCAGCCCCTGGCTGGCGTCGACCAGCAGGATCGCGAGTTGCGCGGTGGAGGCGCCGGTCGCCATGTTGCGGGTATATTGCTCGTGGCCGGGCGTGTCGGCGATGATGAATTTGCGGCGCGGTGTGGCCATGAACCGATAGGCGACATCGATGGTGATGCCCTGCTCGCGCTCGGCCTCCAGCCCATCGACCAGGAGAGAAAAGTCGATATTGGCGCCGTCGGTGCCGAATTTTTTCGAGTCGCGTTCGAGCGCCGCACGCTGATCGTCGGGGATGTTGTCGGTATCGAACAGCAGCCGGCCGATCAGCGTCGATTTGCCGTCATCGACCGAGCCGCAGGTCAGCAGGCGCAGCAGCGAGCGGGCGGACCCAGGTTGGGCGGGCGGGAGGCGCATGTCGTTCATCAGAAGTAACCCTCCCGCTTCTTCTTTTCCATCGCCGCCGAATCGTCATGGTCGATCAGCCGGCCCTGGCGTTCGGACAGGCGCGAGGCGCGCATCTCGGCGAGCACCGCGCCGAGGGTTTCGGCGTCCGATTCGATCGCGGCGGTCAGCGGGTAGCAGCCGAGGGTGCGGAACCGCACGGTGCGGAGCTGCGGCACCTCGCCGGGCAGGAGCGGCAGGCGGTCGTCATCCGCCATGATGAGCTGGCCGCCGCGCTCCACCACCGGGCGCGGTTTCGCGAAATAGAGCGGCACCACCGGGATGTTCTCTCTCGCGATGTAATTCCACACATCGGCCTCGGTCCAGTTCGACAGCGGAAACACCCGCATGGTCTGGCCGGAGGCGAGGCGCGTGTTGAACAAGGTCCAGAGTTCCGGCCGCTGCGCTTTCGGGTCCCAGCCATGATGCGCGCTGCGCACCGAGAAAATCCGCTCCTTGGCGCGGGATTTTTCCTCGTCGCGGCGTGCGCCGCCGAACGCCGCGTCGAATTTCAGATCGTCGAGCGCCGATTTCAGCGGCTCGGTCTTCATGATCTGAGTATAGGTCGAGGCGGAATAGTTGAACGGGTCAACTCCGCGCGCCGCCGCCTCGCCGTTGGTGCGCACGATCAGTTCGAGGCCGAGGCGCTTTACCGTCGCGTCGCGGAACGCGATCATTTCGCGGAATTTCCAGCCGGTATCGACATGCAGCAGGCTGAAGGGCGGCTTGGCGGGGTAGAACGCCTTCATCGCCAGATGCAGCATGACCGATGAGTCCTTGCCGATCGAATAGAGCATCACCGGATTGCGGAATCCCGCGACCGCCTCGCGGATGATTTCGATGCTCTCGGCTTCGAGAGCGGCAAGATCGGCGCTCTCGCCGGCAATTCCGGCTTCAGTCCTGGAGTCGGCGAGCAAATTCATGGCAATCCCGCGATTAGGGTGTGTACCCAATGGCGCCGCGACAGGCGGCGACAGCCACGCCGTGAAAACAGAAATGTCCCCGGCTCGCAAGAGCCGGGGAAAATTTTGGCACAATAAGGCGTTTTTAGCCGCGTTATAGAGAAAGTTTTTTCAATTTTCGCCAAAATAAAAAATTATTTTTTGGCGCCCGGCTTGGGCAGCGGCACCGCGACGAAGATCGCCTGATTGCCGCGCATCACCCGGAGCGCGATCGCCTTGGCCTTTTGTGTCTCGGCCTTGTGGATCGCATCGACCGCCTGGTTCGGATTGGCGATCGCGGAGCTGCCGACGCCGACGATCACGTCGCCCGAGCGCAGCCCGGCCTCGTCCGCCGGGGAGTTCGGCGTGACATGCGCGACCAGGGCGCCGGTGCTGCTCATCGGCATGTTGAGCTGCTGGCGGTCGGTCTCGGTCAGCGGCGCCAGGGTCAGGCCGAGTTCCGGCTTCTTCGCCACCGTGCTGCTGGTGCTGTTATTGCCGCCCTGATTGAACGCCGCCTGAGCGTTGGCCGGCATTTTCTCGACCGTGATGGTGACGTCGTGCGGCTTGCCGTCGCGCAGATAGCTGACATGCGCGGTATTGCCCGGCTTGATGTCGGAAATCGCGAGAGCGAGATCGCGCGGATCGGTCACGGCCTTGCCGTCGACCTTGGTGATCACGTCGCCGGGCTTGATTCCCGCCTTCGCCGCCGGGCTGTTCGGCTCGGTCGCGGCGATCAGCGCGCCCTTTGCCTTGCCGTCCTTGGTCTTGATGCCCATCGCCTGCGCCATTTCCGGGCTGATGAGCTGCACCTGAACGCCGATGAAGCCGCGGGTGACATGACCGCTCTTGATCAGGTCGGCCGTGATGCGCTTGACCATGTCGGACGGGATCGAGAAGCCGATGCCGACCGAGCCGCCGGTCGGCGTCAGGATCGCGGTATTCACCCCGATTACCTCGCCCTTCTGGTTCAGCAGGGGGCCGCCGGAATTGCCCTCGTTGATCGGCGCGTCGACCTGGATGAAGCTGTCGTACTCGCCATCGCCGATATCGCGGCCGAGTGCGGAGACCACGCCGGTCGTCACGGTTTCGGCGAGGCCGAACGGGTTGCCGATCGCGATTACCCATTGGCCGGGCACGACTTTCGCCGAATCGCCGAGTTCGAGATAGGGGAACGGCTTCGCCCGCGTCACCTTCAGTACCGCGAGATCGGTATTGGGGTCGGTGCCGACCACCTTGGCCGGCAGACGCTCACCGTCCGACAGGGTGACGAACACCGATTTGGCGTGTTTGACCACGTGGTTGTTGGTGACGAGATAGCCTTTCGGGCTGATGAAGAAGCCCGAACCCTTGGCCTCGACCGCCTGCTGCTGTTGGGGATTCGGAAACGGAAACGGGAACGGGAAGGGCATGCCCTGAGGCCCCTGCATCTGGCCCTGGGCGTTGACCGCGTTCTGCACCTTGAGATGCACCGTGACCGACACCACCGCCGGCTTCACGTCCTTGACCAGCGGCGCGAAGCTCGGAATCGGCTTGAAATCTTGCTGGACTTTGGCGGTCGCGTTGAGCGACTGATCGCCGGCGAGAGCCGGACGCAGCGAAACGGCGGCAAGCGCGGTTCCGGCGAGCAGCACGGCGGAGAGGGCCGCGATGCGCTGCGGCCGGCGTCGTGCGACGAAGACTGTCATTCAGCTTTTCCTTTGTTTTTGGCCGGCGGTACCGGCCGGGGAGGGATCGCGTCGGCTCCGATCGCGGGCCGGACGAGCCTGACGGCTCGGCCGTCCTGCCGCGACGAACGGTGATGTTGCATCATCGGCAGGTTCGGCACAATTGTTTCGCCAGTCTGCATCATTCGCGTTACGGATCGATTTACCTCGCTCGCGATAGAGGGACGATTCTAAACGCGGGCAAGGGTCTGCGATGAAACTCGTTTCATCCGCGCACATCCACAAGCACCAACTCGGTTTCTTCGGCCCCGGCCTCGATCACGATCGCGCGTTCGCCGCTGACCGCGACGCCATCACGTGACGACGCGTCCACACCATCGCGTGACGATGCGTCCGCGTTTCTGACCGAAATAGAGCCGGTTGCCGCGACCAGATAGGCGGCGCGGCCCGGCGCCATGTCGTAGGTTGCCCGCTCGCCGGGGGCGAGGCGCGCCGCGAGCACGGCGGCGTCGGCATAGAGCGGCAGGGCGCCAAGTTCGGCATCGCCGGGCCGCCCGCCCGCCAGCACCTGCAGGCCCGATCCCGCCATGCGCGGGAATTCCCGGCTCGCCCAGCCGGGTTCGACCCCGGTGCGGTCCGGCACGATCCAGATCTGGAACAGCCGCGTGGGTTCGGCTTCCCTGTTGTATTCGGCATGGACGATGCCGGTGCCCGCGTGCATCACCTGCACGTCGCCCGCGCGCGTCACCCCCTCGTTGCCGAGATTGTCGCGATGGGTGATCGCGCCCTGCCGGATGAAGGTGATGATTTCCATGTCGCGGTGCGGGTGCGGGTCGAATCCGGCACTGGGCGCGATTTCGTCGTCGTTCCAGACGCGCAAGCTCCCCCAGCCCATCCGGCCGCGGTCATGATACTGGCCGAAGCTGAAGTGATGGTGCGCGTTCAGCCAGTCGTTGCGAAACCGTCCGATGCCCTCGAAGGGGCGCAGTTCGATCATGGGGAGATCTCCTGATAAGCGCGAAGTTGCGCTGTTATAGTTCGATATCAAACTATATAGCGCGAGGCTCTTCCGATTCAATCTCCCGCCGCACCCTTCCCGAGCCGGCGCAGCAGCCGGTCGAGTTCCGCCAGCTCCACGCCGGTTACCCCCGCCATCGCGGCGGCGATATCCTCGGCGTGGCCGGGGAACAGACCCTCGATGAAGGCGCGGCCGGAGTCGGTCAGCACCACCCGCACGCTGCGCCGGTCTTCCTTGCAGGCGACCCGCTCGACCAACCCGCGCCGGGCGAGCTTGTCGATCACGTCGGTCAGATTGCCGGGGCTGGTGAGCAGTTTGCGCGTCAGGTCGCGCTGGGTGAGCGGGCCGAGATGCAGGACCGCCTCGAGCACGCCGAGTTGGGTATGGGTCAGCCCGGCCTCGGCAAGGCGCGGCAGGGTGCGCGCGACCACGGCGCGGCTGGCGCGCAGCAGCTTCACATAGGCCCGCACCGCCGCGATGGTCGCCGCATCCTCGACGCCGTACATCACACCATCACGAATTCATCGGTTCATCAGCACGGCGGTCGTGGCGTGTTCCAGCACGTGGCGCGTCACGCCGCCCAGGATGAGCTGGCGCAGGCGCGAATGCGAATAGGCGCCCATCGCAAGCAGGTCGGCGCCGTACTCGGTCACCGCGGCGAGCAACCCGGCGCCGACGCTGCGGTCGATCGCGCGGAATGCGGCGATTTCGGCGGCGATGCCGTGCAGTTCCAGGAATCCAGCCAGCCGGTCGGCCCCCGGCCCCTGGCGCTGATAGTCCTCGGAGTGGAAAATCCGCACCTGTTCGGCCTCGGCGAGCCAGGGCAGCACCGAGGCGACGGCGGACGCGCTCTCCGCCGTGCCGTTCCAGGCGATGGCGATGCGCGCGCCGATCGTCTCCGGCACGCCCGCCGGCGCGATCAGCGCGGGCCGGCCGGAATCGAACAGCACGGCGTGCAGCGCGTCGGCGGAGGCGACCTCCTCGGCGGATTTCGGGTGCGGCACCACGATCAGATCGGACAACCGCGCCTCGCCGGCGACCAGTTCCTCCTCGCGGCCGATCACCGATTCGAAGCGCGCGCTGGAGGCGCGCACCGCACCGTCCGCGGCGCGGACCGGCGCGCCGACCGCGATGCCGCGCGCGCCGGTTTCCGCCTCGAACAGGGCGGCGAGCGCGCGAGCCTCGGAATGGCCCTCCTTCTCGGTGCTCGCCATCATCTCCTCGATCATCGCGCCGGACAGACCCTCGCCGGCCAGCGGGGCGACGTCGCGCGTGTCGGTGCGGACGTGAAACGCATGGACATGGGCACCCCAGCGCCCGGCCAGCATCAGCGCGGTGCTCAGGGCGCCGCGCGCCGAGGCGACGCCGGCCAGCGGCAGCAGGATTTTCCGTATCGCCATGATCAAGTCCCCCGAAAACGAACGCGTGATCGACTTAAAGTCGTCACGCTCTAATACATCGAAGAAAGGACGGTGCGCAGCCGTTTCAACTCCTCGAGCGCGCGGCCGGTCCCCATGGCGACGCATTGCAGCGGGTCTTCCGCGATCACCACGGGAAGGCCGGTCGATTCGCGCAGCACGTCGTCCAGCCGGTGCAGCAGCGCGCCGCCGCCGGTGAGCACGATGCCCTTATCGACGATATCGGCGGCGAGTTCGGGCGGCGTGTTCTCGAGCGCCACCTTCACCGCCTCGATGATCTGGCTGACCGGCTCGACCAGGCTTTCGGCGATCTGCGCCTGGCTGACCGTCACTTCGCGCGGCACGCCGTTGATCAGGTCGCGGCCCTTGACCTCGCGCAGCGGGCCGGGAGCCTTGGGGTCGGCCCAGGCGGCGCCGATATCGAGCTTGATCTTTTCCGCCGAGGATTCGCCGATCAGCAGGTTATGGTTACGCCTGATATAGGAAATGATCGCCTCGTCCATCTTGTCGCCGCCGACCCGCACCGACCGCGAATAGACGATGCCGCCGAGCGAGATCACCGCGACCTCGGTGGTGCCGCCGCCGACATCGACGACCATCGAGCCCGACGGCTCGGTCACCGGCAAGCCGGCCCCGATCGCGGCCGCCATTGGCTCCTCGATCAGCAGCACCTTGCGCGCCCCGGCGCTCTCCGCACTTTCCTGGATCGCCCGGCGTTCCACCGCGGTCGAGCCGGAAGGGACGCAGACGATGATCATCGGCGAGGCGAAGCCCCGCCGGTTATGCACCTTGCGGATGAAATGCTTGATCATTTCCTCCGCCACCTCGAAATCCGCGATCACTCCGTCGCGCAGCGGCCGGATCGCCGAGATATTGCCGGGGGTGCGGCCGAGCATGTGCTTGGCTTCCTCGCCGACCGCCAGCACCTGCTTACGGCCCTTGACCTCGGCGATCGCGACGACCGAGGGTTCGTCGAGCACGATTCCGCGGCCCTTGACATAGACAAGCGTGTTGGCAGTACCCAAATCAATGGCCATGTCGGCGGACATGAGCCCGAGAAGCCGAGAGAACATGGAATCCTTTCTGCGCAGCGTCGGCGAAACCAGAGGAAAGCGATATCTTCCGTCTGGCGGCGGCACGGGCGAAGAGTCAAGGTGGCGAAAGCGAACGGAAGCACCGTACGGCACGGCGCATCCGTCCGATTAGCCGCTAGTGTCCCGATTTGGAAGTTCGTCAGGGTTGGCGAAGGCGGTCTACGAACTTGCAAATCGAGTAGGACACTAGCAAGCCTTTGATTTTAGTGTGGTTTATGATTCTGAAATTCCTAAAACCGCTGCCTCACTCAGGCACATAGGAATTTCAGAACCGCCACACTAGTGTCGCGATTTGAAAGTTCGTTCGTGCCGGCCGGCTGCCATGATCCCGCCATATCCTCGCCGTGACAATGCCGACATGATCCGGCAATCGTGATGCAAAGAACGAGACGTTATCAGGCCGATTCAGAAGGAGAACAAGTATGACACGCGCTACCTCACGCAAGCTTCTCACCCCCGCCTTGCTCGCGGGCCTGGCCCTCAGCCTCGCCGCCTGCGGCTATACGCCAGGGTCGCGCGCCCTGTCCGGCGGCGCGATCGGCGCCGGCACCGGTGCCATTATCGGTGCCGCGACCGGCGGTTCGCCGGCGATGGGTGCTTTGATCGGCGGCGGCGTCGGCGCGCTCGGCGGCGCGCTGACCAACCCGAACACCGTCAATCTTGGTCCCGCGCCGTAAACCGCGATCGATCATAGAGGACTTGAAAGGGAGGCCGAAGCCTCCCTTTTTTAGAGCACTTTCAGGCTGACCGTAACCAGGTTAGCTTGAAAGCGCTCTAATTATTTGTTTTTGCGAGAAATTTTATCAGATCTGATTGGCTCTCTGATTCAATCAGATCTGATAAAATTGCTCTAGGCTCTCTCGCACAGGGACGCCCCATGCCGCTCGGCCAGATGATCGTGTTCACCGTGATCGGCGGCAGCCTCGTCCTGTTTCTGACCGGCCTGATCCGTTACGATCTGGTTGCCGTGCTGGCACTGATGGTGCTTGCGGTCAGCCACGTGCTCAAGGCGAAGCAGGTGTTCACCGGCTTCGCCAATCCGGCGGTGATCACGATCGCGTCGGTGCTGGTGATGGGCCACGCGCTCTGGCAGTCCGGCGTGGTCGATTTCATCGCCAAGTGGCTCGGCCGTGTCGCCAGATCGCCGGGCAGCCAGATGGTCGCGCTGACCGGCACGGAAGCGCTGTGTTCGGCGCTGATCAACGATACCGGCGCTCTTGGCGTATTCATGCCGGTCGCGATTCGGCTTGCCCGCAAATCAGAAACCAGCCCGTCGCGGTTTCTGATGCCGCTTTCGTTCAGCGCGTTTCTCGGCGGCATGACCACGCTGATCGGCACCCCGCCGAACATCATCATCGCCGCCTATCGCGGCCAGCTCGGCCACGGCAATTTCACCATGTTCTCGTTCACCCCGGTGGGGGCGGGCGTCGCCGTGGCGGGGCTGGTCTTCATGGCGCTGGCGAGCCGGTTTCTGGTGCCCGAGCGCCAGAGCGGCAAGGGCGAGGACGAGCATTACGGCATCGCCAAATATCTCACCGAGGCCGAAATCGACAAGGACAGCCCTTTCGCCGGCAAGACGCTCGGCGAGCTGGAAGCCAAGGTCGAGGCGGACTTCGCCGTGGTCGGGCTGGTGCGCGGCGACGACCGCAGGCTCGCCCCGCGCCCCCATCAGCGTCTTGCCGCCGGCGATCGGCTGGTGATCGAGGCGGGTGCCGACAACCTCACTGCCCTGCTCGACGCCGCCAAGCTCACCCTGGCCGAGGATAAGGAGATCGAGGACGATTTCCTGAAATCGAAAGATATCGAGGTGGTGGAATGCATCGTCCAGCCCGGCTCCCGGCTGGTCGGGCGTTCCGCCCGGTCGCTCGGGCTGCGCCGCCGGTATGGCGTCAACCTGCTGGCGGTCGCCCGGCACGGCGAACGCATCAAGGGACGTTATTCCGACATCCCGCTTGTGGCCGGCGACGTTCTGCTGCTCCAGGGCGATGCCGATACGCTGGACGAGGTGATGACGCGGCTCGACTGCCTACCGCTCGCCGAACGCGACATCCGGCTCGGGAAGCCGACTCGCATCGTCACCGCCCTGGGCATTTTCGCCGCCGCGATTGTCCTCGCCGCGACCAATGCGCTGGCGACCGACGTGGCGTTTACCTGCGGCGCGCTGGCGATGGTGCTGGCGCGGCTGATCTCGGTGCGCGACATCTATGACGCGATCGAATGGCCGGTGATCATCCTGCTCGGCGCGATTATTCCGGTGGGGCAGGCGCTGCAACAGACCGGCGGTGCCAAGACGATCGCCGGCCTGTTCGTCGCGCTCGCCCATCATATGCCGCCCTTCGGCATCATCGCGGTGATGCTGCTGGGCACGCTGCTGTTGTCGAACGCGGTGAATCACGCGGCGACCGCCGTGCTGATGGCGCCGGTCGCGGCAGGGGTCGCGCACGGGATGCATGTCGGGGTCGATCCGCTGCTGATGGCGGTCGCGGTCGGCGCCTCGGCGCCGATGCTGATCCCGACCGGCCATCCATGCAACGTGCTGGTGATGGGGCCGGGCGGCTACAAATTCAGCGACTACTGGCGGCTCGGCCTGCCGCTCAGCCTGGTGGTGATGGCGGTGGCCGTGCCGCTGATCATGCTGGTCTGGCCGCTGCATCGTTAGAGCGTATCAGCCGGTAATGTCCCTTACGAGAATTAGGGTATCCTCGCCGCGGAACGATGTGATCGGGCCGGCGACGAAACCGGCCTTCTCCGCGACGCGTATCGATGCGCGATGATTAGGGTCTGTGAGGCAGACAGTCCTGCGGTAAGGAGTTTCATGGTCGAGCCATGCGAGCGCGACGCCGAGGGCTTCGCTCGCGAAACCTTGACCATGCGCCCACGATGCCAGGGCCCACCCCGCTTCGGGAATACCGTTTATCGAGGGTTCAATCGGCCGGTGGAAATCCGCAAACCCGATATCGCCGATGAAGCGTCCAGTCTGCTTTTCCTGTATTGCCCAATACCCGTATCCGAGCAGCGGCCACAGACCGGAATAGGTGACAAGCCGCATCCAGGATTCGGTGCGGCTTGAGGGTTTGCCGGAAATATGCTTGACGACCTCGGGATCGGCCCATATCGTCGCCAGCTCCTCGAAATCACTCCGCTCGTGCGGTCGGAGAACCAGCCGACTGGTTTCGAGCATGACTGGCCTTCCGGCATCATTCATGGCAGGCATCTTCCGATGCTCCCGCGATGACAGCTTGGTGGCCATCGCGGGTGGAGCAAAAGATCAGCCGGTGATCTCGATCCCGGCGAAGAAAAAGGAAATTTCCTGGGCGGCGGTATCGGCGGCATCCGAGCCGTGCACCGAGTTCGCCTCGATATCCTTGGCGAATTCCGCCCGGATCGTGCCGGCATCGGCTTTTTTCGGATCGGTGGCGCCCATGATCTCGCGGTTCTTCGCGACCGCATCCTCGCCCTCGAGCACCTGGGCGACCACCGGGCCGGAGGTCATGAACGACACCAGACCGCCGAAGAACGGCCGCTCCCTGTGAACCGCATAAAACGCCTCGGCCTGCGCCTGGGTGAGCCGGAGCCGCTTCTGGGCGACGATGCGCAGCCCGGCCGCCTCGAACTTGGCGTTGATCCGCCCGGTCAGGTTGCGGCGGGTCGCGTCGGGCTTGATGATCGACAAAGTGTGTTCGGTGGCCATGCTTGGTCTCTTTTCAGTTGGTAAAGAATTGCGGGCGGCCATAGCCGCACCGTGCGGGGTGGGCAAGCCCCGCCCTCTGCGATAGCTAGCCAGTGCGGTGGTTCTGAAATTCCCAACATGCCCGCGGCGGCAATTTTGGGAATTTCAGAACCACCGCACTGAAATCAAATGTTTGCTAGTGTCCTGCTCGATTCGGAAGTTCGTAGGATGCCTCGGTCAGCGCAGCCGAACTTCCGAATCGGAACACTAGCATGAGCCTGCTCCGTATCGAAAACCTGTCCTTCAGCCTCGCCGGTCGCGCATTGCTCGACCACGCTGCCCTGACCGTCGATCCGGGCCGCAAGATCGGCCTGATCGGCCGCAACGGCGCGGGCAAATCCACCCTGCTCAAGCTCATCACGGGGATTCATGCCCCCGACGGGGGCACGATCAAACTCGCCAGCCGCGCGCGGCTCGGCACCGTCGCGCAGGAAGCGCCGGCGGGCGAGGTCACTCCGATGGCGGCGGTGCTCGAAGCCGATCTCGAACGTATGGCGCTGCTTGCCGAAACAGATCACGCCGCGCCCGAACGGCTCGCGGAAATCCACGACCGGCTGATCGCGATCGACGCGGACTCCGCCGAAGCGCGCGCCGGCGCGATCCTCGCCGGGCTCGGCTTCGACGAAGCCGCGCAGAACCGGCCGATGGCCAGTTTCTCCGGCGGGTGGCGGATGCGTGTCGCCCTCGCCGCCGCCCTGTTCGCCGCACCCGATCTGCTGCTGCTCGACGAGCCGACCAATCATCTCGACCTGGAAGCCACGCTCTGGCTGGAAAACTGGCTCGCCCGGTTTCCGGGATCGGTGGTGATGGTCTCGCATGATCGCGACCTGCTCGACCGCGCGGTGGATTCGATCGCCCATCTCGATCGCGGCAAAATCACCCTCACGCCCGGCGGCTTCGCCGAATTCGTGCGCATCCGCACCGAGCGCGCCGAGCAGCAGAACCGGGAGGCCGCGCGCATCGCCGCCCAGCGCGCCCATATGCAGGCATTCGTCGATCGGTTCCGCGCCAAGGCCAGCAAGGCGCGGCAGGCGCAGTCGCGCCTCAAGGCGCTGGGCCGGATGCCGATGATCGACACTATTGTGGAGGACGCGCCGACCCGCTTTGCCTTTCCCGAACCGAAGGAACTGGCGCCGCCTTTGCTCTCGCTCGACCGGGTGACGCTTGGGTATGACGGCCGTGCGGTGCTGAACGATGTCAGCCTCCGGGTCGATATGGAGGATCGCATCGCCCTGCTCGGGGCCAACGGCAACGGCAAATCGACGCTCGCCAAGGCCCTGGCCGGGCGGCTCGCCCCGATGAGCGGCGCCGCCTTCCGCACCCGCGGCATCACCGTGGGCTATTTCGCCCAGCACCAGGAGGATGATCTGGAGCTTGGCGACACGCCGCTGCTTCATCTCGCCCGCGTGCTGCCGAACGCGACGGTGACTCAGTTGCGCGCCCAGGGTGCGCGGTTCGGGCTCGACGCGGCGCGAATCGAAACCAAAGTGAGCAAGCTCTCCGGCGGCGAGAAGGCGCGGCTGCTTCTGGCACTCGCCACGCGGGATGCCCCGCAGGTGCTCATCCTCGACGAGCCGACCAACCATCTCGATATCGACGCGCGCGAGGCGCTGGTGCGGGCGCTGACCGACTTTCCGGGTGCCGTCATTCTGGTCACCCACGACACTCATCTGATCGATCTGGTCGCCGACCGGCTGCTTCTGGTCTCGGGTGGCAGCGTGGTGGATTACGACGACGAACTCGAAGCCTATCGCCGGCTGATCACCCAGAAAAATTCCGCCCCCGCGCAGGACCGCAAAGCGGCGCCGACACGTGACGATCGCAAATCCCGAGCGGAAGCGCGCGAAGCAACGGCGCCGTTGCGCCGCACCGCGCGCGACGCGGAGAAGAAAATCAAGACGCTGGATACGGAGCGAAAGCGTCTGGAAGCGAAGCTGGCCGATGCGGCTTTCTACGCCCGCGCGAAGCCGGAGGAGATCGCGTCGCTCAACCAGCGCCTCGCGGCCATCGCGACCGAGATCGCGGCAGCGGAATCCGCGTGGCTGGAAGCCGAGTCGGCGTTGGAAGGTGCGAACTGACCGGACAGAGGTAACTCCGTCCGGTCGTCACCTTCGGATCAGAACAGAATGCCGCCTTCGAGCAGGAAGTCGGCCTGATTGCGGCTGCCGCCATCATTGCCGTAGCCGCGCGAGCCGTTGTTGCTGAACTTGGTCAGGTGCAGCAGCCCGACATCGCCACGCACGAACAGATATTTGTGCTGCCAGGTCGGCGAAATGGAAACGCCGATGCCTTGCGCGCCCGGATTGATGAACCAGTTATCCGGCCCGTTGCTCGAGAAATATTCCGCCCAGGCGCCGATCGAGTAGGGTGACTTGCCGAACTGGTAGTCGGCGAACAGGGCGGCGCCGAGATTACTCGAGTATTTGTCGAGCCCGAGCTTGTGATCAACCTTGGCATAGACATACTGCACTTCCGGCACGAGGTTCAGGTTGCCGAGCGTGTAGCTGTAATAGGCGCCGATCATCGTCGAGTTGACGAAATACGGGCCGAAATTGGCCACGGTCGACTTGTCGTAAGGAAGATTGGCCGAGCCGTAGATATTCGCGTTCAGCCCGGTGCGGCCGAGATTGGTCGCGCCGTAGACCGACAGGCTGTTATTGCTGTTGAACGTGTAGGTCACCAGCCCCTGCAGGAAGTTCCATACGCCAGTATCCCAGCCGTCGCCGAAGGTCAGCGTGCCGGAGACCGGCCCCTGCGTATAGGTCGCGGTCACGCCGCGGCTCTGCGAGTTCTCGACCGAGAAGAGGTCGGTGGTCAGCAGATTGGCGTTGTTCCAGTCGATGCCCGATTCATAGCCTTCGAGCGAGGCGATCTGGCCGGCGGAAATGCTGAAATTCGTGTTCGGTGCCAGGGTCACGTAGCCGGCATAGAGCGGGCCGGTGGAAAAGGTCTGCACCGAGGTGCGGGTCGGCGCGGCGCCGAGAACGAACGAGGTGGTGGAACCGACCTCGACGGTGAACTGCACGAGCCCGGTCGTCTTCTGCACCTGGATCAGCCCGTTGAGGAATTCCGCGCCGGTCGCCTTATCGGTGCCGAGCAGGCCGGGATTCGCCGAATTACCGGTGCCCGACAGGCCGTAGAAATAGCCGTCCGCGCCGCCGGAGAGTTCAAGCGGCCCCAGCGGTCCGCCATCGATCTTGATATTCGCCGGGCCGTTGAACGCCTGGGCCGATTGCAGCGCCAGCATCGACAGCGCCGAGCCGAAGCCAAGCGCGATCAGCCTCGAACGTTTCAGCCTCTCGCGCTTCGTAGACTTGGTAGCCTGCATAAAGCCTCCTGTTTGATCTTTTCTTGCGCAATTTGCATGGTTTTTCATCGAAATCGGCGAAAAATCATGTTGCAACGCAAAACATTGAGAACGACCGCAAGCTATATGCCAACGCATTTTGCCGCGACATGACAATGCGGCACACGCAAAGATTGATTCCGACTGTTGCTAATATGTTACATATAAGAGGCGAAAAACCCCCCGATCGCCCCGATCGTCTCCGCGAGACCGAGGCTTTGCACCGTAACCTCCGCCGGGAACGCGGCGTGCAGCCGCGAGGGCATCGCCCGGTCGAGCAGCACGAACACGCCCCGGTCCGAGTCGCGCCGGATCAGCCGGCCGAATGCCTGGCGCAGGCGCAGACGCACGATCGCATCGTCGTAGGATTTCGGATTGCCACCGGCGAGATGGGTGCGCCGCACCCGGTGCAGAATGTCCGGGCGCGGCCAGGGCGTGCGCTCGAACACCACCAGCCGCAACGCGTTACCCGGCACATCGACACCATCGCGCATCGCATCGGTGCCGAGCAGACACGCGTGCTCCTCGGCGCGGAAAATATCGACCAGCGTGGCGTTGTTCATCGCATCGACATGCTGGGCGTAGAGCGGGATATTCGCCGCCGCCAGCGCGGGCGCGATGCGGGTATGCACCGCGCGCAGCCGGGAAATCGCGGTGAACAGGCCGAGCGCGCCGCCGCCCGAGGCGATGAACAACGCGCGAAACGCGGCGGCCAGGGCGTCGATATTGTCGCGCGGCGCGTCCCGCACCACGAAAATCCGCGTCTGCGCCTCATAATCGAAGGGCGAGGCGAAGGCGGCGCGAATCGCGGGTGCGGCCAGATGCGCCGCCCCGCTGCGCGCCTCGGCGCCGCGCCAGCCGGATTCGGCGTCCCGGTCCGCGCTATCCCGAAGTGTGGCCGAGGTGATCAGCAACCCGTGCGACGGTGCGGCGACCGTCTCCGCGAAAGCCTCGGTCGGGTCGAGCAGATGCGACAGCAGCGCCGCATCGCGGCCGAGCCGGATGAACAGCACGCTGTGCGGCCGTTCGCCGGGCGCGGGCGGGGCCGCGTTCGCCGCCGCCAGCATCCGACGCCACGCGGCTACCGGGTCGATCGCCCGGCGATGCAGGCCGCGCGCCATCGCCTCGATGCGCTGGCGATCCTTTTCCTCGATCGTCGCGGCCTCCTCGTCGAGCCGGTCGAGCAGCCGCGCGCGCAGCGCCTTCAGCGGCGCCTCCAGCCGGGCGAGTGCGCGGTCCAGCACCGACGCCGCCTCGGCCAGTTCGGGTTCGGCGGGATACAGATCGACCTCGATGCCCAGCCCCGAATCTCGTTCCCGCTCGGCGGCACGGGCGCGCGCCTGGGCGGCAAGCGCGGCCAGAAACGTCTCCGCCGGCCCCGATCCCACCGCGTCGAGCTGGGCATCGCCACTCTCGGCAAGCCGGGCGAAAAACGCCGCGCCCGGCAGCACGCGGGCGGCGATCAGCGCGGCCTGCAACGGTGCGGCGAGCCGGTCATCCGCCTCGATGAGATCTTCCAGCCGTTTGGCGATGCCGCGCGCGCGCGACCGGCCGCCCTCGGCCCCGAGCAGCCAGCGCCGCAACTCCGCCATCGCGATGCCCGACAGTTCGGCGGAAAACGCGCTGTCGGCGGCGTCGAACAGATGATGCCCTTCGTCGAACACGTAGCGGGTCGGCACGTTGGAATCGTCCAGGCCGCCCCACACCGCCTGCGCCATCACCAGCGCGTGGTTGGCGATCACCAGATCGGCGTGGCGCGCACGGCGGATCACGTGCTCGATGGTGCAGCGCTTCCAGTGCGGGCAGGCGGCATGGATGCACTCGCCGCGCCGGTCGGCGATCTGCGGCAGCAGCCCGGCGCCGAACAATTCGGGAAACCAGCCCGGCAGATCGCCGCCCGCGACATCGTGATCGTTCGAGGCACGCGCCCAGCGCGCGATCAGCCCGAGTGCGATCAGATTCGGGCTCCGCCCGGCATTGACCGCTTCCTCATAGTTCAGCAGGCACAGATAATTCTCCCGCCCCTTGCGCAGCACCACCCGCGCGCGCAGCCGCGCCGGGTCGGGCTCCAGCCGGGCCAGTTCCTGCTCGATCTGGCGCTGCAAATGGCGGGTATAAGTGGAAATCCACACCGCGCCCTGGTTGCGTTCCGCCCAGAGCGAGGCGGGTGCGAGATAGCCCAGCGTCTTGCCGGTGCCGGTGCCGGCCTCGGCGAGCACGCAGTGCGGCGCATCCTGGGTGGCGCGCGGCGCGAAGGCGGCGGTCGCGGCGGAAGCATAGTCGGACTGAGATTGCCGCGCCTCGGCCCGATCGCCGAGCAATTCGGCAAGTCTTGTGCGCGCGGCGTCCGGCGGCACCGGAAAGGCCGATGGCGGTGGGCGCGGCGCCTCATCCTCCCATTCCGGCAGGATCGACCAGAGGCGCAGCGCCGCCCGATCCGGCCGCGCCGCCGCATCGTCGAGCGCCGCGGCGACCGCGCCCGCCCACGGCCAGCCCGCGCCCCCTTCGTTGCGCTTCCAGTGATCCTTCGGATCGCTGGACCCTTGCGCAACTCCGCCCATCAGCGCGGCCAGCCCGGCGGCGTTGCGGTTCATCGCGAGTTTTCGCCCCTGTGCGAGGCGCGCCAGCAGCGAAGCGGCAAGATCGGGCAGCATCGCCGCCGCGTCCTCCAGCCCGCGCGGCGGATCGATATCGAGCGCGCGGGCGAGGCCCGCCGGCGTCGGTGCCGCGTTTTGCGCCGGCATGACGAAGGCGAACAATTCGAGCAGGTCGAGCACTTGCATGGTGATGCCGAGCCGCTTCAGCGTCGCCGGGCCATGCACCACCAAGGGCGGCGGAGAGTCGCGCAGGGCGGCGCGGGCATTCTCCACCGACAGCACGCGCAATTCACCGTCGCTGCTCAGAATCGCGGCGCGCCCAGGGGCGCTGACCAGCGCCGGGGCATCGGGAAGCAGAAGTCGCGGCGCGGAGTCCATGACTGATGTATAGCGGAGAGGCCCCATGCGCCAAACCGGTTTGACCGCGATGCGTCCCGACCTTACAGCCGGGCCATGATCGAAACCACATCTCCCGTCCCGACCAGCTGGCCGTTCCGTGAAGCGGAGCGCGTTGCCCAACGCCTCGCGCGCACCGGAAAAACCGCCGCTTTGTTCGAGACTGGCTACGGGCCGTCCGGCCTGCCGCATATCGGCACCTTCATGGAGGTCGCCCGCACTTCGTGGATCAGGCACGCCTTCACCGCGCTCACCGGATTGCCCTCGAAACTGCTCGCCTTTTCCGACGACATGGACGCGCTGCGGAAGGTGCCGGGCAATGTGCCGAACCAGGACATGCTGCGCGGCTTCATCGGCCAGCCGCTGACCCGCGTGCCCGACCCGTTCGGCACCCATCCGAGCTTCGGCGCGCACAACAATGCGCGGCTGCGCGCCTTTCTCGATTCCTTCGGGTTCGACTACGAATTCGCCTCCTCGACCGAGTATTACGGCTCGGGCCGGTTCAACGCCGCGCTGCGCGCGGTGGCGGCGCGGCACGATGCGATCCGCGCGATCATTCTGCCCACGCTCGGGCCGGAGCGGCGCGCGACCTATTCGCCGTTCCTGCCGCTGCACCCTAGGACCGGGGTGGTCATGCAGGTCGCGATCGAGGCGGTGGATGTCGATGCCGGCACGGTGACCTGGCGCGATCCCGACTCCGGCACCGGCTACGAAACCTCGATCTACGACGGCGCCGCCAAGCTGCAATGGAAGGCGGATTGGGCGATGCGCTGGTTCGCGCTCGGCGTCGATTACGAAATGTCGGGCAAGGATCTGATCGATTCGGTGCGCCTGTCGAGCGCGATCGTCCGCGCCCTCGACGCCGAGCCGCCGGAAACCTTCACCTACGAGCTGTTTCTCGACCAGAACGGCCAGAAGATCAGCAAGTCGAAGGGCAACGGGCTCTCGGTCGAGCAATGGTTGAGCTACGCGCCGCCGGAAAGCCTTGGCCAGTTCATGTTCGGCTCGCCGCAGCGGGCCAAGCGGCTCTATTTCGACGTGATTCCCCGTGCGACCGACGAGTATATCGCCAATGTCGAAAAAGCAGCACAGGAAGCCGATCCACGCGACAATCCAGCCTGGCATATCCATGCGGGCGACATCCCGCAAGCGGCGCCGAGCCCGGTGCCGTTCGGCATGCTGCTCAACCTCGCCACCGTGGTGAACGCTGAAACCCCCGACATGCTCTGGGGCTTCATCCATGCCTACAAACCCGACGCGACGCCGCGAACATCGCCGTTTCTCGCGCGGCTGGTCGATTACGCGGTGCGCTACTACCAGGATTTCATCAAGCCGGCGAAGCGCTATCGCGCGCCCAGCGAAACCGAACGCGCGGCCCTCGAAGACCTCGCGGCGTCCCTGCGCGTGCTGCCGGAGGATGCCGATGCCGATACGCTGCAGACCCTGCTGTATGATGTCGGCAAGCGGCACGATTTCGCCGCCCTGCGCGACTGGTTTTCCTGCCTGTATCAGGTGCTGCTCGGCCAGAGCGAAGGTCCGCGCTTCGGCCCGTTCATCGCGCTGTACGGCGTAGCGCCGACGGTCGCGCTGATCGAGCAGGCGCTCAGCCGGGAAGCGGCCGAGCCCGCCTGAGCGGCCGCCGTCATTCCCTGCTGACCACTTCGAGGGATTTGCGGGTCGCGTTGATGGTGAAAGGCAGGATCGTCGCGGTGATCAGGCCGGTCGCCGCCATGAACAGGAACACCGTGGTGAAGCCGGACGAAATTCCGCCCCAGGAATAGACGGCGAGCGCCATGATCGGGCCGGCCGCGCCGCCGAGATGCCCGGCGCCATCGGTCAGCGACACGCCGGTCGCCCGCGCGCGGGTCGGGAAGCTTTCCGCCGTCAGCGCATACATCAGCGGCAGAAAAAAGCCGAGCGAACCGGCCAGCAGAAACACCGCGACATAGATGAGCAAAGGCGAACCGGCGATTCCGATCGCCACGAAACAGGCCGTCCAGAGCAGCATCCCGGCGAAAATCGTGTGCTTGCGCTCGAACGCATCGCCCAAAGCGGTCGCTAGCAGGGAACCCACCGGATAGCCGACCGAACTCGCCAGCATGAACAGGATGCTGTGGGTCAGCGTGTAGCCGCGCGCGACGAAAAAGGTCGGTCCCAGGCCGAGCCACGTATAGGTTCCGATATACCAGATGAACCAGAGCACGAACAGCAGAACGACCCGGCCGGCGAACGGCGCGCGAAACAGCGCGGCGGTGGGAAAGCCCTGCGAATGCACTTCCGCCGCGACCTCGATCGGTAGGGGCAGATCGCCGCCGATGCGCAGCCGGGCGCGCGCTTCCGCGGCGTCGATCACCGATGCGGCCTCCGCCATCCGGCGCTTGCTCAGCAGCCAGCGCGGCGATTCCGGCAGCCACGGAAACGCGAACAGCGTGAGTCCGCCAAGTGCTCCGAGACAGAACATCGCGCGCCAGCCCCAGGCGAAATTCGGCACCAATGCGAGGGCGACGATCGGCACGACGCCCTGGCCGAGCATGGCGAACACATTGGCGAGGCCGGTATAGCGGCCGCGTACGGCGGCGGGCGCCATCTCGCCGATATACGCGGAAATCACCGCGATTTCCGCGCCGATGCCCATGCCGGTGACGAACCGCCCCACCACCATCGAGGTCAGGCCCATCGCGAAGGTGGTGCCGATGCAGCCGATGGTGAACAGCAAGGTCGCGGTCATGATGCCGCCTTTCCGGCCGATCGCATCGGCGAGGTTGCTGTTCAGCCAGGAGCCGACAACATAGCCGACCAGGCTCGCGGTGATCGGAATCGCCTGCTGTTCGGCGGTGAAATGCAGAACCTTGCTGAACACCGGCAGGCCGAATGCGACATTGGTGATGTCGAAAAACGCGATCAGGTAGCCGATGCCGACCACCCAGAGAACCGCGCTGGAATGCGGCCAGAGCGGCAGCCGGTCGAGGCGGGCGATCAGTTCGCGTTCCGCGTTCTGGTCGTAGCTGTCCTGTTTCATGGCGTTTCGTCCTTTGTCCTGAATTGATGACATTTAGTTATTATACAGAACGTCACGCGCCCTCGCGCAGAATTGCCGCTGCGTCCGCCAGCCGGTCCAGGTGCAGGATCGCGTCGGCAAGCTTGTTGGCTTGTGGTTTGCCCAGCACCGCATCCGCGAGGCTCGAGAATTTGCCGCGCAGTTCCGCTTCGGTCGGGAAGGTCTCCGGTTCGCCCTTCGGTGTGACGATTTTCCGGCTGAATACATCGCCGCGAACCCGGACCGTCAGCCTGCCGGACATGTTGGCGGGGAATTCGGCTTCGATGTCCGGGTCGTTCTCGCAGGCAATCCGTTGCATCAGCGCGCGGATCGTCGGATCGTCGAGCAGCTTGTAGCTGTCCCACGCCATCCCGCCAGTCGCGAGGGCTACGGCGATGACGAAGGGGCCGCTGAATTGCGCATCGACGATGTTGCGCGGATCGGCCTTCTTGTCGGCGGGCGCGCCGATCAGCAACATGCCCGCGCGCGACAGGCCGAGCGTCACCTGCTCTATGTTATAAATATCGACATTGCATTCGGCGCGCAGCGCCAGCGCCGCGTCGATGCCGGCATGGCCCCAGCGGCAGGACGGATAGGGTTTTACCCCCGTGCGCATCAATTCCCAGACCATGCCGAGATCGCGCACGGCGCGCGCGGGCTCCGGCGCGGGCGCATAGGCGTTCAGGAAGCCGTGCCTGCCCTCGATCGGATCGGCGGCGCCGCGAAATCCCTCGCGCGCGAGCGTGGCCGCGGCGAAGCCCGCCATGCCGGCCCAGCCGACCTGAAACCGCTTGGTCCAGGCGCCGTTCGCCAGAAACTGCAAACTGCCGGCGCTCTGGCTGAGCGCGATGCCGAAGGCCGATTCCGTCGCGGCGGCATCGAGGCCGAAGACGCGCGCGGTGGCGGCGGCGGCACCGAACGCGCCGCAGGTCGCGGAGGGGTGAAAGCCGCGATCGTAATGCGCGCCGGCGGGCAAAGCGAGGGCGAGGCGCAAGGCGATTTCGTATCCCGCGACGATGGCGGCAAGGGTGTCTTCCCCCGAAGCGCTCACCAGCTCGGCGGCCGCGAGGGCGGCGGGAATCACCGGCGCGCCGGGATGCACGATGGCGGCGGCATGGGTATCGTCGAAGTCGAGCGAGTGCGCGAGAGTCGCATTGATCAGAACCGCGCCGGCCGGCGCATAGGTTGCGGGATCGGCGAACACGCGGGCATCGCCGTTCGCCAGACCCATCACGCGCACGGCGGCAAGCAGGGACGGCGTGCTTTCGGCGTCGTGCCGCGCGCGCACGACATTGCCGATCAGATCCAGCACGAGAAGCCGGGTACGCGCGATCACGTCAGGCGAAAGATCCCGGCAGCGCAAGGATGCGGTGAAACCGGAAAGCTGTTTTGTTATGGTCACGGCGTCATTCCCCTGGCGGTGCGATGTCTGATCTGCTCACCATGTAGCTTGCGCCTCCATGGTGCGAATGCCGTCCGCCGTTTCGATCCAGAGGGCGAGACCCGTCTCGTTGCGTCGCGCGCAAAGCGCGAACGGGGTAAAATCGAACAAGGGGCTCACGCCGCGAAAGGTGAAACCGGCGGGGGCGCGTCCTTCGGTCGCGGCGGCGAACTCGATCAGCAGGGTCGCCTGCAAAGGGCCGTGAACGATCAGGCCGGGATAGTTTTCGACCTCGGTGACATAGCTCCGATCGTAATGGATGCGATGACCGTTGAAGGTCAGTGCGGAATAGCGGAACAGCAGGACCGGATCGGCCCGCATCTCGCGGCGGAATTCGGCCCGCGGCAGTGCGGCGGGAGCGGGCGGTTTGGCACTACCGTCCTCCAGCGCGCGATAGACGATGTCCTGACGCTCGGCGATCGCGATACCGCGCGCGGTCGCGATTTCATGATCGACCGCGACGAAGCACAGCGTGCCGCTGCGCCCCCGCTTCACGCTGACATCGGCGATGCGCGACCGCCGCTCTACCGCGTCGTCGACGCGCAGCCGGTCGTGAAACCGCAAGGCACCGCCTGCCCACATGCGGCGCGGCAACGGCACCGGCGGCAGGAAACCGCCACGCGCCGGGTGGCCGTCCGGCCCGAGCGCCGAGCCCGGTGCGGCCGGCGGCGCGAGGCACCAATGGATCGCGAGCGGTGCCTTCGCGCCGTCCTCCGGCACCGCCGCATCCTGATCCAGCGTCGCCTGCAATTCCCGCACCAGTCTTGGCGTTAGCATGTCGCGCACGGTCTCGCGGCGGCCGATCCAGCCGCGCAGCGCATCGACATCCAGTTCGGTTGCTTCGGTCATCATACCCCTCCGGCGAATTCCGCCAACACGGCATCGGTATGATCGCCGAGCGCCGGCACCGCACCGTAATGCGGTGTGCTGCCCTGCAAAACCGGTGCCGGAGCGGGAAAGGAAACCTCTCCGGCTTCGGTCTCCACCATGATCCGGCGCAGATGCGGATGACGCGACAGCGCCGCCATGTCGTTCACCTCGGCGAAGGCGATATCGGCATCGTTCAGAAGCTTGATCAAATCGTCGGCCCGGAGCGATGCGAAGGCCCGCCCCACCGCGCCGTCGGTTTCGGCACGGTTCTTCACCCGCGCCACGTTGCGGCAAAAGCGCGGATCGCTCGCCATCGCGGCGTCGCCGAGAACATCGGCGCAGAAGACCCGCCATTCCCGCTCGCTCTGGATCGAAATCAGGATGCCGCGCCCATCCTGTGTCGCGAACACGCCATAGGGCGCGATCGAGGGATGCGCGAGACCGACCCGCTTGGGCGGCTTGCCGGCTTCGGCGTTGAGCAGCGGCACGGTGAGCCAGTCGGCCATCACGTCGAACATCGAGACGCGGATATCGGCGCCCTTGCCGGTGTGGCTGCGCGCGATCAGCGCTTCCAGGATCGCGGCATGAGCGGTCGCGCCGGTCGCGATATCCACCACCGAAATACCGGCGCGCGCCGGCTCGCCCGGCCCGCCGGTGATCGAGGCGAGGCCGGATTCCGCCTGCACCAGAAGATCATAGGCCTTGCGCGCGGCGAGCGGCCCGCTATCGCCATAGCCGGTGATCGAGCAGCAGATCAGCGCCGGAAAATCCTGCCGCAGCCGCTCGATTTTCAGGCCGAGCCGTTCCATCGCGCCGGGCTTGAGATTCTGCACCAGGATGTCGGCGCGCGCGATGATCGCTTCAAGCTGCGCGCGCGCGCGGGCCTTACTGAGATCGAGGACGACCGACTGCTTGCCCCGGTTCAGCCAGACGAAATAGGAACTGCCGGCCGGCGTCGCATCGTCGTAGAACCGGGCGAAATCGCCCTCGGGGCGCTCGATCTTGATCACCCGCGCACCGGCATCGGCGAGCCGCGCGGTGCAGAACGGCGCCGCGACCGCCTGCTCGACAGCGACGACGACCAAGCCTTCTAACGGACTGTTTCCGGCCGCCATCAATAGGATCGCGGCAGGCCGAGCACGTGCTCGGCGAGGTAGCTGAGAATGAGGTTGGTGGAGATCGGCGCCACCTGATACAGGCGGGTCTCGCGAAACTTGCGCTCCACGTCGTATTCCTCGGCGAAAGCGAAACCGCCATGGGTCTGCACGCAGGCTTCGGCGGCCTCCCACGAAGCTTCGGCGGCGAGCAGTTTCGCCATGTTCGCTTCCGCGCCGCAATCGCGCCCGGCCTCGAACAGAGCGGCGGCGCGGCTCACCATCAGTTCTGCGGCGCGCATCCGCGCATAGGATTTCGCGATCGGGAACTGGATGCCCTGGTTCTGGCCGATCCTGCGCCCGAACACCACCCGCTCGTTCGCGTAATTGGTGGATTTTTCGATGAACCATTTGGCATCGCCGATGCATTCGGCGGCGATCAGGATGCGCTCGGCATTCATCCCCGACAGAACGTAGCGAAAGCCGCGCCCCTCCTCGCCGACCAGCGCATCCGCCGGGATGCGCATATTGTCGAAGAACACCTCGGTCGTCGCGTGGTTCATCATGGTGCGGATCGGCCTGATCGTCAGGCTGTCGCCCTTCACCGCGCGCATATCGACCAGAAACACCGAGAGCCCGTCGGTGCGTTTGGCAACCTGCTCGCGCGGCGTGGTGCGCGCGAGCAGCAGCATCAGGTCGGAATGTTCGGCACGCGAGGTCCAGATTTTCTGGCCGTTGACGATGTAGTGGTCGCCCTCCCGCCGCGCGGTGGTGCTCAGCGCGGTGGTATCGGTGCCGCTGGTCGGCTCGGTGACGCCGAAGGCCTGAAGCCGCAACGCGCCGCTGGCGATTTGCGGCAGATAGAGCCGCTTCTGCGCCTCGCTGCCGTGCCGGAGCAGAGCGCCCATGATATACATCTGCGCATGGCAGGCAGCACCGTTGCAGCCGGCGTGCTGGATTTCCTCCAGAATCGCGGCGGCGGCGGACAAGGGTAGGCCCGATCCGCCATATTCCTCCGGGATCAGCGCGGCGAGCCAGCCGCCTGCGGCGAGCGCGTTGACGAAATCGGTCGGGTAGGCGCCCTCGCGGTCGAGATCGCGCCAGTAGGGACCGGGAAAATCGGCGCACAGCTTGCGCACCTCGTCGCGGATCGCCGCGTGCGGGTCCTGATCGATCGTCTGGTCCAATTGAATCTCCTCCTCGGCCTGCGCGTAGCTCATGCCGGCGCCGGTTCTGGTCGCTTCCAGGACAGATGAAAAATAGATATTTTTTCTAGGATGTATATGATAATCATCTAGCTCACGGGAATCGCGGCATGGACATCCGCCAGTTGCGCTATTTCATCGGCATCGTCGAAGCCGGCTCGGTGTCGCGCGCGGCACGGCTTCTCCATGTCGCGCAGCCGGCGCTGAGCCAGCACGTGCTCGCGATCGAGGCCGATCTCGGCGTGACTCTCCTGCATCGCACTGCGCGCGGCGTGATCCCGACCGAGGCCGGTCTGCGTCTGCTCGACCATGCGCGGGCCATCTGCGCCCAAGTCGCTTCCCTGCCGGATCAGGTGCGCGGCGGTGCCGCGATTCCCAGCGGCGAGGTGCGTTTCGGCATGCCGGGGACGATCAGCGAGCAGCTCGGCGTGAAGCTGATCGAAGCGGCGGCGCACCGCTACCCGAAGGTGCGGATCAGGATCGTCGAGGCGATGAGCGGCTACGTGCTGAACTGGCTGCGTGATGGTTCGGTGGATCTCGCGATGCTCTACAATGTCGAGGACGAAAAAGGCCTGACCCTGCATCACGCGCTCACCGAGGACATCCAGTTTTTCGGCATTCCCACGATGAAGAAGCTGCCGCGCGGCGAGAGCATCGGCCTCGGTGCGGCGCTGAACCTGAAACTGATCGTGCCCGGTCCGGCCCACGGCCTGCGCAACCTGATCGACCGGGCGGCCAAATCGATCCACAAAACCCTCGACCCCGCGATCGAAATCGACTCCTACCGTCAGATCAAGCAGCTCGCGGCACGCGGCGCGGGTTTCGGCATGTTGCCGACCATGGCGATCGAGCAGGAATTGCGTAGCGGGACGTTCCGATCCTGGCGGGTGGAACGCCCGGCGCTGATGCGCCGGATTCATCTCGGCTATCAGGCCGGCAAGCCGCTTTCCACCGCGAGCCGCGCGGTCGGCCAACTCGCCTGGACCAGTCTTGAGGCGCTGGTGCGCAATGGCGGCTGGCGCGCCACATGGAATGACGCCGAAGTCCTCCAGCTTTACAACGGATGAGTAGAGCGTTTCCACCGTATCAAGGACGCTGGTGCTGCACCTTTTTCAGCTCTTGTCGGTTGAGGGCGCTGGTCGTGAGATTGCCGTGGAGCGCGGGCGGCCTCGCCGCGACTTTGCGGACCGGAGCCGCATGAGCCACGGGCCGCACCGATTGCCCAGGTTTGTCATCGCGATCCTGGGTCTCCGCTTCGGTGACCAAATCCTGGCACGTATGCGGATCCTTCACGCCGAGCTGGATCGTCGGGAGCAGTGCCAACGGGGCCGCGATCACGCCCAGGACCGCAACCGCGATGCCGCGTTCGACTAACGGCTTTTTCGCCGGACCGATGCTGGGTTTTTTCATCGTGCCGGTGATGTCGATCGGCGCCGGCAGCGAGCCGATGCTGAAATGCTTCGGCTTTGACTGGATACGGTAATCGATCCTCTCGTTTTTGAGGTTGACGGTACCCTCGCCGCGCACGACCGCGGTGCCGGTGTCGAGCAACAGCGTTCGGGTATCGAAGATGCCGCGATCCAGCGCGAAATCACCGACGAAGCAACGAATATCAGTCTGTTCCGGCAGGCCAAGGGCCGCGATGAGTGCGTTGCCAAATTCCAGGCCGGAGAGTGACACCAGCAGGGCGCTGAGATTGCCGCCGGTCATGTACAAAACTAGTCCGCCATTGCCGTTACCAGCCCAACTAGCGATCGAATTTCCGGTGGCGTTCAACGTGGCCTTGCCTTGCAACAATCCGGCGCCGCGGAACATATGCGTCGCCGCCATCAGCTTGGACACATTCACATTGGCAAAGCTGACATTCGCGACGGCGTGAATCAGCTTGTTCGAAACCGGCGTCAGGGCGATCGTACCGATGATCCGGCCGGTACCGACGCCGAAACTGATGGGATGCAGGTGGATTGTGCCGTTCACGATATCCATGGTCACGGCAAGGTCATCGAGCGGCATCGACTTGCCTTCGATACTGTCCGCCTTGTAGTGCAAATAGATGTTCGCGGCATTCAACTTGGGAAGGTTGAACGGCTTGTCCGGCAGGAGGTTGGGGCTGCGCGCCTCCGATGCGGCGATTTTTGCCCGCTGCGCTGCGGTCGCCCCCGCTTCATGCTCGCCGCCAGCCTTGGTGCCGATGAATCCGCCCAGATCGACCAGATCGACCCGCCTGGACATCAGATTCATCCGCACCGTGGGTTTCGACGTGCCGTTGGTGAGGATGGCGCCCGGCTTTTCGGCAATCGTGCCGCTCAGATCGCTGTTGCCGACCAGACCGTGGAAATTGGTGAATTCGATGCTCTGATGGGCATAGGCGAGACGCCCGGTCACCCGGTATTTCGGCGTGGCGGGTATGGGAATGCCGGTCAGCGGATACAAATCCGCCATGTTGTCGCCAGCCAGCGTCAACAGCACGTTGGCCCCTTTGAAGCTCAACGGGTCCTGCACCGTGCCGATCAGCGAAACATGCGTCGCACCGTTCGCCAGGGAAAGGTCGAGCGGGTAGCGTTGTGCCGTGTTGCGCAGGGTGAGCAGGGTTCCCGCGATCATCGTGCCGGTAACCGGCTGGTTGTTGTAAGTTCCCTTGGCTTGCACCGCGATCTCGTGCGCCTGGCGATGTTTGGCGACGATGCCGGTGGCCGCCCGCGTGTCGATGACCAGACGCAGATTGGCTTTCAGTTTGGGATCGACGACATGAGCAAGCCCGCTTTCAATGGTCAGTGTGCCGATTTCCGGCGGCGGCTTCGGCTTGCCGGGCTTTGAGGGCTTTGTCGCCTTGAATGTGTAGTTGTCGACCTGTGCAGGCGTTGCGACGGCGTTGATCACGGGATGGTTCAAATCGATCAGCGGCACGACGGTTCGGTTGTGAAATAGATAATCAATGATGTTGAACCGAATGGTGAGCTGACGGATTTTGGCGAACGGCTGGGTTGCCGGAAATCCCTTTGGGTTGTCGATCTGGACATTCCCGGCCCGCACCGTGACGACCCGCCCCAACCGGACACGCAAATGCGACATGGTCACTTTGCGGCCGAGCGCCGCGGACGCGCGGGAATCGACCATCGGGATAAACCAGTTCCAGCTCCAGAAAATCGCCAGCAGCACGATCAGCAGAACCGGGATGCCGATTCCGGCCACCCAGCATTTTGCGCGCATGGTCATATCACTGAACCGCGGGTAGGCGGCGTGGCGCGCACCACCCGGATAGCAGATTATCGGGTATGAAACTGGCAGCGCCCACGACCAGCGATGTCACGATCAGGTGGGTCTCGCCGCCGAATTCGCCTGACTTGCTTTTGGCGAAGCTTTCGATAAGCAAAATGCTCTCCATTGCCACATCACACGGCGGCACATGATTGGCATCTTATGTCTAAGTGGCGTGACGGAAACCGTTCCGCAATGCTCAAAAAATATCCACCACGATGAATACCAAAGTTTAACTCGATGCCGTATTTCACGTTGATTTCGAGCGTGCGCGGGCGTCCTTTTTCGTAAGTCCGGCGATCCTGCGCGCGACATAGAGCGAATTTCGTCCACACCGCGACCGTGATGCTGCGATTTTCATTTGTCAAAGTCCGATCCACTCTGTATTCAACCTATAAGAATCAACGCTGTCGGTGGCGTCTCACGGCGCTTCGGCACGGAATGCGCTCGACAGAAAAACCAACGGAGGAACGCCATGGATCAGGACGCAACGCGCCGTAAGGTCATCGCGGGTTTGACCGCCGGGCTTGGGGTGGCCAGCCTGCCGCGCACCGGATTCGCCGCCGGCCGCAAACTCAAGATCGCGCTGTCGAATTCCTATATCGGCAACGAATGGCGCATCGAAATGGAGAACCTGTTCAAGGCCGCGCTCCAGATGGAGCCCTATAAAAGCCAGGTCGAAGGCTCCTGGTTCAATTCGGGCAACAATGTCAGCCAGGAAAGCCAGCAGATTTCCGGGATGATCGCCGAACGGATGGACGCGATCCTGGTCGATTCCGCCTCGCCCACCGGGCTGAACGGCATCATCCAGCAGGCCCATGCGCGCGGCATTCTGGTGATTTCGTTCGACAACGTCGTGACCACCCCGGCCGCGATCAAGGTGAACACCGACCAGGTCAAATTCGGCGAAACCCTGGCGGCGTGGCTCGCCAGGAAGCTCGATGGCAAGGGCAATGTCATCATGGTCACCGGCGTCGCCGGCACCACGGTGAACGAGGACCGCAACGAGGGCGCCGACATGGTCTGGCGCAAGCACCCGGGCATCAAGGTGGTCAACCGCTACGCCGGCAACTGGGATTCGGCGACGGCGGAGAAAAACACCGCCGCGATCCTGCCCAGCCTGCCGAAAATCGACGGCATCTGGTGTCAGGGCGGCACCGATGGCGTGCTGAAAGCCTTCATCGCGGCCAAGCGCACCCCGCTGCCGCCCACCGCCGGCGAGGCGGAAAACGGCTTCCGCAAGTTCATGCTCGGCTATATGGGCCAGAAGGTCGATGGGCTGTCGATCGGCCAACCGCCCTATCTGGTTCTGGTCGCGCTCGAACTGGCGCGCCGCATTCTACACAAAACCTATCCGCGCCGCGACATCACCATCCCGTTCCCGTTCGTCACCGACGCGACGGTCAAGGTCGGCGAGACGGTATTCCCGCACATGCCGGACAGTTTCTTCACCGATTTCACCGATAGCGGGCCGCACGCGGTGGTGAAAATCTGCGTCGACGCCGCGACCAAGGGCACGCCCTGTCCGGGCCGGCTGACCGTGCATCTGCCGAAAGCGTGACCGTGCCGGCCGCGATCGCGGCGTGTTCGGTCAGCAAATCCTTCGGCGGCGTCAGGGCTCTGACCAAAGCCTCCTTTGCGGCCGATTCGGGTAGCGTTCACGCGCTGGTCGGCGAAAACGGCGCGGGCAAATCGACCCTGATCAAAATCCTCGGCGGCCGGATCGCGCCGGATGAAGGCGAGGTTCTGGCCGATCCAGCGCTGCGCATCGGCACCGTGTTCCAGGAACTCACGCTGCTGCCCTATATGCGGGTCGCGGATAATCTGCTGCTCGGGCGCGAACCGCGCTCCCACCTCGGCCTGATCGACCGCGCCGCGATGCCCGGCCTCGCCGAGCGCAGCCTTGCCGAACTCGGCATCACCCATATCGATCCGCGCGCTCTCGCCGCCGATATTTCGCTCGCCGAACGGCAGATCGTTGAAATCGCGCGGGTGATTCTCGCATCGCCCGGAATCCTGCTGCTCGACGAGCCCACCTCGGCGCTGGTCGAGCGCGAGGTCGCTTGGCTGTTCGCCCGCATCCGCGCGCTGCGCGCCGCAGGCACCGCCATCGTGTTCACCTCGCACCGCTGGGCGGAAATCGCCGCGATCGCCGACCGGATCACGATTTTCCGCAACGGCTCGGATGTCGGCAGCTTCGACTCGATCGACGAAACCGAAGCGATCACGCTGATGACCGGGCGGCGGCTCGAAGCCCTGTTTCCCGCCCGCCCGCCCGCGCCGGATGGTGCTCCGGCGCTCGAACTCGCCGGCGCGCGCGCCGTCGGCACCGCGCAACTCGATTTGGCACTCCATCCCGGCGAGATTCTCGGCGTCGGCGGCCTCGCCGGGCACGGCCATCGCGCGTTGTTCTTTGGCCTGTTCGGTGCCCCCGGCTTCATCGAGGGCGCATTGCGCGTCGCCGGCAAACCTCGCCGGATCAGAACCCCGCGCGATGCGATCCGTGCCGGCATTGCCCTGGTGCCGGAAGACCGCAAAAGCGAGGGGCTGTTCCTGCCGCTCAAGGTTCGCGACAACCTGACCCTGCCGATCCTGAGACGACTTTCCCGGCTCGGCGCGATCGATCTCGGCGCGGAACGGCGAATCGCGAGCGACACCATCGCCCGGCTCGCCATCCGTACGCCGAGCGCCGCCCAGCCGGTCGGCGCGCTCTCGGGCGGCAACCAGCAGAAGGTTCTTCTCGGGCGCTGGCTTCTCACCAAGGCGCGGATTCTGCTGCTCTACGATGTTACGCGTGGCGTCGATGTCGCGACCAAGCACGAAATTTACGAGCTGGTGGTGCGGCTTGCGCGAGAGGGCTACGCGATCCTGTTCTATTCGTCGGACGCCGAGGAACTCGCCCATCTCTGCCGCCGGGTGCTGGTGATGCGGCGCGGCGCGATCGTCGCCGATCTGCCCGCCGAACAACTTTCGGCGGAGGCGATCGTCTCGGCGGCGATGCGCGAGGCCGCCGATGCCGCCTGAAACATCGAGCCTGACCCTGCCGCGCGGCAGCCGGCTCGGCCACACGATCGCCCAGAATATCGGGCTGATCCTGGCGGGGTCGATCCTGCTGCTCGCCATTCTCGGTTTCGTGCTGATCTATGCGCTGGAACAGCATCGGCTGCCCGGCAATTTCGAACTGACCTCGACGGTCAACAGCGCGATGCCCCTGGTGTTCGCGGCGGTGGGGCAGAGCTTCGTGGTGCTGACCAAGGGGATCGACCTCTCGGTGGGTGGCGTGGTCGATCTCGCCAACGCAATGGCTGCCGTCACCATGGGCAAAACCCTGGGCAGTGCGCTGCTCTGGTCGGTGGTTATTCTGTTCGTCGGCGCGGCTTGCGGTCTGCTCAACGGGTTGCTGGTGGGGCTCGGCCGGCTACAGCCAATCGTGGTCACGCTCGGCACGCTGTCGATTTTTCAGGGGCTCGCCATCCGCGTGCTGCCGCAGCCCGGCGGCGCGATACCGCCCTCCTTCACCGATCTGCTGGTCAACCCGAACGCGCCCTATGCGCTGATTTTCATCGTGCTGCTCGGGCTTGGCTGGGCCGCGTTCCGCCGCTCGCGCCCCGGCGTCGATCTCTATGCGATCGGCAATGACGAAGCGGCGTCGCGCACGCTCGGCGTGAATGTTCTGCGCACCAAGATCATCGCCTATATGCTGGACGGCCTTCTGGCCGCCGCCGCCGGGCTGTTTCTCGCCGCCAGCGCCACGGCGGGCGACGCCACCACGGGCGATTCCTACACGCTGACCTCGATCGTCGCCGTGGTGCTCGGCGGGGTCTCGCTGTTCGGCGGGCGCGGCTCGGCGATCGGCGCGATCGCTGGCGCGCTGATCACCACGCTGATCGTCAACATCCTGTTCTTCGGCCATGTCGATCCGCTGTTCCAGTCGTTCTACGAGGGCGTATTCCTGCTGATCGCGGTGGTCGCGGGCGGGGTGATCGGCGGCGCGATCAGGCGGCGCCGATGAAGGCCGCGATGAAATACCTGCCCCGTCTCGCGCCGGAATCCTGGCGCGTCGTCTACGCCATCGCCGCGGCGATCGTTCTGTTCCTGATCGGCGAGGCGGTGCATCCGGGCTTCCTCGGCCTCGCCAGCGTCGAAACCATCCTGGTCATCGCCTCCTTTGTCGGGCTGGTGGCGGCGGGGCAATGCTTCGTCATCCTGATCGGCGGCATCGACCTCTCGGTGCCCTGGGTGCTGAATGCCGGTGCGATCGTGCTCGCCACCACCTCGATGGGGCTGGACGCCCGCGCGCCGCTGGCCGTCGCCGCGACCCTCGGACTCGGCATCGCGGTCGGGGCGGTAAACGGCGCAGGCGTGGCGTGGTTCGGCATTCCGGCGGTGGTGATGACCCTGGCGATGAACGGCATCATCGAAGGGCTGGTGCTCGGCTTCACCGGCGGTTTCACCTGTGCGGCGTGTTCGGCCTATGCGCCGCCGGTGGTACAAAGCCTTGCCCACGGCGCCCTGCTCGGCGTGCCGGATGCGCTGTGGCTCTGGGTCGTGGTGATCGTGCTGGTCTCCGCCGTGCTCAGCATCACCCGGTTCGGCCGCGCGACCTATGCGCTCGGCAACAATCCGCGCGCGGCGGTGCTCGCCGGGGTCGACGCGCGCGGCCTGACCATCATGCTCTATGCGGCGAGCGGGTTTTTCGCAGCTCTTGCCGGCATCATGCTGGTTGGCTTCGGCGGCCAGGCCTCGCTCGGCATGGGCGATCCCTACCTGTTCACCTCGATCGCGGCGGTGGTGATCGGCGGCGTCAACATCCTCGGCGGGCGCGGCCATTATCTCGGCGTCGCGGCGGGCGCGGTCAGCCTGACCGTCCTGGTCTCGGTGCTCCTCGCGCTGAACATGCCCGACTATGTGCGCAGCATCGCCTATGGCGTGGTGATTCTCGCCCTGCTGCTCGCCTATGGCCGGGAAACCGAAACCTGAAACTCAGTGCCCGCCGAGCAGCATCGTGCCGGGCGCCAGGAAGTAGAATCCGATGCCGATCACCACGAGATAGGCGAGCAGGATGAAGGTCCAGCCCATGTTGTGGCGGATCACCGCGCCCTCGTTACGCACGAACTTGCTGGTCGAAACGCCGACGCTCGCGGTCTGCGGCGCGACCGGCTTGCCCACTTCCGCACCCACCGAATTCAGCGAAGGCAATAGCAATACCGGGAAGCCGAGCAGCCGCCCGACCGTGACCTGGAAGAAGCCGAACATCGCGTTGGTCGAGGTGTTGCTGCCCGACAGCGCGACGCCGATCCAGCCCAGGATGGGGGCGACGATGATGAAGGCGGTGCCGATCTTCGAGAAGCCGGTGGCGAGCGAGGCGGCCATGCCGGAGAAGTTGAAAATGAAGGCGAGGCCGAAGATGAAGACGCCGACCAGGAGCGCACCCCACATCTGATGCCAGGTGCGGCGGAACGCCTCGGCATATTGCGCCCCCGTCATGCCGAGCAGCAGGCTGACGATCAGCCAGGCGACCGCGATCGCGGTGCCGCCGATGAATGGCGAGAAAATGAAGGCGGCGATCACCTTGGCACCTTTATGGATCGACGAGCCGGCGGCGACCGCGAGCTTGAACCCGACGATGCCGGGCAGCGGCGACCACGGCCCGGTCCACAGCACCACCACGATGATCAGCACGATGAACGGCAGCCAGGCGCGGAAGATCTGCGCGCCGGAGAGTCCGTGCGGCTCGCGGCCGAGAGCGGCCGTGGCGGCATCGACCGGCACGCCGCCATAGCCGAGCACTCGCGCCGGCTTCCAGAATTTCAGCAGCAGCAACAATGCGCCGAAGCTGACGATCGCGCCGGTCACGTCCGGCAGATACGGGCCGAGATAGACCGCGACCGGGTATTGCCCGGCGATATAGGCGAGCGAACCCACCACGGCGAGCGGCCAGCCGTCGCTGAAGCCGGTTTTCCCGGTGACCAGATAGATCAGCACCCAGGGCGGCAGCAGCGCCAGAACCGCGACGATATGGGCGATCGACGCCGACAGCGCGAGCAGCGGCAAGCCGGTCACCGCGGCGAGCGCGATGATCGGCACGCCGAGCGCGCCGTAGGACACCGGCGCGTTATTGGCGATCGCGGCGACGCGGATCGCGTCGAGATCGGGGATGCCGAGCCCGATCAGGATGGGAGCGACGAACGCCCAGGGGTAGCCGAAGCCGACCAGCCCTTCGAGCAGCGCGCCGAACGCCCAGGCGAACAGGATCGCCTGCACCCGCACATCGGCGGTGCCCTGCGCGGTCAGCCAGCGGCGGAACTGGTCGAACACGCCGGTCAGGGTGAGCGAATTGAACAGCATGACGCCCCAGAAGGTGATCCAGTCCACCGCCCAGATGCCGGTGAACGAACCATAGATATAGGCGCGGATGCCGCTGCCGACCGGCATCCCCCACACGATCACCGCGAGCAGGAAGGTGACGATCGCGCCGATCAGCACCGAAATCCAGGCGGAGACGCGGAACACCGCGAGCAGCACCAGCAGAACCACCACCGGTACGAGGGCGAGAATCCAGGTGAGGAACAGATTTCCCGTCGGGTTCAGCACTTGCTGGAACATGGTTACCCTCTACGGCAATTCCTATCGCATAACGATATAGTAACTAACCATCTCCAGCCTGTCTACTAAATTAGCGCAGCGTCTGGATATTCACGATCGGCTCAATGCGGCTTTCCGCCCATCTGCGCGGTGATCCGCCGCGCGGTTTCGAGAACCGAGCCGCCGAGCCCCGCGACCCGCTCGTCGCCGATGCGCGCCATCGGCCCGGAGGCCGACACCGCCGCGATGACATCGCCGGTTTCGTCGAATATGGGTGAGGCGATGCAGCGCAGCCCGACCGCGTGTTCCTCGTCGTCCACCGCATAGCCGGCGGCGCGCACCCGATCGAGATCGGCGCGCAACGGGGTAGGGGCGGTGATCGTCTTCACGGTCAGCCGGGGCATGCCGTGGCGATGCAGGATTTTCGCAAGCTGTTTCTCGGAAACCGCCGAAAGCAGCGCCTTGCCGACCGCCGAACAGTGCAGCGGCACCCGCGAGCCGGGCCGCGCGAAGGTCCGCATCATCTGCCGGCATTCGACCTGGGCGAGATACACCGCCTGGCCTTCATCCTCGGTCGCGAGATTGACGGTCTCGCCGCTGTCTTCCATCAGGCTGCGCATGTATGGCCGGGCGAGACTGACGAGATTGCGGGTTTTCATGAACGCGCAGCCGGAAACGAAGGCCTGCACGCCGACCGACCAGAGCCTGGTTTCCTGGTCGAACCGCACATAGCGCTCCTGCTCCAGCGTCGCGAGCAGGCGATGCGCCGTCGAAGCCGGCAGGCCGACCTGCTGTGCCAGATCGGTCAGGGTGCTGCCCTCCTCGGTCGCCTCGGCCAGTCGGTTGAGCAGGGTCAGCGCGCGGATCAGCGATTGCACCTGATCGCCGCCCTTGCGCTCGCGTTCGGTCACCTGTCGCGCCATGCCAGTCTCCTCTGTCGCGGCATCATCGGAAAGGAAAACTCACAGTCGGAACCAAAACCCGATCATGTCTTTCCACGATACGGGATTATTACCACAAAATTCGCCGACCCGCTACAAGCCATCCAAGGACATCGGGGAACGAGGCAGAATCATGGCCAGAATGAGAGCGATCGAAGCGGCGGTTCGCGTGCTGGAACGCGAGGGAATCACCGTGGCGTTCGGCGTGCCGGGGGCGGCGATCAATCCGCTCTATGCGGCGCTGAAAGCGCGCGGCGGCATCCGCCACATCCTTGCGCGGCACGTCGAAGGCGCGTCCCATATGGCGGACGGCTATTCCCGCGCGAAACCGGGCAATATCGGCGTGTGCATCGGCACCTCCGGCCCGGCCGGCACCGACATGATCACCGGGCTTTACGCGGCCCAGGCCGATTCCATCCCGATTCTGTGCATCACTGGCCAGGCGCCGCGCGCCAAGCTGTACAAGGAGGATTTCCAGGCCGTCGATATCGAAACGATCGCCAAGGGCGTCACCAAATGGTCGGTTTGCGTGCGCGAGCCCGCATTGGTGCCGATGGTGTTCCAGCAGGCGTTCCACGTGATGCGCTCGGGCCGACCGGGTCCGGTGCTGATCGATCTGCCGATCGACGTGCAGATGGCCGAAATCGAGTTCGACGACGAGACCTATCAGCCCTTGCCGGTTCACAAGCCGGCCGCGTCGCGTCCGCAGGCGGAAAAGGCGCTGGCGATGCTGAACGCGTCCGAGCGGCCGCTGATCGTCGCCGGCGGCGGCATCATCAATGCCGATGCCTGCGATCTTCTGGTCGAATTCGCCGAACTTACCGGCGTGCCGGTGATCCCGACCCTGATGGGCTGGGGCGTCATCCCCGACGATCATCCCCTGATGGCCGGCATGGTCGGGCTGCAGACCAGCCATCGCTACGGCAACGCGACGTTCCTGGACTCCGACTTCGTGTTCGGCATCGGCAACCGCTGGGCCAATCGCCATACCGGCTCGATCGAGGTCTATACCAAGGGCCGCACATTCATCCATGTCGATATCGAGCCGACCCAGATCGGCCGCGTGTTCGGGCCAAATTTCGGCATCGTCTCGGATGCGAAGGCGGCGCTTACCGCCTTCATCGCGGCGGCGCGCGAGATGAAAGCGTCAGGCAAGCTCAAGGATCGGTCCGACTGGGCCGCCGCCTGCGACCATCGCAAGCGCAACATGCTGCGCAAGTCGCATTTCGATACGGTGCCGCTCAAGCCGCAGCGCGTCTACCAGGAAATGAACGAGGCGCTCGGGCGCGACACCTGCTACGTCACCACCATCGGCCTGTCGCAGATCGCCGGCGCGCAATTCCTGAAAGTCTACAGCCCGCGCAACTGGATCAATTGCGGCCAGGCCGGCCCGCTGGGCTGGACCCTGCCCGCCGCCCTCGGTGTGCGCGCCGCCGATCCCGACAAAAAAATCGTGGCGCTGTCGGGCGATTACGATTTCCAGTTCATGCTGGAGGAACTGGCGGTCGGCGCGCAGCACAAGCTGCCCTATCTGCATGTCGTGGTGAACAACTCCTATCTCGGCCTGATCCGCCAGGCGCAGCGCGGCTTCCAGATGGATTTCGAGGTCAGCCTGGCGTTCGACAACATCAACGTCGAACCGGACGAAGACGCGGTGCGCGGCTATGGCGTCGATCACGTCATGGTGGCCGAAGGACTGGGCTGCAAGGCGATCCGGGTGAAAAGCCCGAACGAGTTCAAGGACGCCTTCGCACGGGCGCAGCAGTTGATGGACGAGCATCAGGTGCCCGTGGTGCTCGAATTCATCCTCGAGCGCGTCACCAATGTCTCGATGGGCACCGAAGTCGACAACATCAACGAATTCGAGGAAATCCTCTGTCTCGATCCAAGTCTTTCGATTAAGAAGAGCCAGGATATGGGGCGCATCGAAGCCGGTGAAAAGAAGCTCGAACCAGCGTCACGCTGACCCGCCCCGAACGTCCATCAGGTCCATCAGGTCCATCGGTTTCAAGGAGGCTCGTATGCCGAGATTCGCCGCCAATCTGACGATGCTGTTCAACGAAGTGCCGTTTCTCGACCGTTTCGGCGCCGCCGCCGCTTCGGGATTCAAGGCGGTCGAATTCCTGTTTCCCTACGAATACGACAAGGCAGTTCTGAAAGACACGATCGCCGCCAACGACCTGTCGGTCGTGCTGCACAATCTGCCGGCGGGAAACTGGGCGGGCGGCGAGCGCGGCATCGCATCCGATCCAGGCCGGGTCGCGGAATTCCGCGACGGGGTTACGCGCGCGATCGACTACGCGACGGCGCTTGGCTGCCCAAGGGTGAACTGCCTCGCCGGCATCGTTCGGCCTGAAAATGCACCGCAGGCGCGCGAGACGCTGGTGGAGAATCTGCGTTTTGCCGCACCCCGCCTGAAGAATGCCGGAATCGAGCTGCTGCTGGAGCCAGTGAATACCCGCGACATTCCCGGATTTTTCGTCAATCGCACGCGCCAGGCGCTCGACATCATCGACGAGGTCGCTTCGGATAATCTCAAGCTGCAATTCGACATTTATCATGCGCAGGTGATGGAAGGCGATCTCGCCCGCACCATCGAAGCCGAATTCGACCGCATCGGCCATCTCCAGCTCGCCGACAATCCGGGTCGCCATGAACCCGGCACCGGCGAGATCAACTATGCCTATCTGTTCCGGCGGATCGACGAGCTCGGCTATGAAGGCTGGATCGGCTGCGAATACAAGCCGCGCGCCGCGACCGAGGCCGGACTTGGCTGGCTCGCGCCCTATCTCGACAAAAAACCCGCATCGACAACGCACAACAAGGAATCGATCGCATGAGCAAAATCGGCTTCATCGGCCTCGGCATCATGGGCAAGCCGATGGCGGCCCACCTGATCGCTGGCGGCCACACGCTGTTCATCCGCGATGTGGGAAAACTGCCCCAGGATCTGATCGATCAGGGAGCGACGCCGTGCGCGAGCGGCCGCGAGGTGGCATCGCAGGCCGACATCATCATCACCATGGTGCCGGACACGCCGCATGTCGAAGCCGTGCTGTTCGACAAGGACGGCGTAGCCGAAGGTCTTGCCCAGGGCAAGATCGTGGTGGATATGAGCTCGATTTCGCCAATCGCGACCAAGGGCTTCGCCCAGCGGATCAATGCGCTCGGCTGCGACTATCTCGATGCGCCGGTCTCCGGCGGCGAGGTCGGCGCCAAGGCGGCCAGCCTGACCATCATGGTCGGCGGGCCGGATCGCGCCTTCGCGGTGGTGAAGCCGATCTTCGACCTGATGGGCAAGAACATCACCCTTGTCGGCGGCAATGGCGACGGCCAGACCACCAAGGTCGCCAATCAGATCATCGTGGCGCTGACCATCGAGGCGGTGGGCGAGGCATTGCTGTTCGCCTCCAAGGCCGGGGCCGATCCGGCGCGGGTGCGCACGGCACTGATGGGCGGCTTCGCGAACTCGCGGATTCTGGAAGTCCACGGCGAGCGCATGGTCAATCGCAATTTCGAACCCGGTTTCCGCATCGAGTTGCATCAGAAAGATCTCAACCTGGCGCTCGCCGGCGCGCGGTCGCTCGGCATCAGCCTGCCCAACACCGCGACCTGCCAGGAATTGTTCAACGCCGCCGCGGCGGCGGGCGGTTCGGCGTGGGATCATTCGGGCATGGTCCGCGTGCTGGAACGGCTCGCCTGCCACGAAATCGGCGAGGGACGCTGACACCGCGAACAACGGCAACACGATCATGCGTTAGTTAATCTGATTTAGTAATGAATATTCGGGGCACGCCGGTCATGCGATCGGCGTGTCTTTTTCAAACATGAACCCAATGTCATGTGGCTTCCTCTCCTATCGGCATTGCCGCGTGCCAATATCGCCGGGGACGTGAAACGGGAGAGACGGCGATGACCAGACTGGCGGTCGTAACCGGCGCGGGTGCCGGCGTGGGGCGCGCCGTGGCGCAGGAATTCGCGCGGCAGGGCTGCGATGTCGGGTTGATCGGGCGGGATCGGGACCGGCTGGAAACCGCCGCCGCCGAGTTGCGCACCTTGGGCGTGCGCGCCTGTGCCGCCCCGGCCGACATGGCCGATGCCGAAGCGGTGGAGCGCGCCGCCGATGCCATCGAGCAGGCGCTTGGCCCGATCGACATCTGGGTCAACAACGCCATGGCGACGATTTTCGCACCGGTCGCCGAAATCGACCCCGCCGAATTCAAGCGGGCGACCGAGGCGACCTATCTCGGCACCGTTCATGGCACGATGACAGCGCTGCGCCGCCTGAAGCGGGTCGATCAGGGCACCATCATCAATGTCGGCTCCGCCCTGGCCTATCGGTCGGTTCCGCTGCAATCGGCCTATTGCGGGGCGAAAGCGGCAATAAAAGGGTTTACCGACAGTCTGCGCAGCGAATTGATCCATGACCGGAGCAATATCAAGCTGTCCATGGTGCATCTGCCCGCCGTCAACACCCCGCAATTCGACTGGGCGCTGAACAAAATGGGCCGACGCGCGCAGCCGGTGCCGCCGATTTACGCGCCGGAGGTTCCGGCCAGGGCGATCGTGTTCGCGGCCTTCCACCATAGGCGCGAAATCTGGGTCGGCATGCCCACCGTGGTCGCGATCATGGCAAACCGGATCGCCCCCGGCCTCGCCGATCGCTACCTCGCCACCGCCGGCTATTCCGGCCAGATGACCGATCAGATCCTGCCTGCCGATGCGCCGGCCAATCTGTTCGAGCCGGTGCCGGGGCGCTACGGCGCGCGCGGCCGGTTCAGCGATCGCTCGCGCAAGGGCAGTTTCGAAATGTTCACCGACCGGCACAAGGCCGCCGCATGGTCGGTGGCGGCGGTGGTCGGCATCGGCGCGCTGGCGGGGTTGCACGCGCTCGCGAAGAAATACGATTTCTGACCGAAATGACCGGCCGCGCGATCCTGACCCTCAACGCCGGATCGTCGAGCGTGAAATTCGCGGTGTTCCTCGCCGGCAATCCGCCCCGGCACGCTCTTCAGGGCGCGATCGAGGGAATCGGCGCGCAGCCGCGATTCCGCGCTGGTGATACCCAGGAAGACTGGTCCGATACCGAGGGGTTCCACGCGCTGACCGGCCGGCTGCTCCGCTGGATCGAAGCGAACGAAACCGCCGGCCCGCTGGTCGCGGTCGGCCACCGCATCGTCCACGGCGGCGACGATTTCACCGCCCCGGTGCCGCTCGACGACGTTGTTCTTGAACGGCTCGCCGCCTTGGCGCCGCTCGCCCCGCTCCACCAGGCGCATAATCTCGAGCCGGCGCGGATGGTCGCCCGGCACCGGCCCGATCTGCCGCAATTCGGCTGTTTCGATACCGCGTTTCACCGTACCATTCCGCCACTGCACCGCACTTTGCCGCTGCCGGCGAAACTCGGGCTCCGGCGCTACGGGTTTCACGGCCTGTCCTACGAATTCATCGCGCACCGGCTCGCCGAACTCGGCATCACGCGGCATCGCGTCGTTATCGCGCATCTCGGCAACGGCGCGAGCGCCTGTGCGCTGCGCGATGGTGTCAGTATCGACACCACCATGGGCGCGACCGCGCTCGACGGGATGATAATGGGCACAAGGTCCGGTTCGGTCGATCCCGGCGCGCTGCTCTATCTGATGACCGAACGCGGCTTCGATGCCGAAGCGCTTACGAATCAGCTCTATGACGAGAGCGGGCTGAAAGGTGTGTCCGGCCTCTCCGGCGACATGCGCGAACTGCACAAGAGCGATAAGGCGGAGGCACGGCTCGCGATCGCGCTGTTCGTGCTGCGCGCCGCACAGGAAATCGCGCGCATGGCGGTCTCGCTCGGCGGCATGGAGTGCCTCGTATTCACCGGCGGCATCGGCGAGAACGACGCGGCGATCCGCGATGCCATCGCCGAACGCCTTGCCGGTGCCGGCATGGCCACGGAAATCCGCGTGATCCCGACCGACGAGGCAGCGATGATCGCGCGGCACGTGATGGAGCAACTTGGTTAGGGTACACACCCTGGAGGAGGCGGCGATGGCGAAGCGGAAATCGGCTCTTTCGGCGCGAGACGCGAAACTGATCGATGCGTATTGGCGTGCTGCGAATTATCTCTCCGTCGGCCAGATCTATCTGATGGACAATCCGCTGCTGCGCGAAACCTTGCGGCCCGAGCACATCAAGCCGCGCCTGCTCGGCCATTGGGGCACCACGCCAGGGCTGAATTTCGTCTATGCGCATATGAACCGGCTGATCCGGGCGCGCGACGTGAATGCGATTTTCATTTGTGGGCCGGGTCATGGCGGCCCGGCGGCGGTGGCTAACGTGTATCTCGAAGGCACCTACAGCGAGATTTATCCGAATATCGGCCGCGACGAAGCCGGATTGAAGCGCCTGTTCACCCAGTTCTCGTTTCCCGGTGGAATCCCGAGCCATGTCGCACCCGAAACGCCGGGTTCGATCAACGAAGGCGGCGAACTCGGCTATGCGCTGCTGCATGCCTATGGCGCGGTGTTCGACAATCCCGATCTGCTCGCCTGCTGCGTGATCGGCGATGGCGAGGCGGAAACCGGCGCGCTCGCCGCGAGCTGGCACTCCAACAAATTCCTCAACCCCAGGCGCGACGGCGCGGTCCTGCCGATTTTGCACCTGAACGGCTGGAAAATCGCCGGCCCCACTATTCTCGCGCGCATCGCCGAGGCCGATCTGTTCGCTTTGCTGCGCGGCTATGGCTACGATCCGCGCATCGTCGCCGGCGACGATCCGATGACGATGCACCATGCGATGGCCGAAGCGCTCGATGCCGCGCACGACGCTATCGCCGCGATCCAGAATCAGGCGCGCGCTAACCAAAACGCCATCGAGCTGCCGCGCTGGCCGATGATCGTTCTGCGCACGCCGAAAGGCTGGACCGGACCCAAGGCGGTCGATGGGCTGAAGGTGGAAGGCACGTTTCGCGCGCATCAGGTGCCGCTCTCGGCGGTGCGCGACAACGACGCGCACCGCGCCATGCTCGAAGCCTGGATGCGCGGCTACAAACCGGAGGATCTGTTCGACGATACCGGTGCGCTGATCCCGGAACTCGCGGCGCTGGCGCCGGAGGGCGCGCGGCGCATGGGTGCCAACCCGCACGCCAATGGCGGGCTGCTGCGCCGCGACCTCGATTTGCCGGATTTTCGCGACTATGCCGTCGATGTCGCGGTGCCGGGTGCGACGATGGCGGCGTCGACCCACGTGCTCGGCGCCTGGCTGCGCGACGTGATCGCGCGCAATCGCGAAACCTTCCGGCTCATGGGACCGGACGAGACCGACAGCAATCGCCTGTCGGCGGTGTTCGAGGCGACCGACCGGGTCAGCATGGCCGAACGCACCAAGGACGATGTCAGCGTCGGCCAGGATGGACGGGTGATGGAGGTGCTCAGCGAGCATCTGTGCCAAGGCTGGCTGGAAGGCTATCTGCTGACCGGGCGGCATGGCTTGTTTTCCTGCTATGAGGCGTTCATCCACATCGTCGATTCGATGGTCAACCAGCACGCGAAATGGCTGAAGACCACGCAGAAAATCGACTGGCGCAAGCCGATCGCCTCGCTCAATTATCTGCTGACCTCACATGTCTGGCGCCAGGACCATAACGGATTTTCCCATCAGGACCCTGGATTCATCGACCATGTCGCCAACAAGAAGGCCGATGTGGTACGGGTCTATCTGCCGCCCGACGCCAACACGCTGTTATCGGTCGCCGATCATTGCCTGCGGAGCAAGAATTACGTCAACGTGATCGTCGCGGGCAAACAGCCCGAGCCGCAATATCTCACCATGGAGCAGGCGATCGTCCATTGCACCGCGGGTCTCGGCATCTGGGGCTTCGCCTCGAACGATCACGGAGTGGAGCCGGATGTGGTGATGGCCGCCGCCGGCGACGTGCCGACGCTGGAAACCCTCGCCGCGATCGACCTGCTGCACCATCATTTGCCCGAGCTGAAAATCCGCATGGTCAACGTGGTCGACCTGATGGCGCTGCAACCGCCCTCCGCGCATCCGCACGGCATGGACGATCACGATTTCGATTCGATTTTCACCACGGACCGGCCGGTGATTTTCGCCTATCACGGCTATCCGATGCTGATCCACCAGCTGACCTATCGCCGCGCCAATCACCACCAGTTCCATGTCCACGGCTATCGCGAGGAAGGCACCACGACGACGCCGTTCGACATGACGGTGCTGAACGAACTCGATCGATTCCACCTCGCGATGGCGGTGATCGATCGGGTGCCCGGCCTGTCCAGCACGGCCGCGCATGTTAAGCAGGAACTGCGCGGCCGGCTGATCGCGCATCGGCGCTGTGTCACCACCACCGGAGACGATCTGCCCGAAATCCGCGACTGGCGCTGACCGGCAGCCGATAACTGAAATAGGTTACAAAGCGGCCCTTTGTTTCACGTGAAACAAAGGGCAGTTATTGTGACTAACTTTTGGTCATACTCGCCGGTGCAAAATATTGCGCCCGGCGAAGCGCGCGGCCGGCCCTAGTTCGGCTTCGATGCGCATGAGCTGGTTGTATTTCGCGGTGCGGTCGCTGCGCGCGAGGCTGCCGGTCTTGATCTGCCCGGCATTCACCGCGACCGCGATGTCCGCGATGGTGGCGTCCTCGGTTTCGCCGGAGCGGTGGCTGATGATCGTCGCCATGCCGGCGCGATGGGCAAGCTCGATGGTTTCCAGCGTTTCGGTCAGCGTGCCGATCTGGTTTAGTTTTACCAATATTGCGTTGGCGGAGCGGGCTTCGATGCCGCGCCGCAGGCGGGTGGGGTTGGTGACGAACAGATCGTCGCCGACGATTTGCATTCTGGAACCTAGTTCCGCGGTGAAATACGCCCAGCCGTCCCAGTCATCCTCACCCAGCGGGTCTTCGATCGAGATGATCGGGAATTGGTTGGCGAGGCCGGCGATGTAGGCGGTCATGCCGGCGGCATCGAGCACCTTGCCCTCGCCGTCCAGGTGATATTTGCCGTCCCTGAAGAACTCGTTCGCGGCGCAATCGAGCGCGAAGGCGATGTCCTCGCCCGGCTGGTAGCCGGCGCGCTCGACCGCCTTGCTGATGAAGCCCAAAGCCTCCTCGGCCGATTTCAGGCCCGGCGCGAATCCGCCCTCGTCGCCGACATTGGTGTTGTGGCCAGCATCATGCAGGATTTTTTTCAGCGCGTGGAATACGTCAGCACCCATGCGCACGGCGTCCGCGATGGTTGCGGCACCGACCGGCTGGATCATGAATTCCTGGATGTCGATCGGGTTGTCGGCGTGCTTGCCGCCATTGACGATGTTCATCATCGGCACCGGCAAGGTGCGCGCATAGGCACCGCCGACATAGCGGTAGAGCGGCATGCCGACATCATCGGCGGCGGCCTTGGCGACGGCGAGCGAGACGCCGAGGATGGCGTTGGCGCCGAGGCGGGATTTGTTCGGCGTGCCGTCGAGGTCGATCATCAGCTCGTCGATCATGATCTGCTCGCCGGCGTCCATGCCGCCGATCGCCTCGAATATCTCGCGCTCGACGGCGGCGACGGCGTTGCGCACACCCTTGCCGCCGTGGCGGGTTTTGTCGCCGTCGCGCAGCTCGACCGCTTCATGTGCTCCGGTCGAGGCGCCGGAAGGGACGGCGGCGCGGCCCATCGCGCCGGACTCGAGAACCACATCGACCTCGACCGTGGGATTGCCGCGGCTGTCAAGAATTTCGCGGGCGATGATGTCGGCGATGGCGCTCATGGCGTGTCCCCTTCCTGCTGTGCCGGGCGGGGAATACGCGAGGTGCCGGGTCTGCGCAATCAGGGTGCGGTCAGCCGAGTTGAAACATCCCTTCGACCTCGACGGCAGCATCGAGCGGCAGGGAGGCGACGCCGATGGTCGAGCGGGCGTGGCGGCCGAACTCGCCGAACACCGCGACCGCGAGATCCGAAGCGCCGTTCATGACCTTGGCATGGTCGGTGAAAAATGGGGTTGCGGCGATGAAGCCGCCGAGCCGAACCACGCGGGCGACCGCGCCGAGCCCGCCGGGCAGGGAAGCGTCGAGCTGGGCGAGGACGTTGATGAAGCAGAGCCGCGCCGCGCGAAGCCCGGCATCGATTTCGACCTCCTGGCCGAGCTTACCGGTGACGGCGACCTGCCCGTGTTCCAGCGGCAATTGGCCGCTGACGATGACGAAGCCGTTGGCGATGACGATCGGCACGTAATTTGCTGCCGCCTTGGCAGGCTTGGGCAGGGTGATGCCGAGTTCGGTCAGTTTTTCGTAAACGCTCATATCTAGTGTTCCGTTTCGGAAATTTGTTTACATTGCCAAAAGTGTTCTACGAATTTCCGAAACGATAGAACACTAGAAAACCTCTGATTCTAGTGTGGCTTCTGATTCTGAAATTCCTAAAATCGCCGCCACAACCCCGTAAGAATTTCAGCATCGCCACACTATCCCACCAGTTTGAGAACCGGGCGCTGGCGCTTCGGGCGCGCTGTATCCGATGCGGGCAGATCGAGCGGCAGCAGCGGCACGTGCCCGAGGGCATCCGAAGCGGCCTCCTCAGCCTCCGGCGCGTCCGGCAAATCGCGGCGATCCAGATAATTGGCGGCCAGATGGCGGAACACGTAATCGAGCAGCGAGGTTGCCTGGGCAATTTCGGGGTCGCCCTCGACCGCGCCGGCTGGACCGAATCGGGTGAAGGCGAAGGCATCGACGAATTCGTCGAGTGCCATGCCGTGCTGCAGCCCGAGGCTGATCGCGGTGGCGAAGGCATCGGCAAGGCCCCGGAACGCGGTGCTTTCCTTCGGCAGCGATAGAAAAATCTCGCCAAGTCGGCCATCGGGGTATTCGCCGGTGCGGAGAAACAGTTTGTGGCCGCCCACGGCGGCTTTCTGGGTATAGCCGCCGCGTCTTGCGGGCAGTGGGTCGCGCGCGGCGCCGGCCATTGCGTGGCGCGGGGGCAGGGCCTGTTGCGTTTCGGGCATCAGGGCGCAGAACGGGGCGACGGCATCGTGGATCGCGGCGAGAGACGCCCGATCGGCCACGCCGAACGGGTCTTCGCCGGCGATGATGGCGGCGAGCGCGTCCTCCGCCGGGCGGCCCGAGGCGGCAAGCCTGGCGCGCGCCCATCGGGCGAGCCTGCCATCCGAATCGAGCGCCGAGAGCGGGGCGGCGATTCCCACGGTCTCAATGCCGAGCAAGGCTTCAACCGGGCCAGGCGGCAGGATGCCGGTGAGGGTGCGGTGCTGGCGCAGCCCCAGCGCGGTGGCCTCGCGCTGCATCTCGGCGGCGCGCGCGATCAGGCCCTGGATCGGGCAGGATTTCGGCAGTGTCATCGCGGCGATCGGCTGGCCGGGGGCGATGCCGCGCGCGAGCAGCCGCGCCGAGGCGATATCGGCATGGGCGGCGAGCAGCGCGGCCAGGGCGGCGGCGAGATTGCGGGCATCGTCGCTGCCATAATCGAGATCGAGCCGGGCGAGCAGGAGCGACAGATCGGCCATACCGAGGGCGAGGCGCTGCGCCGCCGGATTGGCGAGGCTGAGCGTCAGCACTGCCGATTCGACGGCGGTGCCGAAGCCGGCGAGGTCGAACTGGCCTTCCATATCGAGAAATTCGGGAAGGTTGAACACGAAACCGGGCAGGGTCTCCGGCTTGCCGCGCCATAGTCCGGGCGAGGGGGCGGCGCGCCGGTCGCGCAGCAGGATATGGAGCGCGGTCGCGATATCCTCGGCGATGCCGGCCTCGCGCGCGGCGGCGGCGATCGGGTCGATCCAGGCACAAGCGGCCTCGGCGACGCCGATCATCGCGGACGAGGCGCGCAGGGCGATCAGCCCGGCGGCGGATTGCGCCGGCCAGGATGCCGGCAGAATCGCCGGCTCGGTTGGCCGATCGGGGTCGGCGGCGGCTTCGACCCGGTGCAATCGCACCCCGCGCCAGGGTGACGGGACAGGGCGGTGCGGTCCGGCGCGATCTTTCAACATGCCGGCAGACTAACGCGATCGCGCCGGGCATTCCAGAGGGAATCGACGCTATCTTGTGGATATTCCGGCAAGCGACCACAAAATCCTGTGGATACTCGTCGATTGGCGCGGGGCGCGGAACGGATGGACCGATCCGGCCCGATCCTCTATAGAGCGTCGCATGAATGGAAACAGCGACACTGCACCGGCCGCCGGTGCGGACTCTGGTTCTGCCGCCGTAAGCCTGGCTTCATTGGGCGGCTGGCGCGCCTTGTTCGCCAATCCCGGTCTCGTGCTGAATACCATGCGTCGCGGCAGCTTCGTCGGGCAGGATGCGACGGGCAACCGCTACTACCAGGAAATCAAGCCGACCCGTCCCGACGGCCGTGGGCGGCGCTGGGTGGTCTACGCTAACCGGGCGCGCGAAGCCTCGCTGGTGCCGCCGGAGTGGCACGCCTGGCTGCACTTCACCACCGACCAGCCGCTGCCGGAGCAACCGCGCCGCCCGTGGCAGCGCCCTTACGTGCCGAACCAGACCGGCAGCGCCGGGGCCTATCGCCCGCCCGGCCATGATTATGAGGGCGGCGTTCGGGCGCGCGCCTCCGGCGATTACGAGCCCTGGACGCCGGACGCCTGAAGCCGGCCGCGCGCCGCACCCGCCCATTCTTCAATAAGAAAGTATCCGATGCAGCGTCGTGTTTCCGAAATCATCGCAGGACTGGCCGTAATCGTGGCCGCCTTGGGGTTTCTCGCCTTCACCTTCTCCAGCACCAGGACGGCGGCGCGGAACGGCTATATTCTGCATGCCCAGTTCGGCCATATCGGCCCGCTGAAAGTCGGGTCGCCGGTGAAGATCGCCGGGGTGACGGTGGGACGGGTGACCAAGACCGAACTCAACCCGCAGAGCTATGCGGCGATCGTCGATTTCTCGATCAATCCCAAGGTACAGGTGCCGAAGGACAGCAGCGCCGCGATCGAGAGCGAATCGCTGCTCGGCGGCGATTACCTGTCGATCTCGCCGGGCGGGTCGAACACCATGCTGAAACCGGGCGGTGCGATCATCGTGACCCAGTCGGCGATCAATATCGAATCGCTGCTCGGTAAATTCGTGTTCAGCGCGGCGAATTTCGCCTCCAATACGGCGAAGGGCGGCGGCACGCCGGCGCCGGATTCCGGGGCGGCGAAGACCGGGCTGCCGAAGACCGGCCTGTCGGGCGGCGGCGGGTCGAACGGCGCGCAATGAGATGATCGGGCGCATTGCGATCGCTGTCGCGATCGGGACGATCGGTGCGATCGGTCTCGCGCGGGCAGGTAGCCCCCAGGTCCTCGCGGTGCCGGAAGCGCCGCCGGTCGCATCCGTGCCGCAGGCGCTGCCGGCTCCCGACCTGCCGTCGCCGCAGGTTCCGGCGCTAACCCTGGCCCAGCCGCCGGGACTGGTGCGCAACCCGTTGCCCAAATCGATGATCCAGCGCGGGACATCCGGGACCGCGCCGGGTGCGGCCGGGGGGAACGGCCAGACCCAGGCGGTGCAGGCGAAGCCGGTATGGATGCCCCGCGACGGGGCGATCCTGGACATGCTCGACAAGGAGGATGGCGCGGTGACCCGGCTGAGCGTGCCGGTCGGTTCCAGCTTCGCGCGCGGAAAACTGCGGATCAAGGTCGGAGCCTGCGTGGTGCGGCCGAAGGATGCACCGCCGGATGCTGCGGTTTACCTTACGGTGAGGCGGATCGCCGGGCCCGCTTCCAACGACGCGCAGAATACCGCGACGAGCGATGCCGCGCCGGATTCGCCGCTGTTCCGAGGCTGGCTGATCCGCTCCGAGCCGGGTGCCGTGGTGGTGGGCGACGCGACGGTGACGTTCAGGGTTATCGGCTGTTCCGGCGGATGAAGCCGCAGCGTAACGCATTGGTTAGGATGACGATATCTTAATTGACAAACCGAGCCCGGCTGCGCGACAGGTTATTGCACCCAATCGATCCCCGGCCCACATTATCTGCGGGATTCGTTTGTCAAATGGAGGCTTCATGACATACCGTTCGATTCTGCTCGCCGCGACATCCGCCGCCGCGGTGGTGTTTGCCGTGTCTTCGGCTCACGCGCAGATGCTGGGGCAGGTGCCCGGCGCGGTGACGGGACCCTATGTCGATCTCGGATTAGGCACCAGCCTGATGCAAAGTCAGAGATACACGGTCGCGCCGAAGGCCATGGGTGAGACCGGCACCATGATCTTCCGCCCGAGCTATGCCGGGCAGGTCGGCGTGGGCTATGGGCTCGGCAACGGCTTCCGGGTCGAACTGGACGGTAATTTCTTTCGCAACACCGCTGTCAAGGCCAATGACCATCTGTTCGGCGACGCCCATGTCCATGGCGGCGTCAATACCTACGGCCTGTTGCTGAACGGCTATTACGACTTCCAGACCGGCACCAATTTCATGCCGTTCATCGGCGGCGGTATCGGCTATATGTGGCAGAAATTCCAGCATGTCGGCCTGCCGGCGCCCGATTCCCAGGTCGGCGGCACCTATGGCAGCTTCGCCTTCGATGTCGGCGCCGGCGTTGCCTATAATATCACCTCGGTTCCGGGTTTGGCGCTGACCGCCCAGTATCAGTACATCGAGCTGACCCATGCGCGGAAATACAATGATTACGGCACCGTGGTGAATATGGGCCATTCCGGCAACCACGAGATCCTGCTCGGCGTGCGCTACGAGCTGTTTCCGCCGGCACCTCCGCCGCCGCCCGCGCCGGTTCCGGTCGCGGCTCCGGCTCCGGCTCCGGCGCGGACCTATCTGGTGTTCTTCAACTGGGACAAGGCCAACCTGACGCCGCGCGCGACGCAGATCGTCGCCGAGGCGGCGCACGCCTCGCAGACCACGCATGTGACCAGGCTGAACGTGAACGGCTATACCGACACTTCGGGCACGCCGGCCTACAACATGAAGCTGTCCTATCGCCGGGCCGACAATGTCGCGGCGCAACTGGTCTCCGACGGGGTGCCGAAGCAGGACATCATGATCAAGGGCTATGGCGAGACGCATCTTCTGGTGCCCACGGGTCCGGGCGTGCGCGAGCCGCAGAACCGCCGCGTCGAGATCATCCTGCACTAAAAAACAAACGGTTTGGCGCGCAGGGCTGGTGTGGCGGCTGCGTGCCAAACCGCATGGTCTATCCCCGGCTCAGGCCGGGGTTTTTTGTTCCGCACTGAATATTGCCAAGAACACAATAATGACGATATCAAAATAAAACTTGACTTTGTGGCTTCAGTGCAACAGCATGTGGAAAACCGGCCAGAAGCGGCGCCGAAAGCCATGTTGTATCTCCTAATGGCGCAAGGGCGATGCTAAATAGCGCTCATCGACCAGCTCACGGCCGGTTCGAATGTTTGAACAGGTATCCGGGCGCACGAGGAGACAACGAATGAAGTTTCGCACCACCCTTTTGGCGGCCAGCTTTATCGCCGCGCCGGCGCTTCTGCCCGTCGCGGCGAAGGCGCAGCCGGTCACCGGCCCCTATGTGAGCGCCGGGCTCGGCTACAACATCATGAACAGCCGGAAGATCAAGAGCGTCACCGCCGACGGCGTCACCACCAATCTCGGTGCCAAGATGCTGTTCCATAACGGTTTCGCCGGTGAGGCCGCATTCGGCTACGGCTTCGGCAACGGCTTCCGGGTGGAGCTGGAAGGCGACTACTTCAACAACCAGGCCCATAAGGTTGATGAAAGCGGCGCCCAGTTTGTCGCCGGCGGCAACGAGAAGAAATACGGCTTCATGGTCAACGGGCTGTACGATTTCGATATCGGCGTGCCCTATGTCTATCCGTTCGTCGGCGCGGGTATCGGCTATCAGTTCCTCGACTGGCGCGATGTCACGGTCGGGCCCGGTGTGAATATTCACGGCACCAAGGGCAGCCTCGCCTATCAGGGCATCGTCGGTCTGTCCTTCCCGATTCCCGCCGCGCCGGGCCTGTCGGCGACGCTGCAATACCGCTACCTCGCCACCACCGGCAGCAACCGCTATCACGGCATCGTCGATGGCGTTCCGTCGACCTTCAAGGTCGGCCACGAATCCAACAATATGATTCTTGTCGGGTTGCGCTACGAGCTGTTTCCGCCGGCACCTCCGCCGCCGCCCGCGCCGGTTCCGGTCGCGGCTCCGGCTCCGGCTCCGGCGCGGACCTATCTGGTGTTCTTCAACTGGGACAAGGCCAACCTGACGCCGCGCGCGACGCAGATCGTCGCCGAGGCGGCGCACGCCTCGCAGACCACGCATGTGACCAGGCTGAACGTGAACGGCTATACCGACACTTCGGGCACGCCGGCCTACAACATGAAGCTGTCCTATCGCCGGGCCGACAATGTCGCGGCGCAACTGGTCTCCGACGGGGTGCCGAAGCAGGACATCATGATCAAGGGCTATGGCGAGACGCATCTTCTGGTGCCCACGGGTCCGGGCGTGCGCGAGCCGCAGAACCGCCGCGTCGAGATCATCCTGCACTGATCTGGCGCACTGTCGACTGCGAAAACCCCGGCTCAGGCCGGGGTTTTTTTATGCGACGAGCAGCGACTGGAGCCGGGCGCGGCGGCTCGGGGTGAGACCGGCTGTCGCCAGATAGGCATCGAACCCGCCCCAGTTTCGGTCGATCGCATCGAACGCGGCGGCGAGGTAGGCCGGATCGGTTCCTCCGAGCATATCCAGCGTGCCGGGGTCGATCGCCCGGCCGAGCAGGCGCCCCAGAGTGCGGCCGAGCGCGCGGCGTTCCGCCGCGCCGTCGAGATGCCTTGCGGTTTCCAGATAATCCGCGGCGACCCCATCCTGTACGACACCGGCGGCGCGGAGCAGAATTCCGGCCGCGACGCCGGTGCGGTCCTTGCCGACATGGCAATGCAGCAGCAGCGGCAGTGCCCAGCCGGCGACGATCGCCTCGAACGTCTCGGTCAGAATCGGCAGCAGCAGGCGCGGCAGCACCGCGTAGAGGTCGAGCATCGCAAGCCGCGCGCCCTCGGCACCGGGTTCGCGGGCGAGGCGTTCGATCAGCGGATTCATCCCGGCCTCGCGGTCGGAGTCGGGCGGCATTTCGATGGTGCGCGCAGGGGCGAGCGCCGGCCAGGCGGTCGCGAAACGGCGCCGCTCGGCACTGCTGCGCAGATCGCAGATCAGCTTGATGCCGAGTGTTTCGAGACAGGCGAGATCGTCTCTGGTCAAGTTGGACAATTCGCCGGAACGATAGATCATACCGGCGCGCAGATGGCGGCCATTCTCGGTCGGCAGGGCGGGAATCGCCCGGAAATTGGCAGCGCCCGACAGCAGGCGGGACGGGAGCTCTTTCAGCGCGGTCACTTCACCGTCACGGCCGGGGCGCCAGGCGCTCCATCCGGCGGAACGCGCTGCTCTCGACGATGCCGCATTCGACCATGACGATCGGCTGGACCGCCGGCGCCTGGCGCGCGAAATCGTCAAGCTCGGTCTGGGTCTTCAGCGCCAGAACCTTGCCGAACAGGGTTTCGCTCCGGCCGCAGAAATTGCTGCCCTCGTGAATGCCCGCCGAGGATTGCACATTGGCGAGGCTGGTGATGTAGCTGTCTTCGTATTTGTGGAAGGCCCGGCCGTGGCGCCGGCGGAAATAGGCGTCGACCCGGTGCTGCTCGGCCAGGATATGCGGCTGAAACCGTGTCATGAACGTGTCGTAATCCTGCCGCTGGTTGCAGGCGAGGGCGCCGACCATTAGCGTGCTTTTCAGCCCGACCACATCGAGCGCCTTCTGGGTGCTCGGCTGCATGCAGGCGAAGGCATTGCCGCTCAAAAACGTCGCGGCGATCAAACCGAGGGCAATCCGGCGCATCAAACGTCCCCATCTCGTGAAGCGATCCGGCCGGGCGATGCCCAGCCGTGGTCACATAGTCGCGGAACCATCGAAAAGTAAAGCAAATCGAGCGTAACGTTCCGGTCAGGCCATGATCTCGTTGAACTGCATGACCGGCTGGACATCGGTAAAATTCGGGATATCGCCCATGATCGCTCCGCCATGGGCCGAAGCGGCCTTGCCGAATGCCCCCAGGCTGTCGAATTCGAGGACGGTGATAACCGCATAGGGCGGCGCTTTGCCGTCCGGTCCGGTCTGCCCGTGCATCACGCGCGCGCCGCGCAGGCCCATCGGCTCCCACAGATCGCGCACCAGCTTCATATGCTTGGCATGATAGTAGTCGGTGTCGAAATGCGAGGTTTCGGTCTTCGGGTAGAGAACGGCGACGCCGATCATTTTTTTGCTCCTCCTCCAATTTGGACCGATACTGGCTTGAGCGGGGGGTTAAGGCAAGGTGCGGTTCACGCCTTGGCGACCCGGAGCGCGTTGGTGGTGCCGCTCTGGCCGAACGGCACGCCAGCGACCACGACGATCTCCTCGCCGTGCTGGACGAAACCTTCCTGGCGCGCGATCCGGGCCGAAAGGGCGACGGCTTCGGTCATCGAGTGGATTTCGTCGGTGACCAGCGCGTGAATCCCCCAGACGGCGGCGAGGCGGCGCGCGGTTTCCACCGATGGCGTCAGGCCGATCACCGGGCAGTCCGGCCGCTCGCGCGCGACCCGCAGCGCGCTGGCGCCAGAGCTGGTGAAGGCGACGATGGCGCGGGCGCCGATGGTGCGGGCGACCTGCCAGGCGGCGCCGGCGATCGCGTCGGCGGAGGAATGCTCGGGATCGGGGCGCTTTGCGTCGATCCCGCGCCGCCAGTCCTCGTCGCGCTCCACCCTGGCGACGATGCGGTCCATCATGTTGACCGCCTCGCGCGGGTATTGGCCGGCGGCGCTCTCGGCGGACAGCATCACCGCATCCGCGCCATCGAACACGGCGGTCGCGACATCCGACGCCTCGGCGCGGGTGGGCGCGGGGGCGGAAATCATGGATTCCAGCATCTGGGTCGCAACGACGACTGGCACGCCGCGCAACTGGGCGGCGCGGATGATCCGCTTCTGTGCGATCGGCACTTCCTCGGGCGGCAGCTCGACGCCGAGATCGCCGCGCGCGACCATCACCGCGTCGGACGCGGCGAGGATCGCGTCGAGATTGTCGAGCGCCTGGGGTTTTTCCATCTTGGTCATCACCAGGGCGCGCCCGGCGGCGATCGCCTTGGCTTCCGCCACGTCCTCGGCGCGCTGGACGAAAGAGAGGCCGATATAGTCGATGCCGCGCTCGAGCGCGAAATCGAGATCGGCGCGGTCTTTCGCGGTCAGCGCGGGGATCGGCAGCACCACGTCCGGCACGTTCACGCCCTTGCGGTCGGATAGCGGGCCGCCATTGACTACCTCGGTCAGCAGGTGGTCCTCGCGCTTGCGCAGGACGCGCAGGCGCAGCTTGCCGTCGTCGAGCAGTAAGGTGGCGCCGATGCTCGCCGCGGCGATGATCTCGGGATGCGGCAGATTGACCCGTCGGGTATCGCCAGGCGCGGGGTTGAGGTCGAGCTGGAATTCCGCGCCGGTCTGCAATTGCACGCGGCCGCCGCGGAAAGCGCCGACCCGCAGCTTCGGCCCCTGCACGTCGGCGAGGATGCCGATCGGGCGGTCGAATTTATGCTCCAGCGCGCGGATCATGTCGATCCGGGCGGCATGGTCCTCATGGGTGCCGTGACTGAAATTGAGGCGGAATACGTCGGCGCCGGATTCGAAGAGTTGCGCGAGCATCTCCGGCGTCGAGCTTGCCGGGCCGATGGTCGCGATGATCTTGGTGCGCCGATGGCGCCGGAGGCGAGAAGCCATGAATTTTCCCTTTTGTCGCGCCGCTTGGGGCGTCATGTTGCATCCCCGTATGGCAAACAAGTGCGTCGATGACCACTTGACGCACAGGTAAGGAGATGAACGCGATGAACGTAGCCGAATTGGACGAGACGACCAGGACCGCGCTGGAAGCGGCCGCGTTCCGCCGGCTGGTGGCGCATCTGCGCGAGCGGACCGACGTGCAGAATATCGACATGATGAACCTCGCGGGATTCTGCCGCAACTGCCTGTCGCGCTGGTATCGCGAGGCGGCGGAGACGCAGGGTATCGCGCTGACCGATCCCGAGGCGCGGGAGATCGTTTACGGGATGCCCTACAAGGAATGGCAGGCCAAATATCAGAAGGATGCGTCGCCGGAGCAGAAGGCGGCATTTAACCAGGCGAACAAGGCCGGGCATTGACCGGATTCGGTGCGCGCTCTATTCCGCCGGCTCCCCGATCTGGCTGGAGAAGAACCGATGGTGCTCGATACGGCTGACAATGCGACGACCGGCAATATCGCGGCGGACCGGCTGAAAAGCATCGTCGAGCGGATCGAGCGGCTGGAGGAGGAACGCAAGGCGCTCGCCTCCGACATCAAGGACATTTATTCGGAAGCGAAATCCGCCGGCTTCGACGTGAAGGTGCTGCGCCAGCTCATCCGCATGCGCAAGCAGGAGCCGGCGGAGATCGAGGAGCAGGAGACGCTGCTCGACGTATATCGTCGCGCTCTCGGAATGGCCTGACGGCGCGGTGTCATTTCCGTAATCTTGCGTTGATTTTTGGCGCGGGGTCTCGAAGCCGGTTTTGCCCTCACCCATGTGAAAAGCTGAGGCCCGGCAATCCGCCGGAGCCGTCACAATGGCAAAGGGAGTCTCAGTCATGGTCGATAAAGATCGGGTTGCGGGTGCCGGCAAGCAAGTGAAAGGCAGCCTGAAGCAAGCCGCCGGCAAGGCGACCGGCAATAAACGGCTGGAGGCCGAGGGCAAGGCCGAGAAGATTGCCGGCAAGGTGCAAAGCAAGGCGGGCGAGGCCAAGGACAAAATCCGCGGCGCGCTGAAGCGTTAAATCGAGCCGATCTCCATTTTCAAGGGAACAACCGAATGTCCATCATTGCGTGGCTCATCCTCGGGCTGATCGCCGGTTTCATCGCGAGCAAGGTCGTCAACAAGCAGGGCGAGGGTTTCATCCTCGACATGGTGCTCGGCATTATCGGCGCCGTGGTCGGCGGCTTCGTGTTTCATCTGTTCGGCGGCGCCGGTGTGACCGGGCTGAATATCTACAGCCTGATCGTCGCCGTGATCGGGGCGATCATCGTCCTCGTGGTCTATCACGCGGTTTTCTGACCCTGTAAACGGAAGCGGCGCGGTTCAGCCCGATTTGAGCAACCGCGCCGCTTCCACCGCGAAATAGGTCAGCACGCCGGACGCTCCGGCGCGGCGGAAACCGATGAGCGTTTCCAGAATTCCCCGTTCGCGATCGAGCAGGCCGAGTTCCATCGCGGTGGCCAGCATCGCGTATTCACCCGACACCTGATAGGCGAAGACCGGCACGCGGAAGGCGTCGTGGACCCGGCGGACGATGTCGAGATAGGGCATTCCGGGCTTGACCATGACCATGTCCGCACCTTCTTCGATATCCATCGCGACTTCGCGCAGTGCTTCGTCGGAATTGGCCGGATTCATCTGGTAGGTTTTCTTGTCGCCCTTGAGCGCGCCCTGCGAGCCCAGCGCCTCGCGGAACGGGCCGTAGAAACAGGACGCGTATTTGGCGGCGTAGCTCATGATTTTTGTGTGGATCAGCCCCTCGGCGTCCAGCGCCGCACGGATGCCGCCGATCCGCCCGTCCATCATGTCCGACGGCGCGATGATGTCGATGCCTGCTTCCGCCTGGATGATTGCCTGACGCTCCAGGACGGCGACCGATTCGTCGTTGGCGACGTAGCCGTCGCGCAGCACGCCGTCATGGCCGTGATCGGTATAGGGATCGAGCGCGACGTCGCCGATCAGGCCGAGCTCGGGAAATTCGCGTTTCAGCAGGCGGGCGGATTGGCAGATCAGGTTTTCCGGGTTCAGCGCCTCGCTGCCCTCGGGGTTTTTCAGTTCGGCGGGCGTCGCCGGAAACAGGGCGATGGCCGGGATGCCAAGTTTCACCGCGTCCTCGACATGGGCGGCGAGCCGGTCGAGCCCGACCCGGACGACCCCAGGCATCGAGTTGACTGAAGTGGGATCGCCCGAGCCGTCGCGGATGAAGACCGGCCAGATCAGGTGGTCGGCCGAGAGCGCGGTCTCGGCGACCATGCGGCGGGTCCAGGCATCGCGGCGGTTGCGGCGCAGGCGGGTGGTGGGGAAACTGCCGGTGATCATAGGCGGCTCATCGCGCGAAGCCGGGCGGGACGCAAGCTTGTCCGGCGCAATGCGCCGTCGCTTGGGGGTTGTTTCACCCGGCGGGCGGTGCGTGCTATGCGGTTCGCATGTCCAACGACAAGACGATCGCCGTCGGCGCGGACCATGCTGGCTTCGCGTTGAAGAATCATCTGGCCGAAGCCGCGCGCAAGGCGGGCTGGCGGGTGATCGATTGCGGCACCAATTCCGCCGAGAGCGTGGATTATCCCGATATCGCCCATGCGGTGAGCGCGCGCATCGAAGGCGGCGAGGCGCGGCTCGGCTTGCTGGTGTGCGGCTCGGGGATCGGCATGGCGATCGCCGCCAACCGTCACGCCGGCATACGCTGCGCGCAGGCGCATGATGCGACCGAGGCGCGGCTGTCGCGCTCGCATAACAATGCCAATGTCCTCGCCCTCGGCGCACGGCTGACCGGTGATGTGGTCGCGCTCGACGCGCTGACCGCGTTTCTTTCGACCGACTACGACGGCGGACGGCACGATTCGCGCCTCGCCAAACTCAACCCGGAGCCGACACGATGAACGAGCAGAGAGTGATTGGGAGCATGGCGCGGTTTTTTGGGGCGTCGGTTGGCGAGACCGATCCTGAGATTGCGGTGGCGATCGGGCGGGAGCTGGCGCGCCAGCAGGACGGGATCGAGCTGATCGCGTCGGAGAATATTGTTTCGCGTGCGGTGCTGGAGGCGCAGGGCTCGGTGCTGACCAACAAATACGCGGAAGGCTATCCGGGCAAGCGGTATTATGGCGGGTGTGCTGCGGTGGATGTCGCCGAGCAACTGGCGATCGACCGGGCGAAGCGGCTGTTCGGGTGTGAGTTCGCCAATGTGCAGCCGCATTCGGGGGCGCAGGCGAACCAGGCGGTGTTTCTGGCTTTGCTGAACGCGGGGGATACGATCCTGGGGATGTCGCTGGCGGCGGGCGGGCATTTGACCCATGGCGCGGCGCCGAACCTGTCGGGCAAATGGTTCAAGCCGGTGCAATACGGCGTGCGGCGCGAGGACGGCGTGCTGGACTACGACGAGCTGGAGCGGCTGGCGCGCGAGCACAAACCGCGGCTGATCATCGCCGGCGGATCGGCCTATCCAAGGGTCATCGATTTTCCGCGTATCCGCAAAATCGCCGACGAGGTAGGTGCCTATTTCATGGTGGATATGGCGCATTTCGCCGGGCTGGTCGCGGCGGGGATATTCCCGTCGCCGCTGGGGCACGCGCATGTGGTGACGACGACGACGCACAAGACGCTGCGCGGCCCGCGGGGCGGGATGATCCTGTCGAATGACCTGGAGCTGGGCAGGAAGATCAATTCGGCGGTGTTTCCGGGGTTGCAGGGCGGTCCGCTGATGCATGTGATCGCGGCGAAGGCGGTGGCGTTCGGCGAGGCGCTGCGGCCGGAATTCCGCGCCTATCAGCAGGCGCTGGCGGAGAATGCGAAGGTGCTGGCGGCGACCCTGGTGGAGGGTGGGGTGGATATCGTGACCGGCGGGACCGACAGCCATCTGATGCTGGTCGATCTGCGGCCGAAGAACGTGACCGGGAAGGCGGCGGAAGCGTCGCTGGAGCGGGCGCACATCACGGCGAACAAGAACGCGATCCCGTTCGATCCCGCCAAACCGGCGGTCACCTCCGGCATCCGGCTAGGCACGCCGGCGGCGACCACGCGGGGGTTCGGGCCTGAGGAGTTCCGCCTGGTCGGGCGGCTGATCGTCGAGGTGCTGGACGGGCTTGCCGGGTCCAACGACGGTGCCAACGCCGCCGCCGAGGCCGCGGTCGGCGCCAAGGTGCTCGAACTCTGCAAGAAATTCCCAATCTACCGGTAAGACGCAAAAATGCGCTGCCCGTTCTGCGGCGAGGCCGATACCCAGGTCAAGGATAGCCGGCCGACCGAGGATGGCAGCGCGATCCGCCGCCGCCGCTTCTGTCCGCAATGCAGCCAGCGCTTCACCACGATCGAACGGGTGCAGTTGCGCGAATTGATCGTGGTGAAATCGGACCAGCGGCGGGTGGCGTTCGACCGCGACAAGCTGGCGCGTTCGGTGCGCATCGCGCTGCGCAAGCGGCCGGTGGATGACGAGCGGATCGAGCGCATCGTCAACGGCATCGTGCGCAAGCTGGAAGCTTCGGGCGAGGCGGAGATCGCCTCCAAGGACATCGGCGAGCTGGTAATGGATACGCTGAAAGAGGTGGACGCCGTGGCCTATGTGCGCTTCGCCTCGGTGTATCGCGATTTTCGCGAGACCAAGGATTTCAAGGCGTTTCTCGGCGAGATGGAGCCGCCGAAGTGACATGACCGACGAGGATCACATGCGCGCGGCCTTGTCGCTGGCACGGCGCGGCCTGGGCGAGACGGCGCCGAATCCGAGCGTGGGCTGCGTGATCGTGCGCGCGGGGCGGGTGGTCGGGCGCGGGCGCACCGCGACGGGCGGACGGCCGCACGCCGAGACCGAGGCGCTGGCGATGGCGGGCGAGGCGGCGCGTGGTGCCGCGGCTTATGTTTCGCTTGAACCCTGCGCGCATCACGGCCAGACGCCGCCTTGCGCATCGGCGCTGATCGAGGCGGGGATTGCCCGCGTGGTGATCGCGTCCGGCGACCCGGACGAGCGGGTGAACGGGCAGGGCATCGCGATGCTGCACGGCGCCGGGATCGAGGTGACCGAGGGCGTCTGCGCCGCCGAGGCCGAGACGGTGAACGAAGGGTTCTTTTCGGTCGTGCGACGCGGCAGGCCGATGGTCACGCTCAAGCTCGCGACCACGCTGGACGGGCGGATCGCCACGCGCACCGGCGAAAGCCAGTGGATCACCGGCGAGGCATCGCGCCGTGCCGCCCATGCGCTGCGCGGATCGCACGACGCGGTGATGGTCGGGGTCGGCACGGCACTCGCCGACGACCCGGAACTGACCTGCCGGATCGCCGGGTTTCGCGCAGCGCCGATGGTGCGGGTGATTGTCGATTCGCATTTGCGCACGCCCCTGGATGGGCGGCTGGCGCGCGATGTGGGGGATGATGCGGTGTGGATTCTGCATCGGGACGGTGTGGACGCTGCACGACGTGACGCGTTCGGGGCGCTGGGGGTACGGCTGTTCGAAATCGCCGCTTCCGATGCGGGCGTGGATTTGGATGCCGGACTGCGTGCGCTTGGAGCGGCCGGAATCACAAGGCTGCTGGTCGAAGGCGGCGGTACTCTTGCGGCGGCGCTGTTGCGTGCCGATCTGGTCGATCATATCGAATGGTTTACCGCGCCCTTGGTGGTCGGCGGCGACGGCGTCGCCTCGGTTGCCGGGTTCGGGCTGGAGCGATTGGATGACGCCAGGCGTTTCACCCTGGCGGGCAGAAGCGCGTGCGGCGGCGATGTTCGTGCGTCTTATCGGAGACAAATTTGATGTTTACCGGCATTGTCACCGGGATTGGCCGGTTGCGGGAAAAGACGCCGCCGAACAGCGGGCGGGATGCGCGCTTCGTGATCGGCGTGCCGGAGCGCAACGCGGCGTGGGCGGAGATCGGCTCGGTGGCGCTGGGGGCTTCGATCAATTGCTCCGGCTGCTGCCTCACCGTGGTCGAAACGGGTGCCGATTGGTTCGCCGTGGATGTGTCGGGCGAGACTTTGTCGAAAACCACGCTCGGCGACTGGGAATATGGTGCGGCGATCAATCTGGAGCGCGCGCTGCGCATGGGCGACGAACTGGGCGGGCACGTGGTATCCGGCCATGTCGATGGTGTTGGCGACGTCGTCGCCAACGTGCCTGAGCATGGCTCGACCCGCTGGCGGTTTCGCGCACCCGCGCCGCTCGCGCGGTTCATCGCACCCAAGGGCAGCATCGCGATCAACGGCGTGTCGCTGACGGTGAACGAGGTGGAGGGTGCCGAGTTCGGCGTGAATATCATTCCGCATACCGAACTCGTAACCAATTTCGGGATGCTCAGGCCGGACGACCGGGTCAATCTGGAAATCGACATGCTGGCGCGCTATGTCGCGCGCCTTGCGGAGGCATCGTGATGGATCAGTTCAAGACGGCATCGCTGCAGACCTATTTGTCTTCGGCGTCGGAAATCATCGACGAGGCGCGCGCCGGGCGCATGTTCATCCTGGTCGACGACGAGGATCGCGAGAACGAGGGCGATCTCGTGATTCCGGCGCAGTTCGCGACCCCGGATGCGGTGAATTTCATGGCCAAGCACGCGCGTGGATTGATCTGCCTTGCGCTGACCAAATCGCGCTGCGAGACGCTCGGGCTTAAGCTGATGGCGCGATCCAACAGGTCGCGGCACGAAACCGCGTTCACCGTTTCGATCGAGGCGCGCGAGGGGGTGACGACCGGGATTTCGGCGGCGGACCGGGCGCGGACCATCTCGGTCGCGATCAATCCCGAGAGCGGTGCCGCCGATATTGTCAGCCCCGGCCATATTTTCCCGCTGGTGGCGCGCGACGGCGGCACGCTGGTGCGCACCGGCCACACGGAAGCAGCGGTCGATATCGCGCGGCTGGCCGGGCTGACTCCGGCAGGAGTGATCTGCGAGATCATGAACGAGGACGGCACCATGGCGCGGCTGCCGGACCTGGTCGCTTTCGCGCAATACCACAACCTGAAGCTCGGGACGATCGCCGATCTGATCGCCTATCGGCGGCGGACCGAGAAGCTGATCCGCCGCACCGAGGAAGGCACGCTTTCCGATGGCGACGGCCACCAATGGCGCATGATCAGTTTCGAGAACACGATCGATCATGTCGAGCATCTGGCGCTGATCAAGGGCGATGTCGCGGCCGACGAGCCGGTGCTGGTGCGGATGCACGCGATCAGCACGATCGACGATATTCTGGGCGGCGAGCATATTCGCGATCTTCGCCGTGCAATGGCGCAGATTGCCGAAGCAGGGCGCGGCGCCGTCGTGCTGATCCGCGAGACGCGACCCGATGCGGTCTCGTCGCGGTTGCGCCAGATTATCGGCGGGGCGCGCACCGGGACGGTGTTGCGCGATTACGGCATCGGCGCGCAGATTCTGACCGAGCTTGGCGTGCGCGACATGATCCTGCTGTCCAATCACAAACGCGCCGTTATCGGACTTGAGGGCTACGGGCTCAACATCGTCGACCAGTTGCCGATCGAGGCGGGTGCCGCGCCATGAGCACGGCCGACGCCACCCTGCCCGAAGCACCGGAGATTCCGGGGGCTGCGCCGCGAATTCTGCTGATCCGCGCGCCGTATTATCGCGGGATCGTCGATGGCATGACGCACGCGGCGGAGGCGATGCTGCGCAAGGTCGGGGCAAGCGTTCAGGCGATCGACGTCGCCGGTGCCTACGAACTTCCGCAGGCGCTGCGCATCGCGCTGCGCGGGCGGGAGCATTTCGACGGGTTTGTAGCACTTGGTTGCGTGGTGCGCGGCGAGACCGATCACTATGATTATATCTGCGATACCGCGATGCACGGGCTGATGCAGGTGGCGCTGCAATACGGGATTTGCCTGGGCACCGCGCTGTTGACGGTGGATACGATCATGCAGGCCGAGGCGCGCTCGGCCGAAACCGGTCCTAACAAGGGCGCCGAGGCGGCGGCGGCGTGCCTGAAGCAGATCGCGCTGGCGCGACGGCTGGGGGCGACGTGAAGGCGCAACGCCCCCGCACCCTTGCGCGCGTCGCCGCGGTTCAGGCGCTGTATCAGAGCGAGCAGAACGGCGAGAGCGCCGAGACGGTGATCGACCAGTTCATCCGCCATCGTATCGGTGCGATGGCAGGAAAGCTGGGATTTGAGGATGGCCGGGTGCCGGATGCCTATGCGCCGCTATTCGCGCGGATCGTTCGGACCGCGACCGAACAGCAGGATGCGATCGACCCGATGATCGCGAGCGTGCTGCCGGAGACGTGGCCGATGATGCGGCTCGACCCGGTGTTGCGGGCGCTGCTGCGCGCGGCCGGGGCGGAATTGTGGATGAGCGACGGGCCGCCCGCGCGGGTGGTGATCAACGAATATCTCGACGTGGCGCACGGGTTCCTGCAGGAGGATGCGGTGCAACTCGGCAATGCGGTGCTCGACCGGATTGCACGAAGTCTGCGGCCCGGCGAGTTCGCCGATCCGGTCGCGGTGTGAGCGGAACGGAATTCGAACGGATTGCCCGGTATTTTGCGCCGCTGGCGGATGAGGCGGCGCTAGGACTGTCCGATGACGCCGCGTTATGGACACCGCCGTACGGAAAGACGCTGGTTCTCACCGTCGATCAGATGGTCGAGGGCGTGCATTTCCTGCCGGACGACCCGCCCGGATGCGTGGCGCGCAAGCTGCTCCGGCGCAACCTGTCGGATCTCGCGGCGATGGGGGGCGAGCCTGACGGATATTTGCTGACCACGGCGTTGCGCGTGGACACGCCGGAGGCGTGGCTTGCCGAATTCGCCGAGGGGTTGGCGCGGGATCAGAAGCGATATCGCATCGAACTGTTCGGCGGCGACAGCACATCGACACCTGGGCCGTTGATGGCTTCGGTGACGATGATCGGGTGCGTGGCACCGGGCGCGGCGTGGCGCCGGTCGGGCGCGCGCGCGGGAGATGCGGTGTTCGTGACCGGCACGATCGGCGATGCGGCGCTCGGGCTTGAGGCGGCGCGCGGCAAACTTGACGATTCTTCGGGGCATTTTCGCGAGCGGCGGCTTTTGCCCGAGCCGAGAATCGGCTTGCCACTTGCCGGTCTGGTTCATGCGGCGATCGATGTTTCCGACGGGCTGGTGCAGGATCTCGGCCATATCTGCCGCAATTCCGGCGTGGGCGCGGTGATCGAGGCTGGTCTGGTTCCGGCCTCCGCGGCGGCGCGCGCGGCGGGTGAGTCCTGGCTGGAAGCCCGGCTGACCGGCGGTGACGATTACGAGCTGATTCTGGCCACGCCGCCGGATGCCGAAGCGGCATTGCGCAAGGCGTGCGGGTTGGTGCCGGTCACCAAGATCGGCCATTTTTCAGGTGATTCCGACGAGGTTGTCGTGCTCGACCGGGCCGGCCGGCGGATGGCGTTCACGCGAACCGGATGGCGGCATTTCTAACGGAGTTCAGGTTGGCGCGGTGAAGGCGACATCCTGCTTGAACGAGAACGGATCGCTCGGGTTGCGTTGCGCCAGGATGTCCTGCAGCCGCAATTCGACAGCGCCGAGAATGCGCGGGTGGGTGAGGCAGTAGAACCGATTTTCCTCGATCGCGGCGAAGGTTTTTGCCGCGACATCGGCGGCGGACATCCGGCCCGAGGTGACCGCTTTGCGCGTCTGTTCCTCGGCGCGGCGCTGGCTTTCGGTGGGTGGTGCGGCGTTGCTGAGGTCGGCGGGACGGTTGCGCCCGGCATCCTTGATTCCGGTATCGACGAAGGCGGGACAGAGAACCGTGACACCGAGTTTCGATCCGCTGATGCGCAGATCCTGAAACAGGGTTTCCGATAGCGTCACCACGCCGTGTTTCGAGACGTTGTAGGGGCCCATGGTTTGCGCCGAAAGCAGGCCGGCGACCGAGGCGGTGTTGACGATGTGGCCTGCGTCGTTGCCCGCGATCATGCGCGGTACGAAACAGCGAATCCCGTGGATGACGCCCCAGAGATTGACGCTGAGCACCCATTGCCAGTCCTTGACCGAATGTTCCCAGATCAGGCCGCCGATGCCGACACCGGCGTTGTTGAACAGCAGATGGACGGCGCCGAATTCGGCGAAGACGGTGTCGGCGAAGTGCTCCATCGCGGCGGCATCGCTGACATCGAGGCGCCGGTGCAACACGCGCGCGTCGGCGGATTCGAGTTTGCCAGCAATCGCATCGAGCGCGTTTGCTTCGATATCGGCAAGAGCCAGTTTCATGCCGCGCGCTGCGGCGATGCGGGCGAATTCGCGACCGAAACCGCTGCCGGCGCCGGTGATGACGGCGACGCGGTTTTTGAAATCCTTCATGGTGTCACCACGATTTTTCCGGTCACCTTGCGCGCCGCCATGTCTTCGAGGGCGCGCGACGCCTCCGCGAGCGAATAGGTTTTCGAGATGAGCGGCTTGATTTTTCCCGCCGCCAGCATGGCGAACAGATCACCCATCATCGCTGCCTGGTTTTTCGGCTCGCGGCGGGCGAATTCGCCCCAGAACACGCCGACCAGCGAGGCGCCCTTGAGAAGCGGAAGATTGAGCGGCAGGGATGGGATGTCGCCGTCGGCGAAGCCGATCACCAGATAGCGCCCGCGCCACGCGATCGAGCGGAAGGCGGGTTCGGCGAAGCGGCCGCCGACCGGATCGAAGATGATGTCTGGCCCTTTGCTGTCCGTATGGGTTTTGATCGCGGCGCGCAGATCTTCGGTGACGTAGTTGATCGTGGCGTCCGCACCGCGTTCGCGGCAGATGGCGAGTTTCGCATCGGTCGAGGCAGCGGCGATGACTTTCGCGCCTTTCGCCTTGGCGATTTCAACCGCGGCGAGCCCGACGCCGCCGGCGGCACCCAGAACCAGAACGGTTTCGCCCGGTTGCAGGGCGGCGCGATCGACCACGGCGTGATGCGATGTGCCGAAGGCGAGGATGAAGCCGGCGGCGATGTCGAACGTCACGCCATCAGGGATTTTCACGCAGAGATGGGCGTTGAGCGCGATTTTTTCGGCGAAGCCGCCGGTCGAGCAGAGAGCCAGCACCCTGTCACCGGGCTTCAGTGCCGTAACGCCATCGCCCACCGCTTCGATCTCGCCGGCGATTTCGGCGCCCGGCGTGAAGGGCAGGTTCGGCTGGACCTGATATTTTTTCTGGATGATGAGAACGTCAGGGAAGTTGACGCCGGCGGCGCGGATGCGGATGACGACTTCGCCCGGCTTGGGCGTGGGATCGGGCAGCTCGCGGAGTGCGAGTTTTTCCGGCCCGGCCCATTCCTCGCAGACGATGGCGCGCATCAGAGTGGCAATCCGGGTGCGGTGAGGTCATCGGCGATCATAACGCCCGGATAGCCGCCGGTGCGCGCCGGATCGGTGTTGCGGTGGCGGCGCTGTTCGAGCCGGGCAAGCTGGTCGCGATGCACTTCGTCCGGTCCGTCGGCGAGGCGCAGCGTGCGCTGATGCGCATAAGAGGTGGACAGCCAGGCATCGGCGACGCCGCCGCCGCCGAAAGCCTGGATCGTCCAATCGACGATCTTGCAGGCGATGTTAGGGGCGACGACCTTGATCATGGCGATTTCGGCGCGGGCTTCCTTGTTGCCGACCGTGTCCATCATGTGCGCGGCCTTCAGCGTCAGCAGTCTTGCCTGGTCGATCATGATGCGCGATTCGGCGATTCGCTCGCGCCACACGCTCTGTTCGGCAATCGGCTTGCCGAAGGCGGTGCGCGATTCGAGGCGGCGGATCATGCGCTCCAGCGCGCGTTCGGCGACGCCGATCGAGCGCATACAGTGATGGATGCGTCCCGGCCCGAGGCGGCCCTGGGCGATTTCGAAGCCGCGGCCTTCGCCGAGCAGGATGTTAGCGGCTGGCACCCGGACATTGTCGAAAATCAGCTCGGCGTGGCCGTGCGGGGCGTCATCATCGCCGAACACCGGCAAAGCACGCTTCATGGTGACGCCGGGATGCGGGAACGGCACCAGGATCATCGATTGCTGCTTGTGCCGATCGGGATTGGCGGGGTCGGATTTGCCCATCACGATCAGGATGCGGCAGCGCGGATCGGGCGCGCCGGAAATCCACCATTTATGGCCGTTGATGACGTAATCCTCGCCGTCGCGCCTGATCTCGGTTTCGATGTTGGTGGCGTCCGACGAGGCGACGCGGGGCTCGGTCATCGCGAAGGCGGAGCGGATTTCACCTGCCAGCAGCGGTTTCAGCCAGCGCTCCTTGTGTTCCGGCGCTGCGTAGCGGGTGAGAACCTCCATATTGCCGGTATCGGGGGCGGAGCAGTTGAACGCTTCCGGCCCGAACGGGCTGCGGCCCATGATTTCGGCGAGCGGGGCGTATTCGACATTGGTGAGCCCGGCGCCGTGTTCGGATTCCGGCAGGAACAGGTTCCACAACCCGGCGTCGCGGGCCTTTTGTTTGATTGTGCCGAGCAGTTCGAGCGGCTGCCAGCGGTCCGCCTGGGTGTGGGCAGTGTGGAACAGCGCCTGCTCGTTCGGGTAGATGTGCTCGGCCATGAAATCCGCGACGCGCGCGCGCAGGGCCTCGGTTTTCGCGGAATATCGGAACTCCATGGCGTTTTCCTTCAATTGACCGGATGATTTTCGCGCAGTGTGCGGCTTCCGTTCTGGTTACGCAAGTCCCGGAACGGGCAGGCGATTGCCGTGCTTGACAGTAGGGGGGCGATCCCGAATGGTTCGCTTTAATTGGGAGGACGCAGCCGATGAGCGACGCGACGGCGCCGAAACTGATCGAGGTTCTACCGCAGCATCGCGTCGATGAAACTGTGCTGTTCGACTATCTGGCGGATCACGTCGAGGGGTTTGTCTTTCCGGCGCGGCTGCGCCAGTTCCAGGGTGGGCAGTCGAACCCGACCTTCCTGATCGAGACGGATGCACGGCGCTACGTGCTGCGCAAGAAGCCGCCCGGCAAGCTGCTGCCGTCCGCGCATCAGATCGACCGGGAATACCGGATTCAGAGTGCGCTGGCGGGGACCGATGTTCCGGTGGCGCCGATGCTGCATTTCTGCGCCGATCCCGCGATCATCGGCACCGAATTCTACATGATGGCGCATGTCGAGGGGCTAGTGTTTCATGACGTGATGATGCCGGGAGTGACGCCCGCGGATCGGGGGGCGATCCAGCGCGATCTGATCGAGACCATCGCGGGGCTGCACCGGGTCGATTATGCGGCGGTCGGGCTGGGGGATTATGGACGGCCGGATCATTACGTGGCACGGCAGATCGAGCGCTGGACGAAGCAGTACGAGGCGTCGAGGACCGAGGACTTGCCAGCGATGACGAACCTCATCGCCTGGCTGCGCGGCAACATCCCGGAACGCGACGAAAGCGCCATCGTGCATGGCGATTTCCGGCTCGGCAATATGGTGATCGACCCGAGCGCGCCGCGGATTCTCGCCGTGCTCGACTGGGAGTTATCGACGCTGGGGCACCCGCTGGCGGATCTGGCCTATTGCTGCATGTCCTATCATCTGCCGCCGGGTTCCGGCCCGGCGATGGCGGGGTATCAGGGGATCGATGTCGCGGAACTTGGGTTAATGACCGAGCAAAAGGCGCTCGATTTGTATTGCGCGCGGACCGGGCGGAGCGGCATCGAGAACTGGCGGTTCTTCATGGGGTTTTCGCTGTTTCGCTCGGCGGCGATCGTCGAAGGCGTCTATGCGCGGGCGCTGGCCGGCAATGCGGCGGACCAGCGCGCGCACCGGATGCACGCGGTTTGCATTCAGGTGGCGAAGACCGGGTGGGATCTGGTGCGCGGGGATTGATCGGCCTGCCTCACCACAAGGGTCACTCGTCTTCTTGTTGATGATCTCGCTCCAGCCGAGCGTCTGGGTTTCAGCGTCCACGAGAGGAAGAGCGCGATCCGTGTCGATCAGTTGCATCCCCGTCAACGCCAATGAAAAACCGCAAGGCCGCTGAGGTGATGGCCTCCGGCGCGTCCTCCTGCATCAGGTGTCCGCAGTCGGGGATCTCGATCAACTCACATCCCGGAATGAGCCGCGCCAACTCACGACCCTTTTCGACGGGAATCCATTGGTCGTTAATACCCCACAAGACCAGGCAAGGACATCGAAGCTCACCATACGAATCCTGGACTTCATCGGTATATCGCTGGTCCATTTGTGCGATCTGGCGGTAGAAGGCTGCCTGCCCGATGGTTCCTACCCACGGTTCGATATAGGGTTCCAAGGAGTCGTCGCTCAGCGGCTTGTGAGATGCGCCGCGCACGTATGCTTTGAGAATTGCACGGTGAATGTAATCGGGTGCGCCCGCAAAGGCTTCTTCGAACAGCCGCACGTGCCGAACAAAGGGCGAGCCCCATGGCCTAAGAGTCTTCTCTGATTGGGGTTGTTGGTGTCAATCTGTTTGAACCGTCCCGGAAATTCCGGAGGCTCCAACTCTTGAGTAGGATGGAGCCACGATGAACAAGACGACGACCAAATTCAGCCCTGAGGTTCGTGCCCGCGCGGTGGGGATGGTTTTGGATCATGAGAGCGAGCACACCTCGCGGTGGGCGGCGGCGACGTCGATTGCCGGCAAGATCGGCTGTTCGACCCACAGCCTGATGGAGTGGGTAAAGTCTGGGCGGCGTTCCAGGACGAACAGGCCAGTCTGATGGCGCTGCGCGGTCCGTTCGACGGGTTTGTCGAGAAGGTGATCCGCGCGAGCACGACCTGTCTGATCATGGCGGATCACAACCGCTACAGCGTCGATGCGC
>NZ_JAIMBZ010000090.1:0-3999 GCF_025499445.1 Acidiphilium sp. AL
CGGAAAGTGCCGGGGTCCGGCACCATCAGCACGTCGCCTGATCCCTCCAACTCGCGAAGGCCGACCCCGCCGCCCGGGCTGAAGGTAGAGAAAACCGTGTGGCACGCGGTGTCCTTGAGCAGCAACGAGCCGGGAAAGCCACAGCCGTTGCGCAGCGCCCCCGCGACCTCGGAGGCGACGAGTGTCTTGCCCCGCAGCACACCATGCTGATCAGCAAAGGAGAGGCGCACAATTTCAATATTGTCCCGCGCGATGCGAGCCTCGACCTCCGCCGCCGCTTCGGCACGTGCCAACGTCCACATCCCGTGACGGTCGGCGAAAAAGCTTGCGGGCTTATGGTCAGGCCGCATGGGGCCGATTCCCCCACTCCGCACCTGCTCGTCGGTCATGATCCACCCGCTTCCAATAGTCCTGCCACGACGCGGTCGGGCCGATGCCATCTATCGCCGCCGGGCCGCGCAGGTTGGACGCCTCCTCCTCACTCAGCACCATTGGCGGACGCTGTCCTGCGACAACCTGCTCGATGGCGGCTACCAACATGCGTCGAAAGGCTGTGATCGCTTTATCGGACAGGCCGAGATGCTCGCGGGTGCGGTCCTGGATTAGCCCTTGCGATTCGATCGCCCATTGATCGTGGACGTTGATGTCGTGTCCCATACCTGTGTAAGTCTGGCTGCGCTGCTCAGCAGCATCAAAGCCGTAGTCGTTGTGTTTGCCGCGGCGTGGGCGATACTCTGGCAGTTCATACAGTTCGAGCCGCTGGTGACGCATCTTCGCCTTGTCCACCGCGGCGCCGAAGCTGGTGAAGATCGCGTACCAGTAACACGCTGCGTCGTCGACCGGTACATGCCATTGGGTGATCGTCATCTCCGCACTCATCGGGATCACGAAGGCCTGCGGGAACGCCAAGTTGGTAACGCGGACATGCGTGTGCGCATCGTCGATGCGCCGCAGGGCGGCAATGCGTAGGCCGAACTCCGTCCGCTCCACTTCGATCGCCGGTCGTGGATATTCTCGCAGCAGTCGAGTCATCGGGATCTCGGTGCCGGCAGACGCCGCGCGGAACTGCTTGCCATAGGAGTCCGCTGCGTCTGCGTCCTCGTAGAAGCGATGCAGGAAGGAGGCGTGTGCTGGGTCGATGCCGACCTCCAACGCCTGCAGCCAATTGCACTCGATCAGGCCTTTGAAGGCAAAGACATGGCTGTCGGGTGCCACGAAGCAGTCGAACGCAGGGAACGCAGGTGGCGCCCCCTCGCCGAGATAGGCGAAGATGATGCCGCTACGCTCGATCACCGGGTAGGATTTTTGTCGTATCCGGGTGCAGAGCGTGCTGTCGGCCGGTTCGGCCGGGGTTTCGAGGCAATGCCCGGTGGCGTCGAACAACCAACCGTGGAAGGCGCAGCGCAATCCCCCATCCTCAAGGCGACCGAAGGCAAGGTCGGCGCCGCGATGTGGGCAGTCTCGGTCGAGCAAGCCGAGCTTTCCGCTCTGGTCGCGGAATAACACTAGATCCTGGCCGAGCAATCGCAGGGGGCGAATTGGGCGTTCGGCAGCAAGTTCGTCGGAGAGCGCGGCCGGTTGCCAGTACATGCGCAGCAGCCTGCCGGCGGGGGTGCCCGGCGTAATGCGGGTAATCAGGTCGTTGTGCTGCGCGCTCATCATCGCACGGGGCTCCTTCTTTCACTTCGCATATTGACGTTTAACGAACCATCGTGCGATTTTTATGCATACCATCGATCATAGCACAAGTTAATTCTTTAATTTCGGCAAAAATCCCTTGCGCGGCAGGAGCGATAGTTCTATTATCGAACAATAGTCCGTTATATACGTTTTGGAGTGACAGCAATGCCGTGTATCATCTACCGTCAGCCGGGGGGGGGCCGAACGAGTGATCGAGGTTGCAGTGGGGCTGAATGTGATGCTCGGTGCAATCCAGAACAATGTAGACGGCATCGATGCCGAGTGCGGCGGCTGCCTATCCTGTGCCACCTGCCACGTCTATGTGGAACCCGATTATGTCACGCGGTTGCCGCCTCCTGAGCCCGACGAGGCCGAGATGCTCGACGTTACTGCCACGCCCCGCCGCCCGACCAGTCGCCTAAGCTGCCAGATCACCGTGACGCAGGACCTTGACGGTCTGATCGTCCAGATCCCCGAGCGGCAGTCATGAACGCCGGCTTGGTTGTGCTCGGAGCATCGCACGCCGCGGTCCATCTCGCCGCGAGCGCGCGCGAAGCTGGCTATGCCGAACCCATACTGCTGCTCGGCGCCGAAGCACACCCGCCGTACCAACGTCCGCCCCTTTCCAAAGGGTATCTGATAGGGAAAGTGCCTGACGCTGCACTGCCCCTGCGCAACGACACATTCTATCGCGACAACAAAATTGTACTGGCGTTAGGGGCGCCGGCGATCAAGCTAGACCGCCAAGCGCGCGAGGTTGAGACCGCAGACGGGCGTCGCCACCGGTTTGATCGCTTGGCTTTCGCCACCGGCGGTCGCTCGCGCCTACTAGCCATCCCAGGCCATGACCTCGTCGGAGTGTATGTCCTACGCTCGCTGGACGATGCACGCAGACTGCGCACTGGTCTCGTCACTGCGCGCAATGCTGTTGTGATTGGTGGCGGCTACATCGGCTTGGAGATCGCCGCCTGCTTGGCTAGTCTCGGCGTTGCGGTCACCGTGCTCGAGGCGGCGGCCAACTTGCTCACCCGCACGGCGTCGCAGCCGCTGGCGACGTTCCTGGCTGACGCCCACCGCTCGCGTGGCGTAACGATTCGGCTCGGAGTGTCGGCGCGGGCGTTGCGTGGTGAGTCCGGTAGGGTGCGTATCGTCGAATGCACCGACGGCGTGAATCACCCCGCCGACCTGGTGATCTGTGGTATCGGTGCAGTCCCCAATGTCGAGTTGGCACAGGCAGCCGGCCTAAAGTGTGCTGGCGGCGCCATCGCGGTCGATGTCTGTGGGCGCACCTCCGAGCCCGAGGTCGTGGCAGCCGGCGACTGCGCTTGTACGATGGTGAACGGTGTGCCATTGCGCCTGGAGTCGATCCAGAATGCGACCGATCAGGCCAAGGCGGCCGGTGCTGCAATCGTCGGCAGGTCATCCTTGAAATCGGCCATTCCCTGGTTCTGGTCCGATCAGTACGACCTGAAGCTGCAGATGGCAGGACTAGCCGCCAGCCACGACAGCTACGTCTTGCGTGGCCATCCGAAGAGTGAGCGGTTCGCGCTATTCTACTACCGCACCGGGCGTCTGCTCGCCGTGGACACCGTCAACCGCCCGGGTGAGCATCTCACGGCACGAAAGCTTCTCGCACTGGGCACGCCAGTACCGCCGACACTTGCTGCCGACGAGGCCATCGATCTGCGATCGCTGCTGGACGCCACCCCGGGTTTGTGACCAGTTTGCGCTGATGTCCAAGTTGCGACCCCAAGATGCCATACGCCGAGCCGAGAGCGCCCGCGGGCCGGACTTCTCCGAGGCGCTCGCGCGCGGACTTGCGGTGTTGACCGCGATCGGCGCCGAGCGGCGGCCGATGACACTGAGCGACCTCGCCCGCGCGATCGATCTGCCACGGGCCACTGTCCGCCGCGCCCTTTTCACGCTGACTCATCTGGGTTTCGTCGAGAGCGACGAAAAACTGTTTTGCCTTACTCCGAAAGTACTGACGTTGGCCGGCGCCTATCTACTCTCGAATCCGATCTCGACTCTACTGCAGCCGGCTTGCGATCGGCTTGCCGTGGAACTCGGGGAAGCTGCCTCCTGTGCGGTGCTGGTCGGGGAGGAAGTGGTGATGATCGCCCATGCCTCGCCGCAGCGGCTGATGGCGACAGGTGCCGGGGTAGGCTTCCGGCTGCCGGCGTTCTGTACGGCACTAGGGCGTGTGCTGCTCGCGGCGCTACCCGACCCTGTCCTGGATCACTTCCTGGAGCGGCTGCAGCCCGTGCGGATCACACCAGCAACGATCGTTGATCGCGCGGTGCTGCGCGACGCCATCCT
>NZ_JAIMBZ010000091.1:0-3754 GCF_025499445.1 Acidiphilium sp. AL
TGGCTCAACCGGAACCGGCGTCTGGCAAAGGATTTCGAGGGTACAATCCATTCCGCTACCGCCTTCCTCTACGCCGCATCCGTCATGCTCCTCACCCGCCGACTCGCTCGTTACACATGAGTTCCGAGTCAGACTCTAAGCTGATGGCGTCAAAGCAAATGACGTCCATTCGGCCATCAATGGCGCTAACAATCCTTCGGCGACTTTTTGCGGGCCGCGGCCATCGACCTTATAGTGCCACATGGTATTCCACTCGATATCTTCGGCCATCAGGCCGAGTGCCGTCGGTGCATCGCCCTGGCCGAGGGCAGCGTAGAAGCGACGGACGATCTCGGTTGCGGTTGTCATTGGCAAAGCGAACTCAGCGTTGATCTCGGCGGCAACAATCGCTGCATTTTCGTCAAGCACGAAATGCCCGGCATCAAGCCAGACCAGCCTGGCCTTGGGCAGGTCGACGAGAAACGCGGTAGCACCCGCTTCGATGAAGAACGGGTCATGCTTGCCCCAAAGGATCAGCGTTTTGGGCTGGTGTTTGCGGAATGCCGCGTGCCAGATGTCATAGAGTGCGACATTGGTTTTGTAGTTTTCCAGCAAATTTAGCTGGTAGGCGTCAGTGCCAGGTCGGTCCAACAGCGCCTGGTCGAGCGTCCAGTTATCCGGGCTGATCGCCGCCGGGTTTTTGGCGCCGACCATGTACTGGAACTGCGTCGTGCCCGCCGCCAGAAATGTTCTAGCGCCCGCTTCGGAATCGGCGTCGCGTTTTTCCCATAACGGCAAGAACACCTGCTTGGGCAGATCGCCGATCCCTTCCATATAGGCATTGGCGTTCTGGATGATGAAACCTGTCACAGCTTCAGGCCGGCTGGCGAAAATCCTAAAACCGATCGGGCCGCCATAATCCTGCATGTAAAGGACGTAGGATTTTAGCCCCAGTTGATCGATCAGACCGGCGACATGGGTGGTAAGGCTGTCGAATGTGTAGTCGAAATCGTCGACGGATGGCGCATCCGACTGGCCAAAGCCGATATAATCGGGCGCGATGACGCGAAATTTCTCGGCCAGCAGCGGGATCAGGCCGCGGAACATGAAGCTGCTGGACGGAAATCCGTGTAGCAGGATGATCACTGGCAGGCTTGCATCGCCGGCCTCACGGTAGAAAACCTTGTGGCCATTTACGTTAGCAAAATGATGAGATGTTTGGATCATGGGAAGTAACCTTTATCGAGTGTGGGCTGCGTTCAGGCCGCCCGACGGGGAGCTACGACCGGAAAGTCAATCTCTGTCTGAAACACCTCGTTGAAGAGGTTAGTGAAAATATTCAGTGCCACGTGCTGCACGATCTCGATCACCTGTGCGTCTGTATAGCCAGCGCCCTTCACCGCCACGAAATCCGCATCACTCACCTGACCGCGCTCACCCGCCACTTTGGCGGCGAAACGCACGGCCGCATCCGCCTTGGGATCATTAGAGGCACCGTTGCGGTTGGCGGTAATCTCGACATCGTCCAGTCTGACGAGGTTGCGACCGAGATAAGTGTGCGCCGAGAGGCAATAGCCGCAGCGATTGATCTCGGCGACGGCCAGCGCGATGCGCTCGCGGGTGGCGGCAGGTAATGCGCCGTGGCTCAAAGCGCCGGACAGATCCAGATACCCTTTAAGCGCGTGCGGGCTGAGCGAGATGGCGCGGAACATGTTGGGCACGCTGCCAAGCTGTTTGGCGACGGCGTCCAGCAAAGGGCGGGATGCTTCGGGCGCATCAGCAACGGTGGAGGGGGTGGGAATACGGGGCATGTTGAAACTCCTTGTTGAGTGGGCCTCACCGACCCGACGGCGCTCGTTTAGCGGCTTCCATTTTTATGCAGCAGCCGTTAGTTTCGAGATGTACCCTTCCAAATAATGGAACAATCAATGGACCGGTTCGAGGCGATGCAGACACTTCTCGCGGCCATCGACGGCGGCAGCCTCTCTGCCGCCTCACGCGCGCTGGGCACGCCGCTGCCCACGATCAGCCGTCGCGTCTCGGAGCTGGAGGCGTATCTCGGCGCTCAACTATTGGTTCGCACTAGCCGCAAACTAATTGTGACCGAGGCAGGTGAAGCCTTTGTGGCGGCCGCGCGCCGGCTGCTCGAGGAGCTAGGCGACGCCGAACGCGCGGCCAGTGGCGAATACCGCGCGCCACGCGGCGAGCTGCTGGTTGCAGCACCCATCATGTTCGGCAAGCTCCATGTCGCGCCCATCGTCCATGATTTTCTGGTAGCCTACCCGGAGGTCACCGTAAGACTGGTGTTGTCGGACCAGGTGATCGATCTGGCCGAGGCGCAGGTGGATCTCGCCGTGCGGATCGGCCGCTTACCAGACAGCGACTTAATCGCGCGACAGGTGGGGCATGTCCGCTGGGTTCTCTGCGCGAGCGAAAAATATTTAGCGCGGCGCGGCGAGCCCCAGACACCCGGCGCCCTCGCCGATCACGACTGTATCGCGTTCGAAGGGTTGAAAACCTATCGCAACTGGCCGATCGGTAGCGGACCGGCAGAGAGATCCATCACCATCCGCCCGCGCTTTTCAGTTAATACCGCCGATACGGTGGTCGAAGCCGCTGCATCGGGCTTGGGGATCGCGCGCATCATGTCCTACCAGGCTGCGGATGCCATCGCAGCACACCGCATCACAACAATTCTGCGGAATTTTTCAGCGCCACCAATCCCGGTCCACCTGGTACATCCGCCGCAGCGCATCCAACCGCTAAAGCGGCGCGCCTTCCTGGATTTCGTTGTACCGCGTCTCACGCAGGTACTCGCCACCGTGCATGATATCGTAAACCCCGGGTGACGGCGCTTGATGCCAAGCATGGTTGTGTCGTTGGTTACGTCTATGAACGGGCCGTAGCGCATGGTCGTCCAATCAAGGATGCCGGGCGCTTCCAGCGCGTATCGTCCGTGCTGCCACCGGCGGTTTTTATCACCGCGTTGACGAGTTCGTTATGGGCTATCCACGAGAGGTCACATAACTTTATACAATGACAACAGCCGAAAGAAGGCTCCATGAAGCAAAAAACGCACTCCAAAATGCGTTACCAGCTGTTGAATTGTGCATCGGCCTCGACGTTTTTTGGATCAAATTGCGTGGGGACAACAAGTGCCTGCATTTGTCCCGAGCTATTCCAAAGCGGACTTTCCGCTATCGGCAAGATCCGGCTGAAGTGGGACTGCCTGCTTTGTACTTTATTCCGGGCAGCGGCACGATTGGCGTATGTCCCAAAAGCGATCGTAGCCTAAAGCCTCTTCGGTATGGCCATTGTCAGGAAATCGGTCACGCGTCGCACGCGTTCCGGGACGAACCGGCGCTTTGGCCATACTAGGCTTATATCCCGAACGCCTTGCACGAAATCATCGAGAACCGTGATGACATCCGATTGTGCAAGCTCGCCTGCGAGCGAGACTTTCGTAAAAAAGCCGATTCCGACACCAGCCAGAACACCCATGCGAATGGTCTCGACGCTGTTGGAACTAAGGCTTCCCTGAACCGCTACGCTAAACGGACCATCAGGCCCAATAAACGGCCAACTCGCCGCCTCATGCAGCCCGCTATAGACCAGGCAGTTATGATTCAGGAGATCGGCCTCATGTCTCCCCTCATTTTGAGGCCGCAGGCGCCATTTAGCCGAAGAATCGATTGAGGCCTGTCGGCATTCCGGAAGGAATCCTGGCGGCCCGGTTCCGATTCCGATTGTTGCGCGCCGCCGAAATCTCTTGCCA
>NZ_JAIMBZ010000092.1:0-3737 GCF_025499445.1 Acidiphilium sp. AL
AATTTTGATCGGAAACCAGCTCGCGGACTTCATCATGGCCAGTGCGGTCCCATCGCACCACGAACAGGCCGTAGACATGACAGCACGCGATCATCGCCTCGTTCCACTTTCACCTTGCGCGACGGGGGCGTTCCAGACATGCCCTCTCGATATCTCGTGCCGCCGCGCAACCAGCGCAAACACCGCACCCGGTGCCTCGGCCTCCACGACAATCCGCAACTTGTCCTCATCCCGCCAGCGCCGCCGCCGCTCAATCCCCGTGATGATCTCCATCCGCTCACCGCTCCTCGCCCATCAATCAGCTCGTAGCAGCGCTCTTATGAACGGCTCCTTGCCGTTCCGGCAGGCGGTTCTGACCGGATGGATACAATGAATGAAGGCCCACAATGCACCATCACCATGCTGCGGCTGCAGGTGACGCAACCCGCCAACGGATTGCTGGTTAGGTCATCGGCTTAATGACATCAGAAGCGCGGCCGTGATTTGACGAAGGCTTCGATTTCCCAGATCTGTTTCACGCTCAAAACGCCCGCCCAGGAGGGCATTTGGCCTCGATTACCCGATTTACCTTCCATGGCTGTCGTAAGAAATTCCTGATCGGTCAGCGCATTCTCAAAGAGATCAGGCCCGCGCCCGCCTTTCTGGCCGTGACAAATCATACAGTGCTCCGCGTAAAGCGCCCGCCCAGCTTTGATTGCTTCTGGTTTTCTGATTATCGGGTTCTTGAGTGCGTGACCGGCCGCATTCGCAGGCGCGGCGAGGATGAAATTTCCTCCGGACGCCAGGAAGGCCACCACGACAATTCCGTACCACCTGGCGTCCACCACGCAAATCCTTCGGTTCGGGGCCAATGCCCTTCAGTTCTTAGGTTTGACGCTTGGCTTGTAGGTCGGCAATGCTGATTTGATCACGACGGCGTTCACCGCATCAGAGGGTTCCTGCTTTCCATCGACTGAGAAAACCCAAAGCATGCCGCCATGAGGTCCTGAGTAATAGAAGCTCGGATCGCCGCCGAGTCCGGAAAGCACCGCGATGTATTGCTTGCCGTCGAGTTCGTACGTGATCGGTGACGCGTTGATGCCAGATCCGGTTTGGAATTTCCATAAGACTTTTCCGGTTTTGGCATCTATCGCCTCAAAGTTGCCGTCCTCATCGCCGGTGAACACTAGATTGCCTGCGGTAGCGAGCAGACCGGAAAACATTGGTAACCTGTTCGCATCTTCCCAAACAAATTTCCGGGTCTTCAAATCGAACGCCTTAGTATACCCGATATGCTTCCCGATCCGATACATCTGGTAATTCTCGCCGATGTAAGTGCTTCCTGGCTTGTATGGATATTCTGACTTCTTCTGGAGCGACAGCGTCATTGCCCAATGATTCACGTTTAAGAACACGTAATGAAGGAGTGGATCGTAAGCTGGCGGGAACCAGTTTGTGCCTCCTTCGAGGCCGGGAACGATCGGGCCAACGGTCTTGCCAACTACGGTCGGCTTCATCGCCGGATTGATCTTTGGCTGGCCGGTGATGGGATTAAGGCCGGACGTCCAGTTGATACCAGGAATCATCGGCACCGCGTAAAGAAAACGTCCGTTAGTGCGGTCAATAACGTAGAGGAAGCCGTTTCGGTTGGCCTCGATGGCCGCCTTGTATGGGTGGCCGTCGACTGACACCGTGGCTAGGACAGGCCCCCCAATGCCGTCATAATCCCAATTGTCGTTGGGGGTATACTGATACCCCCATTTAATCTTTCCCGTATCCGGATTTAGGGCGAGAAGAGAGTCGGTCCAAAGGTTTTTCCCAGGTCGGTCGATTTCAGCCCACGGCCCCGGATTGCCTACGCCCCAATAGAGGGTATTTGTCGCGTTATCGTAGGATCCGGTCACCCAGGTAGGGCCTCCACCATGCTTCCAGGTATCGCTCGGCCAAGTCAGATGACCATGTTCTTTGGGCCCCGGAACCGTATAGGTCGTCCATTGCAGCTTTCCGGTTTTGGTATCAAACGATTTAAGATACCCACGCCCGCCATATTCCCCGCCAGCAATGCCGACGATCACATGATCGCGGATAACGAGAGGGGCTCCCGTCTCAGTTACACCAGTTTTCCAGTTATCTATCGTAGTGTTCCATGCGACCGTGCCGTCGCGAGCGTTCAGCGCAACGAGATGGTCATTCAAAGTCTCGACGTATATCAGATCGCCCTTTAAGGCGATGCCCCGGTTAACCGGACCGCAGCACAGCATCGCAGCCAGTTGGGGTTTGTACTTTGGCGTATATTTCCAAAGGATCTTCCCAGTAGCGGCGTCAACCGCGAAAACGCGAGAATAGTCGGCGCTAAATAAGAGAATGCCATTGTAAAATAATGGCGTGGACTCCAGACCGCCGAATTTGCCGCCGGTCGAAATCGTCCACATCGGTTTCAGGTTTTTAACATTTTTGGTCGTGATCTGCTTGAGTTGGCTGTAACGCCAATTATTGTAGGTATGTCCGTAAATGATCCAATTTGACGTGTTGGCCGCGGCATTGACAAGATCGTTGCTGGTGACAGGATCGTATTTGGCGACCGGCGAGGCAGACGCCACGGCAGTCAAAAGCAGCAGAGAAAAGCCAATCCAAAAAAATAAAATATTGGTTGTTCGCTTCACGTGGCTTCCTCCTTCGCGTTTTGGCTAATGATTGCCGGCGGCGTAACCTGCTTCAATGCTCAACCGCGAATCCGCGTCCAACGAATGGCTCAGCGATAGTTATCCCTCGAAAAGATTAAAATGAATAAACAAACAGAGGTGACGCATTTCATCATATCTGATATGCGAATTTCGGCCTCCAGCGACGGGATGATCACGAACCCACCGAAATGTGGACACATTCTGTCATTGGGCGGCTCTGTCCAATCCTGCTTCAATGACGTTCCGTTTCTTGCCCGCTCTCTCTCTCTCTCTCTCTCTGTCTGCGACCTTTGTTGAAGCCTCAAGCATTCTGGTCTGATTTTCAGTTCTGAAATTCCTGCAAATGCCACCTCAAGCGCTTCGGAATTTCAGCCCCCCACACTAATCTGCTTTCAGTTTCTGAAGCACGGCCGGCGTTCCCGGTTTGCCGTGGAGCTATGCCGGAATTTGGGTGACGCCGGTGATCAGGCGGCGTTCTGTGCTGGCGTCTGGATGACCTCGACGCCGTTCTGGAATTTAATGCCCTGAATGACCTTGGGCAATTGATTTTCTCCCTTCAGTTTTCGCCATGTCCTGGCGGCGGCCATCACCAGCTTGAACACCATCAGCCGGGCAGTGTCCTGCGACAGCGCGCCCTTGGTGCGGATCGTCCTGTGGCGCACCGTGGCGAACACGCTCTCGATCGGATTGGAGGTGCGCAGATGGTCCCAATGCTCGGCCGGGAAATCGTAGAAAGTCAGCAAGACATCACGGTCTTTGACCAGGCATGTGACCGCCTTGTCGTATTTCGCGCCGTATTTCTCGGCGAACGTGGCAATCGCCGTCTCGGCTGCCGCACGATCCGGCGCGGTCCAGATTTCGCGCAGATCAGCCTTGGCAGCCGGTTGCAGAACCTTCGGCATCTTGTTCAGCACGTTGGCCGTTTTATGCACCTAAGGGTCTGAGCCCGGATAATCGCATCATAATTTGGCCTTTCTTGGTCTGATTGTGTAGTTCCATTCTCCGTGGAAATCGGCATGCTGGATATTGAGTGACGCCATTTCGGCGTTGGTGATTTTGATGCCATTTTCATAA
>NZ_JAIMBZ010000093.1:0-3698 GCF_025499445.1 Acidiphilium sp. AL
ACCTGCCGTCGGGATTGACCATCACCTCGATGACCGCGGGATCGGCGAGCGCCGCTTCGATGTGCTTGCCCATCGCGGTGCGCAGCATGGTGCGCCGGCGCTCCTGGGCCTGGTCTCCGACGTCTGCGGGTGGACGGGAAGAGTCGGTCATGGTTTGCCCCAGTCACGGCCGGGGCCTGGGCGTGAACGTGGACCGGGATCTTGGACTGGCCTTTGACCTTGGGCTGGATCTTGAGCTTGGTGCTGTCCCTGCCCTTGGCCCTGTCCGTTACCCTGCCGCGATCCTTGCTTTTGGGTTTGGCCGTCATCCTCCCGGTCAGTGGCCTCGGCGCGCGCGAGGGTCCGGCCGCCAACGGCGATCTGCCGACCGACCCGGTCGATGAACGCGGCAAAACGGTCGCGCCCCACCGCGCGGGCGGCATGATCCGGTTCGGGCAAGGGTGCGTTGATGGTGAGTTGATAGCGGATGAATAGGGCGAGGCTCTCCATGACGATCTGCTGGTCGCGCTCGATCCGGCCCAGCTGGGTGCTGATCCGCTCCAGCCGGAGCGCGAACCGGTCGTCGAGTTCCTGGTGGCCGCGCCGGGCCAGCCAGGCTTTGACCGCATCGGCAAGGATGGCGGATTTGGACGCTCCGGGCTTGGCCGCCAGCGCCTCCAGCTTCCGGCTGACATCTTCAGCGAGATAGAGCTGATGACGACATCTGAGTTCGGTTGTCATGTCTGCACCCCTCAGAAATCAGGCAGGAGGTCGTGGTCTTGATCGCGGTGCGGATCGCCCGCATTGATCGCCTGGGCACGGCCGATGGCGCCGAGCCTGTGCCCCCGATCGATGATCTGGGCGTCGGCGGCAGGATCGGACTCATCGTCGAGGCCGAGATCGATCGCGCGGTCGGCATCGTTCTGTCGTACATGGCCATCCTCGGGCAGGCCGGGATGGCGTTGCTGTTGCAGCCCGCCGTCCTCGTCCACCGCGCCCAATTCATCCTCGGCCGTGGTGGCGAGGCGGGTATCGGGTCCCCTCACCTGCTCGCCCCAGTCATCGGGTCGCGGCGCTGGCCGGTCATGATATTTTTGCTCGGCCAGCGCCGGCGCGGCGATGACCCGGCCGGAAAAATTGCGGTCCTCGTAATAGCGGAGCTTCTTGGCGCGGATCGGCGGCAGGCCGGAGACCAGCACCAACTCGTCGGCCGGCGGTAGCTGCATCACCTCGCCCGGTGTCAGCAGCGGGCGCGCGGTCTCCTGGCGGCTGACCATGACGTGTGACAGCCAGGGTGCGAGACGGTGACCGGCGTAGTTGCGCTGGGCGCGCTGTTCGGTCGCGGTGCCCAGCGCGTCGGAAATCCGCTTGGCCGTCCGCTCGTCATTGCTGCTGAAGGCGATGCGGACATGGCAATTGTCAAGAATCGCATTGGTCTCGCCATAGGCCTTGGAAATCTGATTCAGCGATTGCGCAATGAGGTAGGCGCGGATGCCATAGCCGGCCATGAAGGCGAGCGCCGTCTCGAAGAAGTCGAGCCGCCCCAGTGCCGGGAACTCGTCCAGCATCATCAGCAGCTGGTGTTTGCGGCGTTTGCCGGGATCGCCTTCCAGCCGTTCCGTCAGGCGCCGGCCGATCTGGTTCAGCACCAGGCGCACCAGCGGCTTGGTCCGCGAGATGTCCGAAGGCGGGATGACCAGATACAGCGAAACCGGACGCTCCGCATCGACCAGGTCGGCGATCCGCCAGTCGCACCCGGAAATCGTCGCAGCCACCGTCGGATCGCGATACAGGCCGAGGAACGACATGGCGGTGGACAAGACGCCGCTGCGTTCGTTGTCGGACTTGTTCAGTACCTCGCGCGCAGCGCTGGCGACGACGGGATGAACCCTCGGATGCTCCTTCGTGCCGAGATGGTTGGTACCCATCATCCGCCGCAGCGTGCGGGCAAAACTCCGCTGCGGGTCGGAGAGAAACGTCGCGACGCGGGCCAGCGTCTTCTCCTCCTCGGCATACAGCACATGCAGGATCGCGCCGACCAGGAGCGAATGACTGGTCTTCTCCCAGTGCGACCGGCGTTCCAGCGCGCCTTCCGGATCGACCAGAATGTCCGCGATGTTCTGGACGTCGCGGACCTCGTCCGGCCCTTTGCGCACCTCCAGCAGCGGGTTGTAGCGGGCGGAACGCGGATCGGTCGGGTTGAACAGCAGGCAATGCGAGAACTGTGCCCGCCAACCGGCGGTCAGCTGCCAGTTCTCGCCCTTGATGTCGTGGATGACCGCGCTGCTGGTCCATGAGAGCAGCGTAGGGATGACCAGGCCAACGCCCTTGCCGGAGCGGGTCGGGGCAAAAGCCATGACGTGTTCCGGGCCGTCATGGCGCAGATATTGACTGCCCAGGCGCCCGAGAAAGACCCCGGCGGCACGAAACAGGCCCGCCTCCCCGACCTCGGCCTTGGTCGCCCAACGCGACGAGCCATAGGTGGTAACGAGGCGGTTCTGCCGGGCACGCCACAAGGAACCAATGATCGCGACGGCGCAGCCTGCGATGCCGCTCGACGCGGCGATCCCGGCCGCCTCGTTGAACAGCACCGGCGCGTAGGCGTCGTAGGAATACCACCACTCGAACAGCCGCCAGGGCTGATAGAACGGGATACCGGCCAGCTCGAACCACGGCATGCCCAGCCGGGCCTGGAAACCAAGCTCGGCGGCACACCACTCCGTCGCGAACCACACGCCCGCAATGACGATCGCAAACACGATGATAATCTGGCCGATGAGGAGCTTGGTCGGGGTCATTTACTGTCTCCACCGGAACACAGAAAAGCTGCACCGGAATGGAGACAGGACTCGGGCAAGACGCCGAAAATGAAAATCGGCCTTATTGGCGCTCAATTAGGTTTACCTACACCCTACCGACTGGACGGCCATTTGGGGGGTGAAGCGGTCACCCAGTGGTAGGAAGTCAAAATCGGCTGCTTTGCGCATCCCGGTCATCGGCGGACAGAATGGCCTTTCTCAACAGCGGACATCTTCAGTGGTAAGCGGTTCGGCTATGCCTGAGACTCATCTCGCCCGCGCCCTTGACTGCCTTGAAGACCGCCTGAAGACACATCAATGCCGAGCCGGACGGCCGCGCGCTTTGCCGTCTCTTCACGCCGCGCTGTGAGGTCGGCGACCGACTGCCGCACCTGCGCCAGGATCGACGCTGGCGCTGTTGCCGGTGTGCCGCTGTCGAATGGCGGTTCCGGGGCATAAACCATGTAAAGCTGGATCGCCTTGGCCGCTGTCTCGCCACGCAACATCGCCGCGAGGCGCAGTGCGCCATCAAAACAGCTTAATATCAAAACTGGAAAATGCACCGGCGTTGGACGGCCAAACACCGCGGCAAATGGCGCTCAATTCAGCGTCCAGGCAGACTTCGATGTCAGAACAAAAAAGGAGGATTGCCGAGTGACTGCGTTCAGTAATGAAGAAACATTTCAGGATGTTGCGCTTCAGTTCCTCCAGCACCGCGATGGCACGCAGACCCGGAGCCGCTGTGAGCATGGGCACGACCTTACTGTCCCAGTCAGATCCGTCTAGTACCCCGAGTCGCTCATAGTGCGGGGTATAGCCGCTTCAGTTTGATGCGGGCGTTTGCGGTGGTGAAGTGCCAGTTGGCCTTGACGTGATCCCTATTGCGGGTGCGCTCCCATGCGGCGACCTCCTCGATCAGCA
>NZ_JAIMBZ010000094.1:0-3597 GCF_025499445.1 Acidiphilium sp. AL
CTCAAGACTCCCCTCATTTTCACACTGCCCCGAAAGTCTCGGCGAAGACGGGCAGGTCGGCGAGCATATCGGCGAATTTCTGGACCAGTGGCAGCAGGCGAGGCTCCGGCATGGTGGGGATGAGTTCGTATAGCATGCAGCCCTGGCGGAACAGCGAATGGGTTCGCCGCTTGGCGGTGTTTGACTTGAGGAATCGGTCGTAGCCGAGCACTTCCCCGGCGGCCCCGAGCAGGGTCAGCAGCATGACGGCGAATGCGGCGATCAGCCACAGCCGGTCGCGCCGCGCCGGCGTGCTGACGTGGATCGATCCCATGCCCATGCCGAAGCGCAGGTCCTTGGTATCGCGCAGGCCACATTCGATGCTCCAGCGCTTGCCATAGAGCGCCTTCAGGCCTGAAGCCGACGCTGTGCCGTCGCTGGCGGCGAGACACCACGCCTGCTTCATGTCCTTATCCTGCACGCACAGCACGGTGCCCACCTGGTAGCATTCCGCGGTCACTGCGGCGCCGCGCAGAATGCGCGCCCGTCCACCGCGGCCGACCCAGGCGGAAGCGGTGCGCATCTCGCCGTCGGCGGCGGTCACTGTGATGTTGCCGCGGAAGCGGAGTATCCATCCGGCCGGGACCGCGGCGCGATGATGAGGTTGACCTTGGCGGCGGGGCGCGTTGATCAGGCGGCTTGTTGGTTCACCGGGGTGGCCTGTGCTGGCGGCGTCCAGTTCCAGGGCATCAGCTCGTCAAGCCTATGTGCCGGATGATTGGCAATGCGCGCGAGGATGTCGGCGAGCCATGCCTGCGGGTTGACGTTGTTCATCTTTGCCGTGGTGACCAGGCTGTACATCATGGCGGCCCGTTGACCGCCGCGATCGGAACCGGCGAACAGCCATGAGCGTCTGCCCAAAGCCAGGGTCCGCAGCGCCCGTTCGGCTGCATTGTTCGACAGGCAGATCCGCCCATCGGCGAGGAACCGGGTGAAGGCGGTCCAGCGGTTGAGCATGTAGTCCATCGCCTTGGCAATGTCGTTGTGGCGCGAGAGCTTGGCGCGCTCGGCGCGCATCCAGGTTTCAAGGTCGGCGACCAGCGGGGCGCTGTGCTCCTGGCGCGCGGCGAGGCGCTCGGCAGGTGATTTGCCGTTGATGGCGCGCTCGACCTCGAACAGCGCGTCGATCCGCTGCACGGCGGCCAGGGCCATCGGGGCGACGAAGGCAGGTGTCTTCCCCTGGGCCTTGCGCTTCGCGTTCCGGGCCAGATCCGCCAGTTCGAAGAATTTCCGGCGCCCGTGTGACCAGCAGGCGGCTTCGATGATCGGACCGGGGGACCGGGCCGGCTCATAGAGCTTGTTGTATCCGCTGAACGCATCGGCCTGGAAGATGCCGCTATACCCGGTGAGATGGGTCTGTGGATGAATGCCGGCTCGATCCCGCGAGTAGTAGAACACGGCACAAGGTGGCCCGGCACCGCCGAATGGCCGATCATCGCGTACATAGACCCAGGTCCTGGCGATATCGGTCTGTCCCCGCGCCATCACCGGCACGGTGGTGTCGTCGCCATGAATACGCTCCGCCGAGAACAGCACCGCCTCGATGTGCTTGAAGGCCGGCTCCAGCGCCACGCACGCCGCACCGATCAGATCGGCCAGGGTCGAGACACTCAGGGGGATGCCTTCCAGCGCAAATCGTTCAGATTGGCGGTTCAGTGGCTGGTGCTGGCCATACTTGTCGTAGGCGATCATCGCCAGCAGGCTGGGGCCGGCAAAAGCGCGCGGGATGACGTGGAACGGTGCCGGTTCCTGGCTAATCGTCTCGCAGTCGCGGCAGGTGAACTTTTCGCGGACGTACTGGATCACCTTGTGCCGGCGGGGGATGACCTCCAGCGTCTCTGTCACCGTCTCGCCGAGCTTGGACAGCCGCGATCCCCCGCAGCAAAAACACTGGGTCGGGCCTGGCAGGACCACCCGCTCGCGCGGCAGGTTCTCGGGGAAAGGCTGGCGTGACGGACGCTTGCGGGTGAAGCCGGCCACCTGCATGGTCCTGGCCGTCGCGGCCTCCTGCTCGGCACGCAGTTCATCCTCGGTCGCGGTAGCCTCGAGTTCCTCGAGTTCCAGCTCCATCTGGTCGAGCAGGCGCGCCGTACGCTCGGCCTTGGGGCCGTAGAGGGCCCGCTTGAGCTTCTCGATCTGCAGCTTCAGATGCGCGATATACGCCTCGACATCAGACTGCGCGGCGCGGGCAGCGGCAGCATCCGCTTCCGCCGCATCGGCCCTCGCGGTCGCCACGCGAATAATCGCTTTCAGCGCCGCGATGTCGTCCGGCAGGGCCGAAGGATCAGCATCCATGTCCCGATGGAATCACGAATGCCGGGGTTTCGCTACATCTTTCTGCTCAACCCCTCGATTTTTATCAGACTATCCCGCGGATTGCGGCCGCCATGTCTGTTGCGGATTTCGCCAGTCGATCGCCTCGAGAAGATAACCCATCTGCCCCACCGTCAGCGAAACTACTCCATCCACCGTTTGCGGCCATACGAATCGCCCTCGATCCAGCCGCTTCGCATAAAGGGATAAGCCGATGCCATCATGCCAGATCGCCTTGATCAGCGAACCCGTGCGTCCACGAAAAACATAGATGTCGCCAACGAAGGGATCACGACCGAGCCCCTCCTGTACCTGCAGCGCCAGCCCTCGCATGCCGCGGCGCATGTCAGTGTGCACAGAGGCCAGCCAGATCCGCACGCCAGAGGCAACCGGGATCATGCCCGCACCACCGTCATCACGCGGCGCAGCGCCGTCAGACCAACGCCGTCATCAACCCGCACGCATGTCCCGTCCGGCAGCACAATCTCAATCCGTCCTGGTGACGAAGGAGGCGACTGCAGGCGAGAGGCCGCCTCATGTCCGGCGCCGGGCGCCGCTGCCGCCCGTTTCTCGACACAAGGCGCCGCAATCGCCGGAGGCGCCATCACCCGCACCGGCACGAATTCCGGCACGATCGGCGCGGCAGACAGCTCCCCGCGCCGAACCTGCCTGCGCCATTGGAACAACTGCCCCCGGCTCACCTCGTGCCGGCGCGCAACCGCCGCCAATACCGCACCAGGCGCCTCCGCCTCCGCCACAATCCAAAGCTTGTCCTCATCCCGCCAGCGGCGCCGGCGCTCAACCCCCGTGATGATCTCCATCCGTCCCGTCCATAATGACGCTCATATGAACGTCGTTATGGACGCCCTGCCACAGCAACGGCAGGCGGCTCAGACCGGATGGATACGAAGCGGATGACGTAGTCGAACTTCAACTCCTCGGTCAGCACCCGATAGAGCTTCTGATCGCCGAAGCCACGGTCGGCGACGATGCAAACCTTTATGTCGGAGGCCAGGGTGTCGGCGAGACGGACCAGCGCCTGGTATTCGTACTCGTTGCGATGGTTCTTGAGGCTCGCCGTGGCGACGGTGAGCCACAGCAAGGGTGTGGCGCGGCCGTGACGGGTCAGCAGCGACAGCATGAGGGTGGCCTGGCCATCGGCGTCGAAATCGGTCCAGTCCATGGCGACGTTGATGCTGGTGCGTGATCCCACCACGTAGGGCACCCAGTGGCGCAGTGCGGCAT
>NZ_JAIMBZ010000095.1:0-3342 GCF_025499445.1 Acidiphilium sp. AL
TCCCCATCGCCGCACGCCGCGCATCACCAAAATGACCCAAAGCTCCGCCCCGAACCGCCATCTCGTTCCCCATCAATACACAGATCATGGAGAATCAGAGCGCGCCCCTCAGGGCAAGCAAAATGTGTGAATGCCGTAGCATCCATACGGCGACATCGACGCTCGCGAATGGCGTTTCGCATTCGCCGACCGAACGTGTCGCCTGCAATTTGCGGCGGCGCGGATATGAGGTGCCGATCGACCTCGAGCCGATCCGCGACGTCGCGGAGCGTCTCGCCTATATCGCGGCCAGGGAGGATAAGCCTGTCGGCGCGCCCAACGAATATGACGAATTTCATTTCCAGCACCAATGTCCCGGCGGTATGGTCTCGAACCTCGCCTATCAATTGGAGACCATGGGACTTAGGGACCGATTGAACGACATCCTCGAGGAAGCATGGCATGTTCGCGAGGATCTGGGATATCCGATCGTCGTCAGTCCCTTCGCCCAGTACATTGTGACGCAGGCGGTGCTGAATGTTGTGGGCCGGGATCAGGGGCGCCGCCGTTATGACACCGTTCCGGATGAAATTCGCCTCTATGTCCGGGGCGGCTATGGAGAAATCACTGGTCCCATCGAGCCGAATCTCTACGACAAGATAACCAGGGGCGCGCCACCGATCACTGAAAGGCCGGGCTCCCGGCTGCCGCCGGCGCTCGACCGCATCCGCGCGACGCGTGGCCCTTTCGCATCGGACGACGACCTCCTTCTCGCGGCGTTCTATGACGACACCCAATGCGACGCCTTGAGGGGCGCGGGGCTGATCGACATTGAATACCCGATCATGGCAACCCCGCTCGCTACCTTGCTGAAGGAAATCAGCAACCGCCCGTCGATCAAATCATTTCACTTCCGACAAGCCGGTGCGTAGCTAGGTAAGCATTGCGAAAGTTCCATCCATGAAGCCGATCATCATCACCACCGCGATCACCGGTGCCGTTCCGAAAAAGCAGGACAATCCGGCGGTTCCGATCTCGCCGGCCGAGCAGATTGAATCCACTCATGCCGCCTATGAGGCCGGGTCGGCGCTGGTGCATATCCATGTGCGCGACGCGCAGGAAAATCCCTCATCCTCACCCGAGCTTTTCGCCGCTGTGCAGGAGGGCGTTAAAAAGCACTGCCCCGGCATGATCATCCAGTTCTCAACCGGAGGGCGCGGGCGGGAGGCTTCGCAGCGAGGCGCCAGCCTTTATCTCAAGCCCGACATGGCATCCCTCACCACCGGATCGGTCAACTTCCCGCGGCAGATATACGAGAACGCTCCTGATTTCATCGAGACCCTTTGTAAGGAAATGCTGACTTATCGCATTAAACCGGAGATCGAGGTCTTTGACGCCGCGATGCTCTACAATGCCGTCGAACTGGTCAAGCGGGGACTGATTCTGGAACCACTCCATGTGCAATTTGTTATGGGTGTCCAGAACGCTATACCGGTACGGCGATCTCTTCTCGAATTCTTGCTTTCTGAATTGAAAGAAATCAGCCCGACCGCCACGTGGTCGGCACTTGGAATGGCACGCCATCAGCTTGAGGTGAACCGATGGTGTCTCGAGCTTGGCGGACATACCCGCACCGGCCTGGAAGACAACGTGCGGTTTGACAAGACTCGTCTTGCCGCGAGCAATGCTGAGCTTGTCTCGCTCGTCGTCGCGGAGGCGGCTGCCTATGGGCGCCGACCTGCGACTCCGGACGAGGCGCGCTCAATCCTGGAACTTGCGGCGTAAGGAGGCAGAGTTGACCCTAACTTACAAGGACGTCGCTGACATCATCAAGATCATCGACGCAAGCGGCTGTGAAGAAGTGATAGTGGAACTTGCGAATGTCAAGATTGTGGTCCGGCGTTCTAGCGGGACGACAATCATACCCACAGCCACACCGCTTTCGCCGGCGGAACCGCAAAAATATGCGGAAAAACCACGACATGCCGAGCGCCAAATCGCCCCATCCGGACCACCCGCGGATATAAACGCGACTGACGGCGGAACTATCGTTCGTTCCCCTATGACGGGGACTTTCTACCGCGCACCGTCTCCGAAGGATCCGCCCTTCGTTGACATCGGAAGTATTGTCAAAAGTGGCGACTCGCTCTGCTCGATCGAGGTCATGAAACTTTTCACGACGATTATGGCTGAAACTGACGGCCAGGTGACACGTGTTTTCGCCCAAAATGCTGAGCTCGTGCAAGTTGGGCAGCCGTTGTTCAAAATTGAGGCCATACGAGCGTAGATGCTCGGGCGCCATCGCTGGATCTAATGATACGAATGTCTGGAACGCCCCATCGCGCAAGGTGAACGTGGAACGAGGTGTCGATCACGCGCAGTCATGGTTTAACGCAATTTCACATCACGCATAAACAACCTGTGCAATGCACGATCAATGCCCCCACAATTCTTCGAGCGTTTCCCCCTTTGTTTCGACGCCGATGACTGCAGTGACGATTATGCCAAACGCGGAAAAGACGAGAGGTAAAATAAGAGCGCCTTTGACACCAAAACTAGCGATTAGTACCGGCTGTAAAATCGCGCGCAATAATGACCCCTTGAGGGGCGAAAATCGCGTCCAATTCCGACCCCTCTGACGTTTTGTGTCAGCACTCTTCCTGGCGCCCCTAACGGGCGGGGAAGGGCTTTTGGGGATGATTGCGGTGGATCGAATTGGCGAAATCCGGCGGGCCTATTTTGAGGAACGATTGCCGATCAAGGAGATTGTGCGGCGTCTGTCGGTGTCGCGCGCGACGGTGCGCAAGGTGGTTCGCGGGCAGGCGACGGTGTTTCGGTATGAACGGGACGTGCAGCCGGCGCCGAAGCTGGGGCAATGGCTCGAGGGTTTGACGCAGATATTGGAGCGCGAGGCGGACTTGCCGAAGCGGGAGCGGCGGTCGGCGCAGCGTCTGTTCGAGGAACTGCGCGGCCAGGGTTACGATGGTGCGCATGACAGCGTGCATCGTTTTGCCAAGGTGTGGCGGCGTGAGCATGCCCGGCTGCCGGCGCGTGCCTATGTGCCGCTGAGTTTTGCGCCGGGGGAAGCGTACCAGTTCGACTGGAGCCACGAGGTGATCACGTTGCAGGGGCTGCCGGTGGTGGTGAAGGTGGCACACATGAAGCTGTCACATTGAACCGCGCCGGGAATCCCGGAGGCTCCAACTCTTGAGTAGGATGGAGCAATTGAACCGCGCCGGGAATCCTGGAGGCCATTTTGTTTGACTCAGGCGACCATAGCCAGCTCGTTCAGTTGTTCATAGTAGCGCGCCTCGGCCTCGGCGGGTGGGATGTTGCCGATCGGCTCGAGGAGACGCCGGTGGT
>NZ_JAIMBZ010000096.1:0-3294 GCF_025499445.1 Acidiphilium sp. AL
CCATCTCTTGGCCTTCCTAAAGACCCTCTGATTATGCCGATCAATTGGCCAGAAATCGTGCGAATCCTGCGTCCTCCCGACCCGCGCTCGGAATAATCCAGGATGCGGAATTATGGCGGTAATTCCGATCTCGGAATTACAGGCATGTTTTTGCGACCAACACGCTGTTGCGTTGGTACGAAGCCGAGCAAGATCCCCAGCGGCTCCTGCCCATTTTGTCCACTTATCTCGGCCATGTCCACGTGGCCGACACCCAATGGTACTTGAGCGGCTCACCCGAACTGATGAAAGAAGCAATGCGCCGCCTTGAGGGCCGCTGGGAGGATCGGACATGACCAAGCATGCCAGCCTGGCGCCGCTGTTGGAGCGCTTTTTCACTCAACGCCTAATGCAACAGCGGCAGGCAAGCCCCCATACAATCAGTTCTTATCGCGATACATTTCGGCAGCTGCTGAAGTTCGCCAAACGAACATTGCATAGGCCGCCGTCTCATTTGAACTTCGAAGCCGTCGACGCGCCGTTGATCGTTGCCTTCCTTGATGACCTGGAGAGCCACCAGGGCGTCAGCGTCCGCAGCCGCAACCTGCGCCTCACGGCGATTCATTCCTTCTTTCGCTACGCGGCTTTCGAGGCACCCGAGCATTCCGCACAAATTCAACGCGTGCTTGCGATTCCCAGTAAGCGCTTCACTCGAACCCTCGTCAATTTCCTGATCCGCCCAGAGGTCGATGCCTTGCTGGCCGCACCGGATCAATCGACCTGGTCCGGGCGGCGCGATCACGCGTTCCTGCTGGTCGCGGTGCAGACCGGATTGCGGCTATCGGAGATCACCAGTCTCAAGCGGGACGATCTGTTTTTCGGCACGGGCGCCCACCTGCGTGTCATTGGCAAAGGGCGCAAGGAGCGCTGCACCCCGTTCGCCAAGTCCACGACCGCGGTCTTGAGAAACTGGCTGAAAGAACCTCAACGCGGAGAAGAAAGTATCCTGTTTCCCAGCGCCAGAGGTGAGCGGCTGAGCGTTCATGGCGTTCAGTACATACTGAACAAACACCGCCAGACCGCTTCTGTCATGTGCCCGTCCTTAAATGGAAAGCGCGTCACTGTTCATCGTCTTAGGCACACGATGGCCATGGACCTCCTGCAGGCGGGCGTCGATCGCGCCGTAATCGCTTTGTGGCTCGGTCATGAATCGGTCGAGACCACACAGATCTATCTCGAGGCGACATTGGCAATGAAGGAGAAGGCGTTGGCAAAGACGCTCCCATATTCCGGCAAGTCATCTCGTTTCCGGCCCGACGACAATTTGCTGGCGTTCTTGAACAGCCTGTAGATCACACTGACTATGTCGGGTGGCCCGGGGGTTTTTGCAGAAAATATCTCTATTCCTCAAACGTTTGCCGTTGCGGTCAAAGCTACTCGACATAGTTAGGCGGGGCAGATAGTGCCGTAGCGTGTGGGGTGAAACCCGCTTCCTGAGGCCGGCGTGGCTTTGCTACTGAATTTTGGCCCAGCGGTGATGGCGAATTTTGGCCCACCCCTGTCATTCAACCTACGGTCCGCTCGGCACGATCGGGGGGCCACGCGTGGATTGGAAAGCCAAAGTGGAATTATTCGAGCAGCTCCGTCGGGAGCATGAGTTTGGGATCGGCACGGTTGCCGGTGTAGCGGCAAAATTTGGGGTTCATCGGCGGATGGTTCGCCAGGCGCTGGCGGGCGCGTTGCCGCCTGTGCATCAGTATCCGTCACGGGTGAAGCCGAAGCTGGATGGGGTGGTGGCGTTCATTGATGGTGTTCTGGAGGCGGATCGGCGGGCACTGCGCAAGCAGCGGCATACGGCGCGGCGGATTTACCGGCGGATTCTGATTGAGTTTCCGGGCGCTTCGGTCGCGGAATCGACGGTGCGCAACCATGTGCGCGAGCGCAAGCGCCAGATGGGACTGGTGCGGCGCGAGACCTTCGTGCCGCAAACTTATGCGCTCGGCCAGGAGGCGCAGGTCGATTGGTACGAAGCCTGGGTCGATTTCGACGGCGAGCGGACCAAGGTCCAGGTGTTCGCGATGCGCTCGATGGCGAGCGGGGCGGCGTTTCATCGTGCCTATTTGAACGCGACCCAGCAGGCGTTTCTCGAGGCGCACGAGATGGCGTTCGATTATTTTGGCGGGGTATTCCGCCTGCTGCGCTACGACAATCTGGCGAGTGCGGTGCGCAAGATCCTGCGCGGCCACCGACGCGAGGAGACGGTACGGTTCATGGCGTTCCGCTCGCATTGGCGGTTTAGCGCCGAATTCTGCACGCCTGCCGAGGGTCATGAGAAAGGCGGCATCGAGGGCGAAGGCGGCTACTTCCGGCGCAATCACCTGGTGCCGGTCCCGTGGGTGGCTGATCTCGACGCGCTGAACGCCAGCCTGATCGCCGACTGCCGGGGTGATGAGGCGCGGGTTCTGGCCGGGCGAGCCGACACGATCGGCACCACGATGGCGGTGGAGCGCGATCATCTGCTGCCGCGTGCGGCCGAGGGGTTCGATATCGCCGAGATCTCCTTCCCGCTGGTCGACAAGCAAGGCTGCGTCACGGTGAAGACGAATTTCTACTCGGTGCCGATCAAGGCCGGCACGCGGGTTGAAGCCCGGATCCGGCCGCTGCATGTCGAGATCTGGCACGGCGGCAAACAGATCGCGCGGCACGAGCGCTGCCATCAGCGGCGCCAGCACGTGCTCGACCTCGAGCATTATCTCGATGTTCTGAGCCACAAGCCGGGGGCGTTCGCCGGCTCCAAGCCGTTGGCGCAATGGCGGGCGGCCGGACGCTGGCCCGATTGCTACGACGAGCTTTGGGAGCGATTGCGGGCCCGACACGGCAAGCAGAACGGCACACGGTCGATGGTGGCGGTGCTGCTGCTCGGCCGGGAGTTTGGTCATGACCGGCTCCGGGCGGCGGTTATATCCACGGTGTCGCTCGGTGCCTGCGACGTGGCGGCGGTGCGCTATCTGCTGACCGAGGCGCGGTTGCACAAGGGCCGGCCTGAACCGATCGATGTCGGGGAACTCGCCCGCTACGACCGGCCGATGCCGAGTGTCGCCGACTACGACGTATTGCTCACCGCCCCCTGCATGGGAAGCGCGTGATGAGCGATCTGCAGGACCAGGCAATCCGCCAACATTGCAAGACGCTGCGGATGCCGACCATCGGTGGCCAATTCACCCGCTTGGCGGAAGCCGCCACCCGCGAGAAGCAGTCACATCTGGGATATCTCGAAGCTTTGCTAACGGCTGAGATGGAGGAACGCGAGACCCG
>NZ_JAIMBZ010000097.1:0-2817 GCF_025499445.1 Acidiphilium sp. AL
AATTTTGATCGGAAACCAGCTCGCGGACTTCATCATGGCCAGTGCGGTCCCATCGCACCACGAACAGGCCGTAGACATGACAGCACGCGATCATCGCCTCGTTCCACTTTCACCTTGCGCGACGGGGGCGTTCCAGACACGACCCCTCTGACGTTTTGTGTCAGCACTCTTCCTGGCGCCCCTAACGGGCGAGGAAGGGCTTTTGGGGGATGATTGCGGTGGATCGAATTGGCGAAATCCGGCGGGCCTATTTTGAGGAACGATTGCCGATCAAAGAGATCGTGCGGCGTCTGTCGGTGTCGCGCGCGACGGTGCGCAAGGTGGTTCGCGGGCAGGCGACGGTGTTTCGGTATGAACGGGACGTGCAGCCGGCGCCGAAGCTGGGGCAATGGCTCGAGGGTTTGACGCAGATATTGGAGCGCGAGGCGGACGTGCCGAAGCGGGAGCGGCGGTCGACGCAGCGTCTGTTCGAGGAACTGCGCGGCCAGGGCTACGATGGTGCGCATGACAGCGTGCATCGTTTTGCCAAGGTGTGGCGGCGTGAGCATGCCCGGCTGCCGGCGCGTGCCTATGTGCCGCTGAGTTTTGCGCCGGGGGAAGCGTACCAGTTCGACTGGAGCCACGAGGTGATCACGCTGCAGGGGCTGCCGGTGGTGGTGAAGGTGGCACACATGAAGCTGTCACATAGCCGGATGCCGTTCGTTCGCGCCTATCATCGCGAGACCCAGGAACTGGTGTTCGATGCGCACGACAAGGGGTTTGCCTTTTTTGGTGGGGTCTGCCGGCGCGGAATCTACGACAATATGAAGACCGCGGTGGAGGCGATCTTCCTGGGCAAGGCGCGGCGCTACAACCAGCGCTTTCTGCAGATGTGCTCGCATCATCTGGTCGAGCCGGTGGCCTGCACGCCAGCCGCCGGCTGGGAGAAAGGCCAGGTCGAAAACCAGGTTGGCAACCTGCGCGACCAGTTGTTCCTGCCAAAGCCGCGGGTCAGCAGCCTCACCGAGTTCAATGCGTGGCTGATGGATGAGTGTATTGCCTACGCCAAGCGGACCGAGCATCCCGAGTTCAAGGGCCGGACGGTCTGGGCGGTGTTCCAGGACGAACAGGCCAGTCTGATGGCGCTGCGCGGTCCGTTCGACGGGTTTGTCGAGAAGGTGATCCGCGCGAGCACGACCTGCCTGATCATGGCGGACCACAACCGCTACAGCGTCGATGCGCGTGCGGCGGGGCAGATGGTGCAGGTCAGGTCCCATGCTGATCGCATCGTCGTGCTGCTGAACGACGAGGTTGTTGCCGAGCATCCCCGGCAGTTCCGGCGCGATCAAGTGATCTATGATCCCTGGCATTATCTGCCGATCCTGGTGAGAAAGCCGGGGGCGTTGCGCAACGGCGCGCCATTCAAGGACTGGGATCTGCCGCCGGGCCTTGCCGAGGTCCGAGCCAAACTCAAGCGGCACACCGATGGCGACCGCCAGTTCGTCAAGGTTCTGGGTGCCGTGCTCGACCACGGGCTGATTGCGGTCGAGGCGGCATGCGCCGAAGCGCTCGAGGCCGGTATCGCCAGCGGCGACGTGATCCTGGCCGTTCTGGCGCGCAGGCTGCAGCCGCCGGCGCCGCCGAGCATCATCACCCCTGACGCCCTGCGCCTCAAGGTCGAACCCAGGGCCGATTGTGGCCGCTATGACAGCCTCAGGCGGGCGGAGATGCCCCAAGGTTCCATGCGCGCCCTTTGCGCGTATGGAATGGCATCGGAGGGCGCGTGATGGAACGCCCCATAGAACGCCGGGACATCATTGCCGGGCTGGCGGAACTGAAGCTGCACGGCATGCGCGCGAGCTTCGATGAGATCGCCGGCAAGGGCCTCGCACGGCGGGACGAGTTCTACCCGCTGATCGCCAGCCTGATCCGAGCCGAACGCACCCACCGCCAGGCCCGCTCGATCAGTTACCGGATCACCGGCGCCAAGTTCCCGGTGCTCAAGGATCTCGACAAATTCAGCTTCAAGGGCACCCCGATCGACGAGGGTTTGGTGCGCGAACTCGCCACCGGCAGCTTCCTCGATGCCAAACGCAACGGAATCTTTGTCGGCGGAACCGGTACCGGAAAGACTCATCTGTGCATCGCCGTCGCCTCGGCCGTCATTCGGGCCAGAGCGCGAGGTCGGTTCTACAACCTCGTCGATCTGGTCAATCAGCTGGAGCAGGAAAAGGCCGCCGGCCGCAGTGGCTATCTGGTGGCTTTGCTACTGAATTTTGGCCCAGCGGTGATGGCGAATTTTGGCCCACCCCCGTCATTCAACCTACGGTCCGCTCGGCACGATCGGGGGGCCACGCGTGGATTGGAAAGCCAAAGTGGAATTATTCGAGCAGCTCCGTCGGGAGCATGAGTTTGGGATCGGCACGGTTGCCGGTGTAGCGGCAAAATTTGGGGTTCATCGGCGGATGGTTCGTCAGGCGTTGGCGGGCGCGTTGCCGCCTGTGCATCAGTATCCGTCACGGGTGAAGCCGAAGCTGGATGGGGTGGTGGCGTTCATTGATGGTGTTCTGGAGGCGGATCGGCGGGCACCGCGCAAGCAGCGGCATACGGCGCGGCGGATTTACCGGCGGATTCTGATTGAGTTTCCGGGCGCTTCGGTCGCGGAATCGACGGTGCGCAACCATGTGCGCGAGCGCAAACGCCAGATGGGACTGGTGCGGCGCGAGACCTTCGTGCCCCAAACTTATGCGCTCGGCCAGGAGGCGCAGGTCGATTGGTACGAAGCCTGGGTCGATTTCGACGGCGAGCGGACCAAGGTCCAGGTGTTCGCGATGCGCT
>NZ_JAIMBZ010000098.1:0-2754 GCF_025499445.1 Acidiphilium sp. AL
ATGCTATACGAACTCATCCCCACCATGCCGGAGCCTCGCCTGCTGCCACTGGTCCAGAAATTCGCCGATATGCTCGCCGACCTGCCCGTCTTCGCCGAGACTTTCGGGGCAGTGTGAAAATGAGGGGAGTCTTGAGGGGTGTGACCGGAGCAGCACCGGCAGCGCACCAGTTCGACGCGCTTTGGAATTCGGCATCCGAGGTTTTTGCGATTGCCGAAAACCATATGAATTTCCTGAATGTACTTTATTCGGTTCAGCTGGCGCTCTTGCAGAGCCTGATGGTGTTTCCGATTGGTCTGGTGTTTTTGATCTATGAATCAACGAGGATTTTAACGGATATCGTTGTTTGCTTGGGTCCGTTTGTTCTTTCGGGATATTTATTCGGTGCAACACGCGGTGTGGCTGACCGATTTGTCGGTAAGCTCATCGGTCTAATGATCTTGACGCTGCTCGTTGATATTGTGCTGGCGATTATCATCAATGGCTTCGTCACTTATGTGAATAGCACGTTGGGAAATGTCACCACGGCGTCGAAGCCTGAAGCAATTTTGATTTGCACGCAGCTCGTCATCTTTCTGGCAATCGGCAGTCTGATCACCCGCTTCTTGCCTGGAATCGCCGCCTATATCGGCGGCGGTATTTCCGTCAGCCCGCTCGCCATGGCCGCGTCGGCAACGCAAGCGGGACGTATCGTTCAATCTTCACGAGGCAGATCAAATACAGGATTGGTCCGATGATCAGCAATGCTCGGCTTGTTCCATATTTCGCCGAGGGTGCGAGTTGCGCTTTTTGGGCGTGGATTCTCTACCGGCGGTTCGTGTCATCCAAACTGCTTCCAGGCATTTTGGGCTTCGCAGGTAAATTCCTGAAGCTTTGCCTCATTCTCATCACCTTCGGGCTTCTCGCGGGGTGCTCCAATCCCGATCCTCTTGCCATGGCGTCCGGTCCGCTCTTCGCGCTGAATGCGGGGCATTGGCAGCCGACGCCGCAGGATTTGGCATCGCCGCCCAAGGTCGCGGACCGGTAGGGCGTGATGGATCAGAACTCCGGCGCATTCCCTCTCGCGCCTGCCATGTTGGATAAGCATTACAAGGAGGTTTTGTCCTTTCAGGAATCGCGGGCGCGCTCCGCACGGCGGCTCTCTAAGGGCGCGCTGGTGGCGTTCGGCGTCTCCATGCTCGCCAATCTGGGGCTGGCATGGGCGGTGGCCTCGATGCTGCCGCTAACCAAATTGATGCCGGTGTATTTTCTGATCCGCCCCGATGGCACGATCGATGATTCCGTCTCGCTTTCAACCTTGCCGCCATCTACGCATCAGGCGGTGATTCGCGCGGCACTTTGGCAATATGTGCAGATGCGGGAGGGTTATTCCTATGACACCGCCCGCTATCGGTATGACATCGTCTCCGGCATGTCAGATGCTGCGGCGAAAGCCGCCTATCAAACGTGGTTCAACTATCCGAACCCGCAATCCCCGCAGGTGACGATCGGCAAGAATGGTGTGGTCACGGTGGAGCCGATCTCTGTGGCGCTGATCGGCCCTGGCGTGGCGCAGGTGCGCTACCAGCGGATCTTCGAGGCGGGCATGAATACCGCTGTTACCACGACTTGGACCGCAACGGAGCAATTTGAGCTGGTCGATACGATGCCCGATGCCGAACGGCTGGATGACCCCGGCGGCATCATCATCACCAGCTACCAGGATGAAGAGGATACCGCGCCATGAGGCGGGCTTTTGCGCTGGTGTTGTTGAGTGGTTTGGCGGGCATGGTGACGATGCGCGGCGCTTATGCCGATCAGACGCCGGATGCCGGGCATTATGACAGTCGCATGCGTTACGTTGCCTATAACCCCGGGCAGGTGGTGCATCTATCGACCATCGTGGGGGCGACGATGGTGGTGAGCTTCGCGCCCGACGAGACGGTGACGTCGGTAGCCGAGACCGACAGTCTGCATCTGGCGGCGGTGCCGAAGGGGAATTACCTCTTCCTCAAGCCCAGCGCCGCACTGAAATTGCAGCCGATCATCGTGCTCACGCAGCGCCGGGACGGCTCGCTGCGGCGCTATGTTTTCGAGATCGAGACGGTGACTGCCCCGACCACGGCGGATGGCGCCAAGGGCGTGTTCTACTCGGTGCAATTCACCTATCCGGCGGATGCAGCCAAAGCGGCGGCGGCGCGCGCGGCCGCGGAGGCCAGGAAGGTAGCGGCGCTCAACCGGCTGGCCTTGCAACGGGCCACGCAAACCGCTGCACAGGCGGCATTCCAGAACGAGCAAAGCAATCCTTACGCCGGGCCACGCAATTACAAATATGTCGGGCAAGGGGATCACTCGCTGGCGCCGCTCGCGGTGTGGGATAATGGCTACTCCACGGTGCTGCAATTCGCCGGGAATGCCCGCATCCCATCGATCTTTGTCATCGAACCGGATGGGCAGGAGGCCACGGCCAGTTACGCGGTGAATGGCGATATCGTGCAGCTCGACCAGACCGCCCGGGAATGGCGTCTGCGCGATGGTGGCACGGTGCTGAATATCTATAATCTCGGCTATCAATCTGTCGGTGGTAACCCCGAGACCGGGACGACCAGCCCGGATGTGTCGCGGGTCGTTGTGCCGCTACGGGATTCACACATTTGACTGGGTAGCGAGGACGAAGCCTGCGGCCATTGAGGCGAACTGTGCCCATCCGGCTCGCATGGTTTTTGGCCCCGGTGGTTTATAGTAACAATTCCAGCCACCGAGTCGCGCGACGAT
>NZ_JAIMBZ010000099.1:0-2660 GCF_025499445.1 Acidiphilium sp. AL
TATCGGCTGTTTTGTTCATTTCATTTTCTCCTGTTTTTTGCCCCAGAATGTGCTTTGGTTGATTTTATCTGTCAGATGACAAGGCAGACTAAACTTTTCGGCTTCGATGACGACAAGCACGGCGTCAGAACAGGAATCCTGCCTCTAACACACCCGCGAACATGCCCGATTTGTTGCCGCTGGTGCCGTAGCCGAAGCCGGGCAGATAGCTCGAGAGATGGGAGTAAGCGAAGGTCGTGCGCACGAAGAGCTGCTTGTATTGCCAGGTCGGCGTCAGCTGCAATCCGAGCATGGAAGCGCCGGGTCCGATCGCACCGGGGCCGGTCGCGCCATATCCCATCCAGTTGCCGAAGGCGATGGCGTTGGCGATATTCTGCTTGTCGGTATTGGTGCTCACATAGCTCACCTGGCTGCCCAGCGACCACAGCTTGTTGAACTGGTAGTCCGTGGACACCGCGAAGGCGATGTTGCTATAGGTCTTGACGTTGCCGACCCGCGCGCTCTTCGGCAGCCACTGGTACTGGACATACGGAATCACGGTGAGTTTACCAAAGGTGGAGCTGACACCACCGCCGATCATATTGCTGTTGACCTCGGGGAAACCATTGGTCACGTTGGTGAAATCGGTGGTGCCGATCGTATCCGAGCCGTAGAGATAGATATAGTCGGACGAGTTCAGGTTATAGGTCAGCGCGGCCTGAACGTTGTTGAAGCGCTTCGAGAAATAGCCATCGTCGAACTGGACCGTCAGCGACGCCGGGCCATGGGTCAGGGTCGCCTCGATGCCCCGCTCCGACGTGATCTCCATATTGGCCAACTGCGAGAGGAAGAAGTTGAAGTTATTCCAGTCCTGCGCTTGCTCCATGCCTTCGACCGTCGGGATGATGCCGGCCGAAATCGTGAAGTTTTTACTCGGTGCCAGCGTGACGTATCCCTGAAGAACGGGGGTTCCAAGGAAGTTGTAGCCGTTCTGAGGCGATCCGGTCGGATATCCGAAGGCCTTCGAGCCGAGAATCGGGAACGTATATTCCCCGGCTTCGAAGGTGAACTGAACCAGTCCCGAGGTCTTCTGGATGTTGATCAGGGCATTGGCGAGACCGGCGGAGACGTTCTGCGGATTCTGGTTGAACAGATTGCCGGTGCTGTTGGTGTAGGCGGCGCCGTAGCCGTCGACCCCGCCGCTGATGCTGTATTCGCCGAGTGATCCAAGATTGTATTTGGTTGGCGCCGGTCCGTTCATGGCGAATGCCGGTCCCGCCGCGAGTGCGGCAAGCACCAGACCGGAACATGCCGCAGTCACGATTTTTGTAAGTTTTATTTTCATCATGGCCCCCTGGTTCGTGTTCGTGCCGCGGACGGCTTTTTGAATCAACATACCCCATCGTGGATTTTGAGACTCGACTTCTCCGCGATGTTAGAAGATCGAGAAGTATTCTCGCTGCTCCCACTCGGTCACTTCGGCCCGAAAGCGGGCAAGCTCGGCGTGTTTGAGATGAAGATAGTAGTCGACGAAGGCGTCACCGAAGCCGCGCCGCAAGCAGGCACTCTGCGACAAGGCATCGAGTGCCACGTCGAGCGAGTGCGGCAGCAACGTAGCTGACGCCTCGTACGGCGTGTCGGCGGACGGCCCCGGATCAAGACCGCGATCAACGCCGTCGAGGCCGCATACAATTTGCGACGCCATGTAGAGATAGGGATTAGCAGCCGGCTCCCCGACACGGTTTTCCAACCGCGTCGCGGTATCGCCAGGCATGCCCAGCACCCGTACCATCACGCCACGATTGTCACGACCCCAGATTGCGCGTTCCGGCGCGTTCGAACACGGGCGATACCGCTTATAGCCGTTGATCGTCGGCGTGCTGAACGCCGCCGCAGCGCTAGCATGTACGAGCAGGCCCGCGAGATAGCAGCGCCCGACTGGCGAAAGCACGTCCTCGCCGTCGGTGGAGCGGAACACGTTGCCACCATCCGAGCCGGTGAGCGACTGGTGCAGGTGCCAACCGGAAGAAACGACATTCGGGATGCGCGGACGGCACATGAAAGTCGCGTGATACCCATGCCGGCGCGCGATCTGCTTCACAGCGCTACGGAAGAGCACCACGAGGTCAGCTGCAGCAAGTCCTGCGGCAGGACTCAATGTCATCTCGTATTGGCTCGGGCCGTACTCGATCTCCAACGAACGAAGCGGCAGGCCGAGCTTGGTCAGGCCGACCCTCAGGTGCTCGAAAATGTCGTCCAGCTCGTCGTAGCGTAGCTCGGCCAGATGCTGGTAGCCTTGGGTGGTAAGTGCCACTTCGGGTGGCACGCCAGGTTGCCCAGCGTCCGCGGGATCTAGTCGCGGGTCGACGATGCGAAAGAGGTGGAATTCCAGCTCGGCGCCTGCGACGAATTCGTACCCGCGGTCGCGTAAAACCTGAAGCGTGTCACGGAACAGATCGCGCGTCGAAAACGGTACGGCGCAGCCATTAGTGAAGCGTAAATCGCACAGTAACCAACCGCTATGTGCCGCCCAGGGCAGAATCCGGAAAGTGCCGGGGTCCGGCACCATCAGCACGTCGCCTGATCCCTCCAACTCGCGAAGGCCGACCCCGCCGCCCGGGCTGAAGGTAGAGAAAACCGTGTGGCACGCGGTGTCCTTGAGCAGCAACGAGCCGGGAAAG